>NZ_JAGPYU010000002.1:0-282615 GCF_024453945.1 Corynebacterium sp. CCUG 61414
CCCAACCCCTGAAAAAGCACACATTTTGTCACTTAAGTCGACACGCCGAGAAAAGCACACATTTTGTCGCTTAACCCCCAAATCTTGCGCAAAGAGGGTAGATAAGCTAGTGCATTCGCGTTCTTTGCAGAAATGCGAAACCCCCGCAGCCTATTTGCGCAGGCCGCGGGGGTGTTTTGCGCCCCAGAGAGGATTCGAACCTCCGACACCGGCTTTAGGAGAGCCGTGCTCTATCCCCTGAGCTACTGGGGCAACTCGACTAACAGTACCGCAGGACAGAAGTGTTGCCAAAGTCGCGGGCGCCCGCGACGGCATCGCTATTTGCCCGGGTGTTAGGCCTCTTCGCCGGTCAGTTCGCGCAGCTTCGCGCGAACAGCGGACGCGGCAGGGTTGGTCGCGTGCGTGCCGTCAGAATAGAGGACGGTGGGGACGACGCGGTTGCCGTCGTTGACGGACTCGACCCACGCGGCGGCGTCCTTGGCGCCTTCGGCTTCGATGTCAACGACGTCGTAAGGGGTTTCGGTACGGTCGAGGCGCTCGCGAAGCTTCTTGCAGAACGGGCACCAATCGGTTGCGAAGATGGTGACGTGGGAAGAGGTTTCGGGAGTGGTCATGATTTTGGGCCTAACCTTTCGAGGCGTTGGTGCTTGAAACGGGTGCCATTGGCGGAGGTTTGCCACGGTCCATCAGAAACGATAGCGAAGTCATCGGTGACGCGGGGCGCGCGGACGGCGGACGCTCCGAGCTTGTCTGCGACGTGGACATCGACGATCGTGCGTTCAATGACGTCTACTTCGTCGATGGTTGCTTCGTAAATCTGGCCACCGCCGATGATCCAGGCGGACGTCTTCAAATCTGGGATGTCGCGGGACACGAAGGCGCCGTCGGACCACTCGCCGGGCTCGCGCGAGGACAACACATGGTTTGTTCTGCCCGGCAGCGGCTTGATGGGGAGGTGGTCCCAAGTCTTGCGCCCCATGATGATCGGGTGGCCCAGCGTGATCTCCTTGAAGTGGCGCAGGTCCTCAGGCAGGTGCCAGGGCATGCCCACGCCGTCGCCGATGATGCCGTCGATGCTTTCGGCCCAGATCGCGCCCAGCATTAGACGGACACCTGCGCTTTGATCGTCGGGTGCGGGTCGTAGCCGACGACTTCGATGTCGGAGAAGTCGTAGTCAAACAGCGACTCTGCCTTCCGCAGCTTGAGCTGCGGGTAGGGGCGAGGCTCGCGGGAGAGCTGCTCGCGCACCTGGTCGAAGTGATTGTTGTAAATGTGGCAGTCGCCGCCGGTCCAGATGAGTTCGCCGACCTCGAGACCTGCCTGCTGTGCAAACATGTGCGCGAGCAGCGCGTAGGAGGCGATGTTAAACGGCACGCCCAGGAACATGTCGGCGGAGCGCTGGTACACCTGCAGGCTCAGCTTGCCGTCAGCTACATACAGCTGGAACAGCAGGTGACACGGCAGCAGCGCCATGTGCTCGAGCTCGGAGACGTTCCACGCGGACACCAGGTTGCGGCGCGAATTGGGGTCGTCCTTCAAAAGCTCGAGCGCCCGTGAAATCTGGTCGACGTGCTGCCCGTCGGGGGTGGGCCAGGAGCGCCACTGCACGCCGTAGACCGGGCCGAGCTCGCCATTTTCGTCGGCCCACTCGTTCCAGATGCGCACGCCGTGTTCCTGCAGCCAGGTCACGTTGGAGTCGCCGCGGAGGAACCACAGCAGCTCGCCCACGACGCCCTTGAAGTACACCTTCTTGGTGGTCAGCAGGGGGAAGGACTCGGAAAGGTCGTAGCGCAGCTGGCGGCCGAAGACGCTTCGCGTGCCGGTGCCGGTGCGGTCGCCCTTATCGGTGCCGTTTTCCAGGACGTCGCGCAGGAGGTCTTCGTACGGAGTCACCAGGCTCACTTCGCGACGACCCCTTCGAAGGAGCCGTGCTCGTCGTAGTACTTCGCGCAGGCTTCCAGGATGTCGTCGGCAAGCTCCGGACGACAGATGAGCAGGTCCGGGATGTAGGTGTCCTTGTTGTTGTACTTCAGCGGCGAGCCGTCGAGGCGCGAGCAGTGCAGGCCCGCAGCCATGGAAACACCAACTGGTGCTGCCTGGTCCCACTCGTACTGGCCGCCGGCGTGTACGTAGGCGTCGAAGTCACCGAGCAGGACGTGCATTGCCTTCGCGCCTGCGGAGCCGACCGGGCTGGTCTCGAAGCCGAGGGCGTCAGCAACGAACGGGGCGATCGCCGGCGGGCGGTTGCGCGACATAGCGATCTTCTTTGCGAACGGCCCCGAGACGTGGCGCACGTCGGAAGACTTGAAGACGACGCCAAGGTCCGGCAGGCCTACCGCAGCGTGGGTTGGTACCCCGTCTTCGACGAGCGCGATGTGCACGGCCCAGTCTTGGCGGCCGGTTGCGAACTCCTTGGTGCCGTCGAGTGGGTCAACGATCCAGACGCGGTTGTTGCTGAGACGGGAGTGGTCGTCGGCTGCCTCTTCGGACAGAAATGCATCGCCCGGGCGGTGCTGCTCAAGCACGCGTGCGATCCAGTTCTGTGCCAGGTCGTCGCCGGCTTCTCCAAGTTCACGTCCGCGGAGAAGGCCAACACCGCGAATACCCTTGAGGATCTCGCCGGTGCCTTGCGCGATTAAGTTTGTCAGCCGAGAGTCTGAATACTGAGCAGTCATGGCTTCGACTTTAGCGCGAAACCAGCCAAAGGAACCATTTCTTTTCGCCTGCCTGCACTATCTGTATTCTGGCGGGCATGGCCAAAGGAATCCTCGAACGCTTCAAACCGCAGGTGGCGACCTGGTTTGAAGAAGTATTCGAGGCGCCAACGCCAGTGCAGGAGCAGGCGTGGGCCACGATTTCCGACGGCGGCAACGCCCTGGTGGTAGCGCCTACCGGCTCCGGTAAGACGTTGGCGGCCTTTTTGTGGTCGCTGAATTCGCTCGTGGAACGCGACGGGCAGCAGGCCCTGCCAATCGACGGGGCGAACACCAGCAGCCACGGCGGCGTGCACACCTTATATATCTCGCCGCTGAAAGCCCTTGGTGTGGACGTCGAAAATAACCTGCGGGCCCCGCTCGGCGGGATTGGGCGCGTGGCGCAGCGCATGGGGCTGGACATGCCGGATGTGTCGGTGGCGGTGCGCTCGGGCGACACCCCGCAAGCGGAGCGGTCCCGCCAGGTGCGCAAGCCGCCGGACATCCTGATCACCACGCCTGAGTCGCTGTATTTGATGCTGACGTCGAAGGCCGCGGGCATCCTGCGGACCGTGGACACCGTAATCGTGGACGAGATTCACGCGCTCGCGGGCACGAAGCGCGGCGTGCACCTGGCACTGTCGCTGGAGCGGCTCGGCCGCCTCGCGGGGGACTTTCAGCGCATCGGGTTGTCTGCGACGGTGCGCCCGCTGGAGGCCGTGGCGGACTTCCTCGGGCCTCGCACGACGATCATCCAGCCGCCGGGGGAGAAGCGCTGGGACCTCGCGGTGCGGGTGCCGGTGGCCGATATGAGTGACCTGCCGGTGCCGGAGGAGGCGTCGACAATTGGGGATGCCATCGTCGACGACGCCCTGGACTTCGGCGGGGAGACCGCGGCGCTGATGCCACCGGCGCCGAAGTCGATTTGGCCGCACATCGCGGAATCGGTGTACCGGGAGGTCATGGCGCACCGCTCGACGATCGTGTTCGTGAACTCGCGACGCACAGCGGAGCGGCTCACCAGCCAGCTCAACGAGCTGTGGGCCAAAGAGCACGACCCCGAAGCGCTCAGCCCCGCTACTCGACGCCCCCCTGCACAGCTGGGCAAAGGGGTCGACCTCGCGGGGGAGGCGGCGCCCGTGATCGCGCGTGCCCACCATGGCAGCGTGTCCAAAGATGAGCGGGCCACGACGGAAACGATGCTGAAAGAGGGCACGCTCAAAGCGGTCGTGTCGACGTCCTCCCTGGAGCTGGGTATCGACATGGGTGCGGTGGAGCTGGTGATCCAGGTGGAGTCCCCGCCGTCGGTTGCCTCCGGGCTGCAGCGCGTCGGGCGCGCCGGGCACACGGTAGGCGCGATCTCGCACGGCTCGTTCTATCCGAAGCACCGCTCCGACCTGGTGCAAACGGCCGTGACCGTGCCGCGGATGCGCGACGGGCTCATCGAGGAGCTGCGCACGCCACGCTCCCCGCTGGACGTGCTCGCCCAGCAGACGGTGGCCGCGGTGGCAGTCGAGGACCTCGAGCTCGATGACTGGTACGAGACCGTCACCCGCGCCTGGCCCTACCGGTCACTCGACCGGGATGTCTTTAACGCCGTCATCGACCTGGTCACCGGGGTGTACCCCTCGACGGACTTCGCGGAGCTCAAGCCGCGCGCCTGGCTCGACGGTACCGTGCTCAAGGCGCTGCAGGGCGCGCAGCGCGTCGCCGTGACAAATGCCGGCACCATCCCGGACCGTGGCATGTTCGGCGTCTTCCTCGTCGGCTCCGAAGCAGAGGGCGGGGCGCCGCGCCGCGTCGGCGAGCTCGACGAGGAAATGGTCTACGAGTCCCGCGTCGGCGACGTGTTCACGCTCGGAGCGACGAGCTGGCGGATTGAAAACATCACGCGCGACCAAGTGCAGGTCTCGCCCGCGCCGGGGCATACCGGCAGGCTGCCGTTTTGGTCGGGGGAGGGCGTCGGGCGCCCGTACGAACTCGGCAAGGCGCTCGGCGCGTTCAGGAGGGAGGTGCGCGGCGGAGCGGGCGTCGATAATTCGCTCGATGCGTACGCGCGCGACAATCTGCGGGCCTACCTCGAGGAGCAAGAGGAAGCCACCGGCGTGCTGCCGGACGAGACGACGCTGGTGCTCGAGCGCTTCACCGACGAGCTTGGGGACTGGCGCGTGGTGCTGCACACGCCGTTCGGCAAGGGTGTGAACGCCGCGTGGGCGCTGGCTGCCGGGTGGCGGATCGCGCAGGAGACCGGGATGGACGCCCAGGCCGTGGCCGGCGACGACGGCATCGTTCTGCGCCTGCCCCAAGGCGACCACGAACCCTCCGGGGCCCTGTTCCAATTCGACGCCGACGAGATCACCGACATCGTCACCGAGCAGGTGGGAAACTCCGCTCTGTTCGCCTCCCGGTTCCGCGAGTGCGCCGCCCGCGCCCTGCTGCTGCCGCGCCGCAACCCCGGCAAGCGCGCGCCCCTGTGGCAGCAGCGCCAGCGCGCCGAGCAGTTGTTGGATGTGGCCCGGAATTACCCGTCGTTTCCGATCATCCTGGAAACGGTGCGCGAGTGCCTCCAGGACGTCTACGACCTGCCCGCCCTGCAAGAAGTCATCCGTGACCTGCAGACGCGCCGGGTCTGCATCGCGGAGGTGACCACGCAGCAGCCGAGCCCGTTTGCCTCATCGCTGCTGTTCAACTACACCGGCGCGTTCATGTACGAGGGCGACACTCCGCTCGCGGAGAAGCGGGCGGCGGCACTCGCGCTGGACCCGTCACTGCTAGCCAAACTGTTGGGCACCGTGGAGCTGCGCGAGCTGTTGGACGCGGAGGTGATCACCGAGGTGGACGCGTCGCTGCGCCGGGTCGGCCGCGCCGAGACACCGGAGCAGTTCGCCGACACCCTGCGCCTGACCGGCCCGGTGCCTGTGGACGAGCTCGCGGTGTACACCTCGGTGCCGCTCGCGGGGGTGGAGGCGTCGCTCGGGCCACGCGTGATGCGGGTGCGCATCGGCGGCAGGGAACACGTTGCGCAGGCGCTCGACGCACCGCTGCTGCGCGACGGCCTTGGCGTGCCGGTTCCGCCTGGGGTGGCAGCACAGGTGGCCACCATCCCCGATGCACTCGCCCAGCTCGTGCGCCGCTGGGTGCGCACCCGCGGCCCCTTCACGCTGCGCGCGCTTGCCGATGCCTTCGGGCTCGCGCTCGGCGCTGCCTACGCGGTGCTCCAACCGCTTGTCGACGCCAACTCCGTCATCGAGGGGCGCTTCCGCCAAGGCGTCGACGACCAGGAGTACGTCGCGCACGAGGTCCTGCGCGTGATCCGTTCCCGCTCCTTGGCGGTCGCGCGGGCGCAGGCCCGGCCGGTATCGGCGTCGGCGTACGGGCGTTTCCTGCCAGCGTGGAGTAACGTCGCCGCGGCGGGAACGGTGCCTCCCTTACGCGGCGCCGACGGGGTGTACTCCGTCATCGAGCAGCTCGCGGGCGTGCGGCTGCCGGCCTCTGCGTGGGAGTCCCACATCTTGCCGTCGCGGGTGGGGGACTACTCGCCGATCATGTTGGATGAGCTGACTGCCTCCGGCGAGGTCATCATTGTGGGCGCTGGGTCGGCGGGGGCGAACGATCCGTGGATCATGCTGCTGCCGAGTGACTACGCCGCGCAGCTCTTGCCGCAAGTCGACCCGCCGTTGCTCTCGCTCACGCAGCAGCACATCATGGACACGCTCGCAGCAGGTGGAGGCTACCTGTTCAGCGACCTGCTCACGCCAGCGACGACTGCCGAAGAGCTACGCGAATCCATGTGGGACCTTGTCGAGGCCGGCCACGTTTCACCGGATTCCTTCGCGCCGCTGCGCGCACGCCTTGCCGGTGGTAAGGCCGCGCACCGCGCGAAGCGGCGACCGTCCCGCTCCCGCATCCGCTCCGGCAGGACCTCGTTTACGCAAACCGCCCCGCCAGACATGGTGGGACGCTGGGCCGCCACCCCGCACCCCGACACCGACCCGACCCGGCGCTCGCTCGCGCTTGGGGAGGCATGGCTGGATCGCTACGGGGTGGTGACCAAGGGCGCCGTCGTCGCAGAGAATGTCATCGGCGGCTTCGCGTTGGCGTACAAGGTGCTCTCCGGGTTCGAGGACTCCGGCAAGGCGCTGCGCGGCTACCTCATCGAGGGGCTTGGCGCAGCGCAGTTCTCCACCCCTGCGACGATTGATCGGCTGCGTGGCCAGCAGGACAGCGACGACGTCGCCGGTTGGCCATCGGGTGCGCGTGAGCCAAAGGTGTACGTGCTCGCCGCCACCGACCCGGCCAACCCCTACGGGGCCGCGCTGCCGTGGCCCGTGACCGGCCCGACCAGATCGGCAGGCGCGATGGTGGTGCTCGTGGACGGGCTGTTGGCGGCCCACATCACCCGTGGCGGCAAGAAGCTCACCACCTTCTTCGAGACCTTCCCGGAAGGCATCGAAGATCCGCTACCACTTGTCATCGACGCACTATCGGATGCCGTCGCCGCCGGGAGGATGCGCCAGCTCAACGTCGAAACCGTCAACGGCGAGCCCGCGTTCCGGCTCCGCGATCTTGGCGTGGCGGTGACGCACAAGGGCGTAAGAATCGGAGGCAAGCAGGCCGCGCCTCCGAAGCGGCGCGGGCGCAGCATGACGGAGGCCCTAGGGGATCTGGACGGGCTCTCCTTCGACGATTAGTGTTTCGGCTGGGTTTAGGGTCGCAGTATCACGCGAGGCACCGGCCGGTGAGTAGTCCCCGGTGGCCCTGCCCGCATCGCCCGTTTGTTCCGGATCCGATTCACCGCCGAGTGCATGGCGGGGTCCGAGGTGTTGGTGTGGCGGGTGCCGTCGGCCTTGACCAACAACGCGGTGCCGGTGGTGGAGTCGTAGTCCATGTAGCCCTTGTTGAAGGAGCCGTCCCGGTGGTCGTTGTTGCACCGGTGGTGGGTGGGGCACAGGCCGGTGAGGTTGGTGATGTCGGTGCCGCCGTGGCGCAGCCAGGAAATGATGTGGTGGGCTTCGCACTCGCTCATTGCGGTGGTGCAGCCGGCCCAGGAGCACACGCCCTGGATAGCAAACATGGCGATGCGTTGCCCAACAGAGGCGAGCCGCTTGGACCTGCCCAGGTGCAGCGGCACGCCGGTGATTCCGTCGACGGTGAGCAGGAAGTCAGACGTGCCATCCATGCCGAGGCGCACGAGTTCGAAGGCGTCCAGCTCCACGCCGACGTTGGTTTGGAACAGTGTGGTGGCGTCGGCGTCGGCGAGGTCGTCGAGCGTCACTGAGACCACCACGGAGGCGGCGCCACCGTGAGTGGCCTGCTCGCCGTGCTCGTATTGGCGCATGATGGCCATGAACTGGTCGTAGCGGCGCTGGCCACGGGTGCGGGGGTCGCGGTCCTGCTGGCGATCGGGCGGGATATTGGAGTTTGGCGCAAGCCCCTTGTCAGTCAGCGCCTTGTAGAGCGCGTAATCGCCTGCTGTCATGTCCAGGCGCACGTAATAGGTGCCATCGGAGTTCTCCTTGCCCAGGGTGGCCTCGCGCTTCTCAAAGCCCGCGTTGGGGTTCTTCTTCGCGTGTGGCCGGTTCGCCTTATCCACGAGGCGCTTGACCGTGAGGCGCAGGTCCTGCTCGTCTCGGGTCTTCGCTTCCTCCATGGCGTGGGCGTAAATGCTCATGTGCTCGCCCTCGGCGGCCTTGAGCAGCCTGTCGGTCTCGCGCCGGATGATGTCCTGCTTGGCCGCGGGAACCGCGTCGGCGTGGCGGCGAGCTTGGACCTGGTCTTTACGACGCCGCTCCGCCTCCTCCACATCGAGCAGATCGCCACGGTCCGGCTCCGTCACCGGAGCGAACATCGCCTTGGCGCGCGCGAGCCGGTTATATGCCTCACCCTTGGAGATGCCCAACTTCTCCATGAGGTAGGTATCCGGGTAGTTGGCGCCGACGAGTTTGCCGGCGTCGGCGATAGCGCAGACCTGCGCGAAGGCGGCATCGATGTAGGCCTTCTTGTCCATCGCGTGTTCGAGGCGTGCGATGTCTTCGGCGATGGCGGAAAGGCGGAGGGGGGAGGGGTCGTCGAAAAGCATGCGTAGCTGCGTCAGGCCGTTAATGACCTGGTCAACGAGCTTGGTCACGTCGTTCATGTCCCCTCCTTCAAGTAGCTAAGGGCGACTATACAGACGTGTCAGACATGAAAAAATGAGATTCGAACAAAGATTCTAAAGCAGTTGCTTGACCAGGTGTGCTGCCGCGGCCAGGCCGATGCGTGGGTTCGCCACGCGCACGTCTTTCACGGCGCGAACAAACTCGGCTTCGGGGTCGGTGCCGGTCTCTGCCAGCACACCCCGCGCCCACTCGGTGGCGGCATCCATGTCGGGGAAGAACCCGACGAGCGACTCCTCCGGCGTGGGGCCGTAGTTGAAAAGGTTTTGTAAGAAGCGGAACATGGATACCACTATGCCTGAAGGGGATTCCGTCTATCAGCTGTCAAAGCGCCTGCAGTGGATGCAACACCGTGAGGTCACTGCCACGAGTGTTCGCGTGCCGCGCTTCGCCACCGTCGATTTCACCGGCATGATCTGCGAGCGCGTCTGGCCCTACGGCAAGCACCTCTTCATGGAGTTTTCCCGCGAAGGCCACGAATCACAAGTGCTACACACGCACCTCAAGATGGAAGGCACATGGGCGATCCATCGAGCGGGCACCCGCTGGCGCAAGCCCGGCCACACTGCCCGGGTGGTGCTGCGCCTCGCGGACGCGCCGAAGCCTGATATCGAGCTCGTCGGGCATTCGTTAGGCCTCGTTGAGGTGTTCCCCGCGCGCGAGTACCCGCAGCGGATGGGCTACCTGGGCCCGGACATGCTGGCACCCGACTTCGACCAGGAAGAGGTCGTGCGCAGGATCAGCGAGCACCCGCACCTCGAGATGGGGCGCGCGCTGCTCAATCAGCGCTTCGTCGCGGGCATCGGCAATGAGTACCGCGCAGAAATTCACTTCATCGCTGGTACGCACCCGTCGCGCACGGTGGGTGAAGTGGACGTCGAAAAGCATGTGGCGATCGCGCGGCGCCTCATGTGGGCAAACAAAGACTCCCCGGTGCGAGTGACCACAGGGATCAAACGCGCCGGGGAGACCAGCTACGTATTTGGAAGGAACAACAAGCCGTGTCGGCGGTGCGGCACGCTCATCGCGAAGGGGTTTCTCGGGGGAGCGGGAGACTTAGAGCGAGTTATTTGGTGGTGCCCTCAGTGCCAGCCGCCTTCTCCTTCATGGAGCGGCGAATGAAGTACGCCAGGAAGCCGAGCATGATCAGGATCAGCAGGACGTAGACCACGGTCGAGTACGTATCCACGTAATGGGAGACCGTCTCCCAGCTTTCGCCGAGGTACATGCCGAGCGTGATCAGGATTGCGTTCCAGATTGCGGAGCCGAGCCCGGTCCACAGGGCGAACATCGCGAGGTTCATGCGGTCCAGGCCTGCAGGAATCGAGATGAGGGAGCGCACCCCCGGAATCAGGCGGCCGAAGAAGACTGAGGATCGGCCGTGCTTATCAAACCACTCGAGGGACTTATCGACGTCCGACGCCTTCACCAACCACATCCAGTCAGCGATCGCGCGCAGGCGTTCGGCGCCCAGCCAGGCACCGAGGCCGTAGAGAAAGAACGCGCCCGCGACGGAACCCATCACCGACCAGATGAACACCGCCGGGTAGCTCAGCGAGCCCTGCGCGACCGTGAAGCCGGCCAGCGGCAGCACTACCTCGGAGGGGATCGGTGGGAAGACGTTCTCCAAGAAAATCGCTATCCCGACGCCGGGGGCGCCGAGAAGCTCCATCAGGTTGACGATCCAGTCGATGATGGCTTGCACGTTCACTCCTTAGTTGTAGGTAAAACAACTGCCTATCTTGCCCTACTAAGGAGTGATGCACCAAGCGCTAGCGACGGTTTTCGCGGTACCAGCCAATCAGTGCGTCGGTGGAAGCATCGCCGGTTGCTGGAGTTTCTTCGCCCGCGACTGCCTTGGCCAGGTCGTTTGCCTGCTGCTTGCCGAGCTCGACGCCCCACTGGTCAAACGAGTTGATGTCCCAAATCACACCTTCGGTGAACACGATGTGCTCGTAGAGCGCGATGAGTGCGCCGAGCGTGAACGGGGTCAGCTCCTCGGCCAGGATAGTTGTGGTCGGACGGTTGCCTGGCATGACCTTGTGCGGGGCCAGCGTGGCGTCGACACCCTCGGCCTCGATGGCGGCCTGGTCCTTGCCGAACGCGAGCACCTTCGTCTGTGCGAAGAAGTTGCCCATCAGCAGGTCGTGCATGGAGCCTTCGCCGGTCATGGTCGGGAAGTCTTCCTTCGGGGTGGCGAAGCCGATGAAGTCCGCCGGCACGAGCGAGGTGCCCTGGTGCAGCAGCTGGAAGAATGCGTGCTGGCCGTTCGTGCCTGGCTCGCCCCAGAAAATCTCGCCGGTGTTGTAGGTCACCGCGGTGCCGTCGTGGCGCACGGACTTGCCGTTGGACTCCATGGTCAGCTGCTGCAGGTAGGCAGGGAAGCGGGAAAGGTCCTCGGAGTACGGCAGGACGGCGTGCGTCTCGGCGTTGTAGAAGTTGCGGTACCAGACGTTGAGCAGGCCCATCAGCACCGGCACGTTCTGGGAGAACTCGGTGGTGCGGAAGTGCTCATCCATGGCGTGGAAGCCCTCGAGCATGCGCATGAAGTCCATCGGTCCGATGACGGCCATCAGGCTCAGGCCAATCGCGGAGTCCATGGAGTAGCGGCCGCCGACCCAGTTCCAGAACGGGAACATGTTCGCGGTATCGATGCCGAACTCGGCGACCTTTTCCGCGTTCGTAGACACTGCGACGAAGTGCTTCGCCACAGCGGAGGCGTCGCCGTTGAACTGTTCGATGAGCCAGCGCTTCGCCACGTGTGCGTTGGTCAGGGTCTCCTGGGTGGTGAACGTCTTCGATGCGATGACGAACAGCGTCTCTTCCGGGTTGCAACGGTCGAGGACTGCGGCGATGTCCGCTGGGTCGACGTTGGAGACGAACTCTGCGGTAATGCCCGCGGTTGCGTAGGCGCGCAGCGCCTTGGTTGCCATCGCAGGGCCCAGGTCCGAACCACCAATACCAATGTTGACGATCTTCTTAATGGTGTGTCCGGTGTGGCCCAGCCATTCGCCGGAGCGAAGCGCCGATGCGAAGTCACGCATCCGGCCCAGCACCTCATGCACGTCCGCCGCTACGTCTTGGCCGTCGACCTCAAGGTTGGCCTCTACCGGAAGGCGCAGCGCCGTGTGCAGCACCGCGCGGTCCTCGGTGTCGTTGATGTGCTCGCCCGCGAACATCGCGTCGATCTTGGTGCGAAGCTGTGCGGTTTCTGCGAGGGAGACGAGCGCATCGACGACGTCGGCGTCGATAAGCTGCTTGGAAAGGTCAACGTGCAGCCCTGCTGCGTCGAAGGTGAGCTTCTTCGCGCGGTCTGCGTCGCGGTCGAAGAGCTCGCGCAGGGTCGTATCAGCCTTGGAGGCGTGGAGCTTCTCCAAGTTAGACCAGGCTGGCGTGGCGGTGATATCGGACATAGTTCCTCCTTGAAACGGATGGTTGTCTGCCTTGATATGGTACTACGAAAGTTGGGGAGTGCTTTGTTGGGGCTAGCCCAGCTTTCCGCGTCCCAGGCGCAGCAAGATATTTGCCAGCGCCGGGCCTTCCTCCCCAAGCTCATCGCGGAATTGGTTAATGATCGCGACCTCGCGGGTGTGCACAAGCTTTGTGCCGCCTGACCCCATCCGCGTCTTGCCGATCGCCTTCGACACCTTGGTGCGACGCTTAATCGCGTCCAAAATCACACGGTCGAGGCGGTCAATCTCTTTGCGGTACTGCTGGATCTCCGCATCGGAGAGCGGATCGTCCGTCCCGGACGGCATGCGGATTTCGAAGTCACTCATGGTTGCTCATTATGCCACTGCTCCAGCGGTTGTGTCCGGGGTGTGAGTTAGGGTGTGTGACATGAATGATCTGACGCTAGGACTCAACCCACAACAGGAAGCCGCCGTGCGCCACAGCGGCTCGCCTCTTCTGATTGTCGCGGGCGCTGGGTCGGGCAAAACCGCAGTACTGACCAGGCGCATCGCATTCCTGCTGCAGGAGCGAGGCGTCGCGCCCTGGCAGGTCCTGGCGATTACATTTACTAACAAGGCTGCCGCGGAGATGAAGGAGCGCGTCGCTGCGCTTATCGGGCCGCAGACCGAGCGGATGTGGGTGGCAACCTTTCACTCGATCTGTGTGCGGATCCTCCGCCAGCAGGCCCAGCTCGTTCCTGGGCTGAACACGAACTTCAGTATCTATGACGCCGACGATTCCCGCCGGCTGCTCTCGATGATTGCCAAAGAGAACAATCTCGACCTGAAGAAGTTTTCACCCCGGGTGCTCGCAAACGCGATCTCGAACCTCAAGAACGAGCTCATCGACGAGCAGCAGGCGGCCGATGACGCACAGCGCACCCACAACCCCTTCGACTCCACTGTGGCCAAGGTGTTCGCTGAGTACCAGCGCCGCCTGCGCGCCGCGAACGCCGTCGATTTCGACGACCTCATCGGGGAGATCGTGCGGATCTTCAAGGAGCACCCGCAGGTTGCGGATTATTATCGACGCCGCTTCCGCCACGTACTCGTGGACGAGTACCAGGACACGAACCATGCGCAGTACGAACTCATCCACACCCTGGTGGGCAAGGGGCCTGAGGCTTCTGAGCTTGCCGTAGTCGGCGACTCCGACCAGTCCATTTACGCGTTCCGTGGCGCGACGATCCGCAACATCGAGGAGTTTGAGCGCGACTACCCCGACGCAACCACCATCGTGCTGGAGCAGAACTACCGCTCGACGCAAACCATCTTGGACGCCGCCAACGCGGTGATTTCCCAGAACACCGGGCGGCGCCCGAAGAAGCTGTGGACGGACCACGGCACCGGCGACCAGATCGTCGGCTACGTCGCGGACAACGAGCACGACGAGGCCCGGTTTATCGCTGGCGAGATCGACCGGCTCACAGACAGTGGAGTGCCCTACTCCGACATCGCGATCATGTACCGCACCAACAATGCATCGCGTGCGTTGGAAGACATCTTCATTCGCACCGGGATCCCGTACAAGGTGGTAGGCGGCACGCGCTTCTATGAGCGCAAAGAGGTTCGCGATATCGTGGCCTACCTCAAGGCGCTAGAAAACCCGGACGACACGGTCAGCCTACGCAGGATTATTAACGAGCCAAAGCGTGCCATCGGGGATAAGGCGCAGTCCACGGTGGCGCTGTACGCGCAGACCTACTCGGTGAGCTTCGGCCAAGCGCTGCGGGTTGCGGCAGATGGCGGCATTGACGCACTGGGTACGCGCGCGAAGAACGCCATCAATGGTTTTGTCACCATGATGGATGAATTGCGCGAGGAAATGGCAGCGGACCAGCAGGAAGAGGCTGGCAACAGTGACCTCGGGGAGCTGGTCTCCACGATTCTAGACGTCACCGGGTACAAAGCGCAGTTGGAGCAGTCGAACGACCCACAGGACGCGACGCGCTTGGACAACCTGAATGAGTTGGTGTCCGTCGCGCGCGAGTATTCCTCGGAGTCTGCACTGCAGCTGGCGTACCTAAGCGACGAGGAAATTTCGGAGATCTTCGACGAGGGTGAACCGCTGCCAGGAACTCTACAAGCCTTCCTGGAGAAGGTGGCGCTCGTCGCTGACGCCGATCAGCTTCCTGAGAACGATCAGGGCGTAGTCACGTTGATGACGCTGCACACCGCAAAGGGTCTTGAGTTCCCCGTCGTGTTTGTGACTGGGTGGGAAGACGGGCAGTTCCCGCACCTGCGCGCCTTGGGGGATCCGGCGGAGCTCGCCGAAGAGCGTCGCCTGGCGTATGTCGGCATCACCCGTGCGCGTAAGCGCCTTTACCTGACGCGCGCGATGGTGCGGTCCTCATGGGGGAGCCCGGTGACAAACCCGGCGAGCCGATTCCTTGGGGAGATTCCGCAGGAACTCATCGATTGGAAGCGTGAGGAGCCCACGTATTCTTCGGGCTCTTCGCATTCACCGTGGTCCACTGGTGGTCGGAGCCGTGGCAACGGGTTTGGGCGGTCGCAGTCGCGCGGCGGTAGCAGCAGGACCAAGGTGAACAAGGACCTGCAGCTGGCGGTCGGGGACCGGGTTAACCATGCAAAGTACGGGCTGGGTACCGTACTGGCCGTCGATGGCGCGGGAGTGCGAGAAACCGTGACGATAGACTTTGGTTCCTCCGGGACAGTCCGCCTGATGCTGATCGGCGGAGTCCCGATGGAAAAGCTCTAACTACTGGATGCGGATACCGGCCTGCGCGAACCACGGCACAGGGTCTACTGGTGTCACGCCATCTGGGTGGATCTCGAAGTGGAGGTGCGGCCCGGTGGAGAAGCCTTCGTTGCCGATCTGCGCGATCTGCTGGCCGGCGGTCACGCGCTGCCCGACGCTGACGTTGTAGACCGCCATGTGGCCGTAAACGGAGACCTCGCCGCCGTCGTGCTTGATTACGACCCAGTTGCCGAAGCCCTGGGCCGGGCCGGCGTTGATGACGGTGCCATCCATCACGGCGTAGATCGGGGAGCCGAGGTTGTTCGCAATATCGATGCCTTGGTGGACTGTGCCCCAGCGTGGGCCGAACCCGGACGTAAACGTCCCCGTTGCCGGGGTGACGACCGTGCGGCCATCGGCGGTGCGGCCACGCTGGTAGCGGACGCCACCGTTCGCGCCTTCCTGCTGGAAGGAGAGACCGAGGTTTTCCTGAATGACGCGCGGGTCGTACACGAGTGAGTACTCTCCGACGCGCAGGGTTGCACCGCTATCCAGAATCGTGTCTGCTGCTTGCGCAACAGCCTTCACGGCCTGATTGTGGTCAATCGGAGCGCCGTTCAGCGTGAGACCTACAGCGTTCGCAGGGGAAGCGGTGAGAGTGAGCATGGACGCAGTCGCGACGGCAAGTGCCGAAAGTACTGTGCGATTCATACGGAGAAGCAACCTTTTCTAAAAAATCCGGGTGGCCACGCTGCAGCCACATACAGCGAAAAAACTTAGTCACCTCCCGTGGGCTTAGCAATGCGTAACCGCAGGTAGGGAGGGAAAAGTATGTTCGAATGCTTCTAGAACAACCGCAAACTCGCTGGCTGGGCGCCCGTGACGAATGTGGCAGATGGGAACAATGGTACCAATGTGGTTTATGGCGGGGGTAGGTGACGGTACCCCCGGCTGGTGTGTCGAAAAAGAAAAAACCGCCGTGACTCATATATGAGCCACAGCGGTCTGAAGTTTTGGATTTAGAGCTGAATGCCACGCTCTGCGAGCCACGTCGCCGGGTCAACAGGAGTGTTGCCATCTGGGTGGATCTCGAAGTGCAGGTGTGAGCCGGTGGAGAAGCCCTGGCTACCCATACCGGCGATCAGTTCGCCAGCGTGCACAACCTGACCGACGGAAGCGTAGAGGGAATCCATGTGGCCATATACGGAGACAGAGCCATCCTCGTGTCGGATGCGGATCCAGTTGCCGTAGCCCTGTGCCGGGCCGGAGTCGATGACCGTGCCGTCCATGACTGCCAGGATTGGCGTGCCATTCACGTTGGCGATGTCGACGCCAGAGTGGAAGGAACCCCAGCGAGGGCCAAATCCGGAGGTGAACACGCCCTCAGCTGGCTTCACAACCAGCGGTGCGCGAGCGGCTTCATCGGCGCGTGCGACCTCCTCGGAATGTGCGACTGCCTTCACGAGCTGATCCGCAAGGTTCTCAACCGGCTTGTATTCCGCGATAGCGAGGATCTGTGGAGCAGCCTCATCGGTCAGTGCCGTGAGCTGGTCGGTATCTGCGGCGAGGGTGTAGCTGTCAGCTTGTTGGGAGCCATCGCCCTGAAGCGCAGCTGCGGCAGCGCCAGAGAGTCCAGCGGTGGAGACGGCACCAGTGGCAACGGCAACCATTGCGACGCGACCCTTGTTAGGGGACTGCTTGCGGTGCTTGCCAGCTGATTTCGTTGAGTGGAGCATGGACCCTCTTTAGACTTCCCGTTGGTTACAGAACTGTAACGTTTGTAACCTTCCTGTTATCTACGAGAGGTAACTGTAATGAATCGAATGCGCTAAGGCAAGCTATAACCTGAGTATTTCTTAATCGTTTTCTTTGTGTATTACGTTACATCGCCTAAAACGCCAGGCAGTGAGTGGAATGCGGTAGTGTCGAACGGCAGAAAATGGTCAACCAATGGCAATATAAGGCGCAATGTCGAAGAAAACAAGACCTCAATCATCACCGGTGGACCGCTCCTCGCGGGGCAGCGGTCGCGGTTTCCTGAGTAATGCACGGCGCGGTGCGAAGTGGGCGTCGAAAAGAAAGCCTGATGCCGACACCGTTCCGCCGGAGGAGCGCACCTGGAAGACGCGTATTCGGACGTACCTCCCTTATATAGGTATCCCGACGCTCGATGTCATCCTTGGCATCGTTGCAGTCTGCGCCGCGACGCTCCTGATTGGTGGATGGAAGACTGCGTACCTGCCCGCCGCAATCGGGCAAACATGGTTTGCCCTTCACGGAGTATCCCTCACGATCGACGGCGTGTACTTGTCTCAGGTGCCGCTGCTTCCAGCCATTGGGATCGCCGCCCTCATGGCGTGGCGAGTACGTGCCGCAACCGCGAAGCAGGTCAGCATCTTGGATCTCGCGGTGATCGCTGGCCTGGTGATTGTGCTGCCGCTGCTTGCAAGCGCGATGGCGCTGTTCATGGTGACTGACGCCTCCGCAGTCTTCGCGATAGAACCACCACCCGCATGGCAAGCGCTAGTGCTACCGCCTTGCATCCATCTCATCGGCTTCCTCTTTGGCATTCGGCATGTGCTCTGGCAGGCCCTCGCCACCACGGTCCGTGTGCCGGTGGTGGCCGTCGATACGGCCCGCGCTGCGAGCCTGCTTCTCCTCTTTCTATGCGCGGGGTGCGGACTTGTGCTGCTCCTCGTGCTCGCCGCGCGCTACCCAAGCATTGGCGAAGCCTACGCGGCATACCCCAACTCCGGGTGGGGGAGCGCCATCATGCTGCTCGTCCTGAGCATCTTGTACCTTCCGAATGCTGTCGTGGGCACGCTCGCAGTGCTTCTCGGCGGTTCCTTCCACGTCGGCAGAGGGGAAGTGTCGCTTTTCGACGTCCTCTCCGTCCCCTTACCCCCGTTCCCACTCTTCGCGGCAATCCCTGCGACAGTCGCGCCGTGGGCAGCCGTCCTCCTCGCCGTGCCCGTGACCATCCTGTGCGCGTTCTTCGTGCGGCGGACGTCAACGATGGTAGAAGTCGCCGCCATTGGCTCGTGGAGTGCAGCGATGTTCGCCGTCTGCCTCCTACTCGCGCGTGGGCACGCGGGGGCGTACGGCGTCGTTGGCGCTGACCTAGCTTCCGCAGTGCTTTTCCTCTTTATATGGACCGTCGGCGTGGGCGGATTGGTGTGGCTTGTGCGCTTTGTGCGAACTTTCTTGAACCGCTCACACGCGGAAGAAGAATGACTACACTGATGAACCGTGAGTGCTGATAAAGCTTTATCTGTGGCCGTCCTTGTTTCTGGTACTGGAACGCTCTTGCGGGCGATTATGGACTACCAGGACGCCCACCCTTGTGTATACCGTGTTGACCTAGTTGTTGCGGACCAAGTGTGTCCGGCAATCGAGAGGGCGAAGAACGCAGGCATCCCGACTGCAATCGTGGAAATGGAAAAGGACCGTGACGCGTGGAATGCCCACCTTGCGGAAACCGTCTCTAGTTGCAGCCCGGACCTTGTTGTTTCCGCAGGGTTTATGCGCATTTTGGGGCGCCCATTCTTGGATGTCTACGAAGGTAAAACAATTAACACTCACCCTTCGCTCTTGCCTGCTTTCCCAGGAGCGCACGCGGTGCGCGACGCCCTCGCTTACGGCGTCAAGGTCACCGGCTGCACCGTCCACTTTGTCGACGACGGGATGGACACAGGCCGCATCATTGCGCAGCGCCCCGTGCTGGTGCAGCCAGGGGATACGGAGTCCTCGCTGCACGAACGGATTAAGCAAGAAGAGCGCCGTCAGGTTACTGAGCTACTAGCTACTGCTTCGATACATGAAGGAAAGGTCACTTTCGAATGAACAACGAACGCACACCTATTCGTCGAGCGCTCGTGAGCGTGTACGACAAGACCGATCTTGAGCCGCTTGCCAAGGCGCTCCACTCGGCCGGTGTGGAAATTGTCTCTACTGGTTCGACTGCTAAAAAGATCGCCGCAAGCGGTGTGCCCGTCACCGAAGTATCGGAAGTCACCGGATTTCCAGAGGTACTTGAAGGCCGCGTGAAGACGCTGCATCCACACGTGCACGCAGGCATCCTGGCAGACCTCCGCAAGGACAGCCACAAGCAACAGCTCGAGGAACTCGGAGTTGCACCGTTCGAGCTCGTTGTGGTCAACCTGTACCCATTCGAGGAAACGGTTGCGTCCGGCGCGGAGTTCGATGAATGCGTCGAGCAGATCGACATCGGCGGTCCTTCCATGGTCCGCGCAGCAGCGAAGAACCACCCATCAGTGGCGATCCTGACCTCCCCGGACCAGTACCAGCTGGCGCAAGAAGCAGTTGAGCAGGGTGGATTCACCCTCGAGCAGCGCCGCGAACTGGCGGCTGCGGCGTTCGCGCACACCGCAGAGTACGACGCCGCCGTTGCAGACTGGTTTGCGGAGCAGCTCGGCGACGACGAGGACGGTGCGCTGCGCTACGGTGAGAACCCGCACCAGGCGGCAAGCGTCATCAACGAGGGCTGGGGCCTTGCCGACGCCACTCAGTACGGCGGCAAGGAAATGAGCTACAACAACTACCAGGATGCCGACGCCGCGTGGCGCGCAGCCTGGGACCACGAAGAACCGTGCGTCGCAATCATCAAGCACGCCAACCCGTGTGGCGTCGCAGTATCTGGGGTGTCCATCGCTGACGCGCACCGAAAGGCGCACGCCTGCGACCCTGTATCTGCGTACGGCGGCGTCATTGCGACGAACCGCGAGGTCACGCTCGAGCTTGCCGAGCAGGTCAAGCCAATCTTTACCGAGGTCATCATCGCGCCTTCCTACGCGCCGGATGCACTCGAGCTGCTGCAGACCAAGAAGAACCTTCGCATCCTCGAAGTGGAGCCAGGCCAAGACACCGAGGAGATCAAGCAGATCTCCGGCGGCTTCCTTCTCCAGGAGCGCGACGCGTTCCAGGCCGAGGGCGATAACCCAGAAAACTGGAAGCTAGTGGCAGGCGAAGCCGTCGACGACGCAACCATGTCGGACCTCGTGTTCGCGTGGCGTGCAGTACGCTGCGTGAAGTCGAACGCAATCCTCGTTGCGCACGACGGCGCTACCGTCGGCATCGGCATGGGGCAGGTCAACCGCGTCGATTCCGCGAAGCTGGCCGTCGACCGCGCTAACTCGCTCGACGAGGGCCGCAACCGTACCAACGGTGCCGTCGCCGCCTCCGACGCGTTCTTCCCATTCGCAGATGGATTCCAGATCCTCGCGGACGCCGGAGTGCGTGCCGTCGTGCAGCCTGGTGGCTCCATCCGCGACGAGGAAGTCATTAAGGCCGCAGAAGACGCTGGCGTCGCAATGTACGTGACCGGTACGCGCCACTTTGCGCACTAGTATCGCCTAACCCGAGACATACCGAAGGCCCCCACGGACGTGGGGGCCTTTTGTCGTGCCGCGTGTCAGCTTCAACAGGGGATGAAAAAACTCCCGCGCCTGGAAACCAGGGGGCGGGAGTTCGTCGAAAGACTCTACGCTGTTATCGTCAACCGAACTTTAGCGGCTGGTGAACGGCAGAAGAGCCATCTCGCGTGCGTTCTTCACCGCAGTAGCAACTTCACGCTGCTGCTGTGGGGAAAGACCGGTAACACGGCGGGAACGGATCTTGTGACGATCAGAGATGAACAGACGAAGGGTGTCGAGGTCCTTGTAGTCGACCTTCTCGATGCCCTTGGCCTTCAACGGGTTCTTCTTCGGGCGGCGGGACTGCTCCATGCGCGCCTTGCGATGGTTATTATTGCGCTTCATTGGTCATCCTCCTTACCACGAAGACTTACGGACGCCAGGCAGCTCACCGCGGTGAGCCATCTCGCGCATACGGACACGGGAAATACCGAACTTACGGAGGTAACCACGTGGGCGACCATCGCGGGAGTCGCGGTTGCGCACGCGAACAGGGGAGGCGTCGCGAGGCTGGCGGTTCAGCTCAAACTGAGCGTCCAGACGGTCCTCGTCAGAGGTCTCCGGGTTGCGGATGATTGCCTTCAGCTCGTTACGACGCTCAGCGTAGCGAGCGACGATCTCCTTGCGCTTTTCGTTCTTGGCGATCTTGGACTTTTTAGCCATAACTTATCGCTCCTCGCGGAATTCGACGTGCTTGCGAACAACCGGATCGTACTTCTTCAGAGAGATGCGATCTGGGTTGTTGCGCTTGTTCTTACGGGTTACATAGGTGAAACCTGTGCCCGCAGTGCTCTTCAGCTTGATGATCGGGCGAATATCGTTGCGTGCCATTAGATCTTCTCACCTCGTGCACGGATCTTAGCTACGACGGACTCAATTCCGTCGCGGTCGATGACCTTCAGACCCTTCGTGGAAACGGTCAGGGTGATGGTACGGCCCTCGGAGGGCAGGTAGAACCGGCGCTTCTGTACGTTGGGGTTCCAACGACGCGAGTGGCGGCGGTGCGAGTGGGAGACGGTCTTGCCGAACTGTGGCTTCCGTCCCGTGACCTGGCAATGTGCCGACATGGGTTGACTTCTTTCTCTTCTGCCGCCCACGCACTGATCACTGAAAAGTTAGATACGGAAATGCGGAGTGAGGGTCCGCGACAAAGTATCTGAGTAATCGGTTGACGTAGGCGTATACGTGTACTTCGACAACAGCGAGAGTCAACAATACACGTCCAGCAAGGAAATGCATAATTCTATTTCGCACACCTACCGGTTGTTTGTCGGTGGCGTTGGTGGAACTTGATTATGTAAAACCGGATTCACCCTGTAATATGTGCAAAGTTGTCCAGTGAACAGCTGGGCGGACATGAATCATTCGCACCCAACTCAGGCACGATCCCCAAGTGGGGAACCGACCTGAAGTATCAATCCTGAGGGAGACGAACTCACATATGAAAAAGGATATCCATCCGGATTACCACCCGGTAATCTTCCAGGACGCGAACACGGGCCACAAGTTCCTGACGCGCTCCACCAAGACCTCCGACCGCACCGATACCTGGGAAGACGGCAACGAGTACCCGCTCATCGTCGTTGATGTGACCGCTGAGTCCCACCCGTTCTGGACCGGCGCACAGCGTCTCATGGACACCGCTGGCCGCGTTGAGAAGTTCAACCAGCGCTTCGGCGGTATGGCTCGCCGCAAGAAGAAGACCGCAAAATAGGGCGTAAGGAGAAACAACAATGGCAACCCCTAAGTTTAAGAAGTCCCGCGCGAACACCCGTATGCGTCGTTCGCAGTGGAAGGCTGACAATGCGCCGCTGATCACCGCGAAGGTTGACGGCCAGGAAGTACGTATCCCACGTCGCCTGCTCAAGGCTGCACAGGCTGGCTTGATTGACGTCGAGCAGTTCTAAAAGCGCCTTACTATAAGCGTTCGCCGGGCCCAACGGGCCCGGCTTTTTCATGTATCTGACAGTCCGGTGTTAAAAGTCTCTCAGATAGGCAATAATGGGCGTATGAAGATTCTTGTTGCCGATGATGAGCAAGCCGTTCGTGAATCCCTGCGGCGTTCCCTTCGCTTCAACGGGTATGATGTACTGCTTGCTTCCGACGGCGAGGAGGCGCTCGATGTCATCCGTGACGAACAGCCCGATCTGACGATTCTGGACGTGATGATGCCGAAGATCGATGGGCTCGACGTGTGCCGCACATTGCGCTCCTCGGGATACGACCGTCCTGTGTTGATGCTGACAGCGCGAGATGGAGTCGCGGACCGTGTAGCGGGCTTGGATGCCGGCGCTGATGACTATCTGCCGAAGCCTTTCGCGCTTGAGGAGCTGTTGGCACGCGTACGCTCGCTGCTGCGCCGCGCTCAGGCAGACGCCATCCAGTCGCAGTCTGCTCCGAAAACAAAGTACGAGTTTGAGGACTTGTCTGTAGAGACCGATACCCGCGACGTCTTCCGCGGCGACCGCGCTATTTCCTTGACCCGTACCGAGTTCGCGCTCCTTCTCGTTTTGATTGAGAACCCGCGCAAGGTGCTGTCGCGCCAGCAGATTCTTGAAGAGGTGTGGGGATACGACTTCCCGACGTCCGGCAACGCCTTGGAGGTCTACATCGGGTACCTCCGTAAGAAAACTGAGGCGGGCGGGGAGCCTCGCCTGATCCATACGGTCCGTGGGGTTGGCTACGTGCTTCGGGAGACTGCACTGTGATTTTGCGCCAGTCGGCGGATCACTTTGAGCGCACTACGGGCATGTCCCTTGAGGGGGTGGATCGCCAAGTGTCGGCAGCCGAGCAGGATCAGGAACCCCCGCGTCCGAACCTGCCGACGATCCTGTTCGATACCTATATTCGTGGTGCGTACCTCGGGTCGGAGATGACGCTTCGCCAGCAGCTTGCGGTGCTGACAGGCGTGCTCGTGGCCCTTACGATTTTGGTCACGGCATCGGTGAGCTACTGGGCGTCGTCGACGTCGATTATCGGCATGATGGACAACGATCTGCGCACGCAGGGCGCGATGCTCGCGTACGACTCGCAGGAAATGTCCAGCGATGAGGAGCTGGCGGCTGAGGTCGAGACTTTTCGACGCCGCAACCCTCACATCCTCGCCACGGCTTCACGCGCGGAGTCGAACCGGTTCGTGGGAGATGAAATTCCCGTGGGTGGGGACTTTGCTCGAATGAACTACGGAGCGGACGTCTCCGCACGCACCCTGCACGGTAACCGTGTGCTGGTTACAAGGCTGGATGATGGAACAGTCGTGGCCCTGTCGAAGGCGGTCGACCCGACGCGTCAGCTGCAGCGCAGTATTGCCGCGGCGCTGTTGGTGCTGCTCAGCTTGGGCTGGATAGTGTCGACGCTGGTGGCGTTCCTGGTTTCGAGTTCCGGTATGCGCCCGCTGCGTAAATTGCACCTTGCGCTGAAGGAAGTGACCAGGACGAAGGAGCTGAAGCCGCTTCCGGTGCAGGGCCATGATGAGATGGCGCGTATTACGAACGCGTTTAATGACATGATGGCTTCGCTGCAGGATTCGCGCACCAGGCAGGCACAGCTTGTTGCCGACGCCGGCCACGAGCTGAAAACGCCGCTGACCTCCATGCGTACCAATATTGAGCTGCTCATGATGATGTACTCCGCTGATCGGCAGGATCAGATTAGTGCGGAGGACCGCGCCGATCTTGAGCGGGATGTGCTGGCGCAGATGACAGAAATGTCGACGCTGATCGGAGACCTGGTGGATCTCGCGCGGGAGGATTCCTCGAACGTTGAGTTTGAGGAGATCCGCCTGGATGTGATCCTGGAGGAGGCTGTGCGGCGTGTTGAGCGTCGTCGGCCTGACGTTACGTTCCAGTTCAACGCTGACCCGTGGCTGATTATGGGTGATCGGTTCGCGATGGGCCGCGCTCCGCTAAACCTGATCGACAACGCGGCCAAGTGGTCGCCAGAAGGCGGAACGGTAAGGATTTCGTTGAAGGCAGCGAAGAAGTACGCAGTGTTGGTTGTCGACGATTCCGGCCCGGGCATTGCTCCGGAGGAGCGTGAGCGGGTTTTTGAACGCTTCTACCGTTCGGCGGAGTCGCGTTCGATGCCTGGTTCGGGCTTGGGGCTTGCAATCGTCAAGCAGGTGATGGACCGGCATGGTGCCCGGATCTTCGTGGAGGAGTCGGATGACCACGGGGCGCGCTTCCGTGTGGTCTTCCCGGGGAAGGCTCCGGATGCTGATGAGGATTTTTATCTGGAAGAAGAAGGCATCGAAATTCCGCGATTGCCGAACAAATCCCAGCTCAGCTAACACAGTGAACATTCAGGAAACATTGCGAGAGAACGAGTTTACTTTTTAGTGCTACCACAGTGGCGTCGTGCATACTACTGCACATGACGAACCCGTATTCACCACAATCAAATACGCCACAACAAAACCCGTACGAGACCTCCTATCCACAGGAGGCCTTCCCGGAAACCGCATTCGTGCAGTCTGCACCGCAGCAAAAGCAGCGGCGTGGGCTGGGGGCGGCTACAGTGGCGTGCTCCGTAGTGCTTTCGCTGTTGGCCGGCGCCGGCGCCGGGTACGCAGTCGTCGCTGCGAACGATAACGGCGAACAGCAGCACTACAACGCACTTGAGAACCCGAGCCTCGCATCGCCAGAGACTGCGCCTGATGGCTCCGTTGAGCAGGTTGCGGCCGCAGTGCTGCCTTCGGTTGTATCCATCACTGTGGCGACGCCGAATGGTATCGCGGAAGGGTCGGGGTCGATTATTTCCTCCGACGGCTACATTTTGACGAACCACCACGTGATCGGCGCTGCGGCGACCGAACGGTCCGAGATTCAGGTGGTGTTCAACGACGGCTCGAAGCACTCGGCTACGTTTGTAGCGTCGGACGTCAACACTGATATTGGCGTGCTGAAGGTTGATGGCGTCGAAAATCTCCCTGTGCTTGACTTCGGCAACTCGGACGAGCTGAAGGTTGGCCAGCAGGTTGTCGCAGTTGGTTCTCCACTTGGGCTCTCGGCGACTGTAACCAGTGGCATCATCTCGGCGAAGAACCGCCCGGTGCGTGCGGCCCAGGGCGGTGGGGAGAGCTCGTTGATGGACGGGCTGCAGACAGACGCTGCGATTAACCCCGGTAACTCGGGTGGCCCGCTCGTGGATATGCAGGGGCACCTGATCGGGATGAACTCGGCTATTGCTTCGCTCTCGGCGGGCGGCTTTGGTGGCGAGCAGTCGTCGGGCTCGATTGGTCTCGGGTTCGCGATTCCGTCGAATTTTGCCAAGCGTGTCGCGCAGCAGCTCATTGAAACCGGCAAGGCGTCGCAGCCGATGTTGGGCGTCCGCGTTTCGATTCGCGGCACTCGTATCGACGGCGCCGTGGTCGCCGGAGTTGAGCCTGGTAGTCCAGCAGAAAAGGCCGGTATCCGAGAAGGTGATGTGATTACCAAACTGGACGGTCGGCTGATTGATTCAGCGGATGCGTTGATTGCGGCGACGCGGTCGAAGGACTTCGGGCAGGTCGTTCAGCTTGAAGTCTTGGGGGAGGGAGAAGAAGCTCCTCATTCCGTAGATGTAACCCTGAGCAACGGGTAAGTTTTGAAGCAAACAATGAAAATGAAACTGTGCGATTTCGCAACGACACGACAGGAGACCTGGCATGCCAACGACAGAAGTATTGCTTGACACGGTTGGGGAGCCCGACGAAGCATCGCTGAAGGCCGCAGAGCTCGCCGAGCAGACTCCGACGCCTCCTGCGGCCATCGCGGTGCTGGTGGGAGACCGCCGATACAGCTCAGAAGGGGATACCACGGGTGACATGCTCGTCGAGTTGCTCAGCGAGTTCGGGTTTACCGTTGACGCGGTGGTGCACGTCAATTCGAGCGAGGCGGAGATCCGCAAAGCGATCGAAACCGGTGTCGTTGGTGGGGTTGACCTGGTGCTGACCGTCGGTGGCACTGGCGTCGGGCCACGTGATACGGCTCCAGAGGCGACGAAGGCTGTGATCGACAAGAACGTGCCGGGCGTAGCGCAGGCGGTTCGTTCGTCGGGCCAGGCGTGTGGAGCGGTGGATGCCTGCACGTCGCGCGGTGTGTGTGGCGTCTCTGGTTCGACCGTGGTGGTCAACCTTGCTGCAAGCCGCCAAGCGATACGCGACGGCGTATCGACGATCGCACCACTAGTCCAGCACCTGATCGGCGAGCTGAATACCTACTCCGTACAGTCGTAATCAGGAACGATGGCGAGCATGAAAAAGCCGCGCCACCAGCGGAGGCGCGTGGAGCGACGGTCGGAAGCAGAGTACGACCGTAGTCCTGAACGCACGCAACTATTTGGTGACGCGGCTTCTGGGCGGACGGGCTATGATGCCGGGCGCAGCGTCGATATCGACGGCGACGGCGAGCCAGAACTCACAGGCAAAGCCTTTTATGAGTACGAGCGACCACCCCATTACGGAGAATAGCAGTACTACTGCTGCGCGGGCTTCTCGGAGAGCAGGTCGCGGATTTCGGTGAGCAGCTCGGTCTCGGTCGGAGCCGGGGCGTCTGGCTGGATGCCGCGCTTATGCTTCTGCATCTCGTCGAGCTTGTTCATCGGAGCGACGATCACGAAGTAGACGACTGCCGCGATCAGCAGGAAGTTAATCGCTGCAGTGATCAGCGCGCCGAAGTCGAGGAAAGTTGCGTCGTTGCCGGAAATGATGTGGAAGCCAAGGCCGGAGTAATCAGCGCCACCGACGGAAGCGATCAGCGGGTTGATGATGTTGTCGGAGAAAGCGGTAACAACTGCGGTGAACGCAGCACCAATAACAACACCGACTGCGAGGTCAATAACGTTGCCGCGCAGAATAAAGTTCTTAAAGCCCTCAAGCATTAGGGTCTCCTTTGTAAGGTTTGGATTTGGACCTAAAAACTATAGGCAACAAACTATCGTGTGGTCAATACAACTGTTAACGGGTCCGTCAGTGATGCGGCCGCAACGTTGGCTGCATCGACACTGCGCAGCAGTACCAGGATTGACCCCTCCTCGTTCGTCGTGACCACCCTTCCGCCACGCGCAATAACTCGCGGGCCTGGCGCGACCACGTCTACGCCGGCGCCGTGATGCAGCATCGGGATGAGTTCCGGTTCCGCGAGCGTGACCGGAACCATGGTGAAGTCGTGCGGGTCGTCATCGCTTTCGATCAGCGAAGCTTTAAGGTCCGGTCCGACAAGACGGGTGTTGGTAACTACTTCGTTCGCGGATGCACCAGCCGCGAGGACCTGTCCGACGGCGAGGTCTGTACTGCCCAAGGCGTTCGCGGGAACAACAGAGGGCGGCAGCCTGCGAAGCTCCACGTCCGCCGTGGTGAGCACTGTGCCGGCCTCAACGTCGCGGGCGAAGACAACAGCGGGTGGGTCGGCGGAGCGGGCGTCGAAAAGTATGCTTGCGCCTGCTACCAGCAGCAACACTACTGCGATCGTGCGGCGCACTGTGACGGTGCGGTGGTAACCGGGCATGCGGAGGTCGCGAAGGAATGAGGCGGGCTTCATGCGTCTTTAGACGCGGGTGTGGCCCGGAAGGTTCCTTAGAGTGGGAAAAATCCGCGGTCTGTCACGATTGCATCGACGGGCACATCGTGAGGTTGCGCTGGCAGCGTGTCGACGACCTCTTCGTCAAACACCACCGCAACAATAGGGATGCGGTGGTCGCGGACCTGCTCAAGCGCCCGGTCGTAATAGCCGGCGCCCTTACCCAAACGTTGCCCGCGGCGGTCCACAGCGAGCGCCGGGATCACCAGCGCAGCGCAACCTTTGAGCACCTCGCTTGAGAACCGGGAACCGACTGGCTCCGCGATGCCAAGCGCGCCCGGCTGCTGTTCTTCGGTGCACGCGGCCCATTGCAACACACCGCCAGGAAGCGAAATTGGCAGCCACACCGTTCTTGCGTGTTGGGCGAGCTGCAGCGGGTAGTCAGCTGCAGCGGGTTCCGTGCGCAACGGGTGGTAGGCGCTGATTTCACTGCCCACGGCGCCGAAGTGATCGAGAGCCTTGAGCGTGTGCTGGAGGATGCTGGCGTCGCGTTGACGCTTTTCGTCGGGTTTGCTGGCGAGGTGGCGTCGAAAAGTAGTGTGTGCTTCGCGGATAGTTTGCTTGGTGTGCAAGTGGGGGAGCCTCCTCACGAGTCGGAAACGATAGTCGGGCCATACAGAGGTAAAGTAGATCTTTATGCGGAAGTCTAATGAAGAAACCTCCCAGCAGCCTGCGTCGCGTGGCGTGAAGACCGTCGTGGTGCCGGCAGCTGGCATGGGTACACGGTTTTTGCCAGCTACGAAGACTGTTCCTAAGGAACTCCTGCCCGTGGTGGATACACCCGGTATCGAGCTGATTGCCGAGGAAGCGGCAGAGCTCGGCGCTCGCCGATTGGTGATCGTGACAGCTCCGGCAAAAGAAGAAATCATGCGCCACTTCGGCGAGTTCGAACTGCTGCGCGAGACCCTCGCGGCGCGCGGGAAAGACGACCAAGTGAAGAAGGTCGCCCGCGCCGCGGACCTTATTAATGCAGTCGCCGTGACGCAGGAGAAGCCGTTGGGCCTTGGCCACGCGGTGAGCTGCGCGGAATCTGCCCTCGACGAAAACGAGGACGTTGTCGCCGTCATGCTGCCAGATGACCTTGTGCTTCCCACCGGCGTGATGGAGAAAATGGTGCGCACCCGCGAGAAGCTCGGCGGCTCCGTGCTGTGTGCGTTCAACGTGACGCCGGAGGAAGTCTTTAACTACGGCGTGTTTGATGTCGAAGACGTCGACGAGACTATTGAGGGCGTCGAGGTCAAGCGCGTGAAGGGCATGGTGGAAAAGCCAGCCGTGGAAGACGCGCCGTCGACGCTCGTGGCCACCGGACGCTACCTGCTTGACCGGGCAATTTTTGATGCGCTGCGTCGCATCACGCCGGGCAAGGGCGGGGAGCTGCAACTGACCGATGCGATCGAGCTGATGATCCAGGAAGGTCATCCAGTGCACATCGTGGTGCACCACGGCAAGCGCCACGATTTGGGCAACCCGGGCGGCTACATTCCCGCTAATGTGGACTTTGGTTTGCACGACCCGAAGTACGGACCTGCACTGTACACGGCACTCAAGCAGATCATGAACGACTTTGAGGCCGAACACCCCGAACTCACGGGTGATGAACAACGCTAACGAAGGCGTAGAAAGAGGCGTGGCTGATGCGCGGTGTTGATGAGCAGCTTGCCATAATTGGCGACGCAATCCGGACCCCCGAGCCGATCCGAGTGGGGATCGACGACGCGCTGGGGCTGATGTGCGCCGAGGAAGTCGTAGCGACACGCGCGCTGCCCGGCTTTTCGCAAGCAGCCATCGACGGCTACGCCGTCCGCGCGGTCGACGTCGGAGGATCCGCAGGCCTGCGGGTGAAGCCGCGCCAGGCGGAAGAAGACGGCGAGCCGGAGCGCGATTCGCGCCCACGCACCAACGCCGATCGTGCTCTACCCGTGGTGGGGGAGGTTCCCGCCGGTTCCCAGAAGCCGTTGCGCCTGCAGCCACGCCAAGCGGTGCGGGTTGCAACAGGTGCCCCGCTTCCCACACTTGCCGACGCCGTGTTGCCACTGGAATGGAGCGACCGGGGCACCAAGCGGGTTACGCCGCAACGCCCAGTTGCAAGTGGCGAGTTCGTACGCAAGCCGGGGGCTGATATCCAGCCAGGCGACATCGCAGTGCGCCCCCGCACGGTCCTCGGACCTGCACAAATTGGGCTGCTAGCCGCTGCTGGGCGCACAAAAGTACTGGTGTATCCCCGGCCGAGGGTCACCGTGCTGAGTTTCGGCATGGAACTCGTTGACATCGAACGAGAGCCAGGCTTGGGCCAAGTTATCGACGTCGCCTCCTACGTCGTTTCCGCTGCCGCCGAAGAAGCGGGTGCAGATGTACACCGTGCCGGCATCATGAACGCTGAACCGCGGAAAATGCGGGAAATCCTGGCTGGCTACATTGGGCGCAGCGAGATGATAGTGATCACCGGCGCGGTTGGTGGTTCAGGCGCGCAGACACTCCAAGAAGTGCTGCATGACCTCGGGGAAATCGACACCACTCGAGTGGCCATGCACCCCGGGTCCGTCCAGGGTTTCGGCACGCTGGGTGAGGAACATGTGCCGGTCTTCCTGCTGCCGTCCAATCCGACGGCCGCGCTCGTGATCGCCGAAACCATCGTGCGACCGGCAATCCGCCAAGCGCTGGGCAAGCAGTCTTGGCAGCGCCCGGTGGTTCGCGCACGCTCGATGCGGGCAATTACCTCGCAGCCGGGGCGGCGTGGTTACATCCGTGCACGCCTCATGCGAGACACGGAGACCGGCGACTACTTAGTCGAAGGCCTCGGCGGTGCCGGTGGCGAAACCTCCCACCTCTTCGCAGGCTTCGCGGAAGCCAACGCCATGATTCGCCTGCCGGAGTCCACCGCGGAGATCCGCCCAGGCGACGTGGTGGACGTCGAATTCCTCCAGCAGCGGGGATAGACGTTGGGCCTGCTGCGAAGGATTGAAACTTGGCTGCACGGACCCACACCTGGTTGGCCCGAACGCACCCCGTTCGTCAGACTTCCGAGTGGAGAAACCGTCACGCTGCGGCCCCTGCGCTTGCAGGATGGCGGGGAATGGTGCCGTACCCGCCTGCTCGACCAGCAGTGGTTGCAGCCGGTAGAACCAACGATCCATTCCACATGGGAAGCTGCTCACACCAAGAGCGCTTGGGCGGGGCAGTGGACGATGCTCAAAGAAATGGCTGCAGATGGCACCGTCGTACCGATGGTGATAGAGGTCGACGGCCACTTTGCCGGCCAACTGACCCTCGGCGGTATTCAGCGCGGAACCGTCGACGAGTGCTGGATCGGCTACTGGGTGCACAGCCCGTATCAAGGGCGCGGCGTCGCCACGGCCGCGTGCGCCTTGGGCGTTGACCACACCTTTGCGCGGGTGGGCCTGCACCGCGTGACTGCGACGTACCTTCCAGACAACCCGGCCAGCGGCCACGTCCTGCAGACCGTGGGTTTCCGCGAAGAAGGATTCATGCGGGGAAACATTCATATCGACGGCCGTTGGCGCGACCACTACTTCGTCGCAATGACCGAAGATGACTACCCGACCACGGCCGTAGACAGGCTGCGGCGTTCCGGCCGAATTCGATGACGCGGCCCCGGCGTGGCTCGGGCCGGAAGAGCGGATTGCTCGCTACCGTTAAAGGTCAGTTTCGAGGGTAGTTTTAGGAAGGTGGCTTCGCTGTATGGGTAGCCCGAGCTTGATCATTATCTTGATGATCGTCGTGTGGGTCATCGTGCTGGCACCACTCGTATTTGGCAACAACAAACCAATTCGCCGCTCCGGCGAAGGGTACGACGAGACGAGGGTCCTGCACACCGGTGGTACGGAACCCATGGAGGTTCGTCGCCGCCCACGCGTGACCGCTGCGGACGTGCACCTGCACGACGAAGACACTGCGGACGTGGAACTCGTCGAAGCCGTCGAACACGAGCCAGCTGCCAGCGAAGTGCTCATCGATGACAGTGCGGTCATCCGAAACTTCTTCTCGAAGAACCAGGAAGACGCTGGCTCCGAAGAAGATACCGACTCAAACGTTATTGAGGGAGAGGTCATCGAAGCGGAGCCAGTCGAGGATGCGGCAGTTGAAGCAGAGTCCGCTGAGGCTGAGACTGAGTCCGCCGATGAAGTGGATGAGGCTTCAGACGATTCTTCAGACGACGCCGATGCGGTAGCACTCGAGACTGCGGAGGATCCGGAGGCCTCGGTAGCAGAAGCCGAAAGCATCCCCGACTCGTACTACTCCGCAGCTGACTTCGGATACGACACTGGCGTGACGGCAGAGATGGACGCCGAAGAGCTCACTGCCGAGGAAACCGAGGACGAGCAGGACGCTCCAGATGAAGAGGTCGCAGTCACCGACGAAGATCTCGCGTTTGCAGAGGCCCGCCGCGGCCGTGGCGGCTGGGACCCAGACCGTGCACGCCGGGCACGCGAAGACCGCTTTATGCGCCGTCAGCGCACCTTCCTGGGCCTCATCATCGCCTGCGTGGTCACGTTTGTGATCGCGTTCGTCGCAGGCGGCTGGACATGGATCCTGCCTGCGGCCTCCGTCGCCCTGACCACCTGGTTCATGGTTGTGCTGCGCAGCGTCGTCCGTCAGGAGCGTGCGCTGCATCGCCGCCGCATGCGCCAGCTGCGCCGCGCGCGCCTCGGCGTCGCCACTGCAGATTCGACGCACCCCAGGCAGGAGTGGCCGCGTCGATACGGAGAATCCGTAGCCCTCGACCTTGACGACGCCCACCCCGACTTCACCGACCTCCCCGAAGCATCCTCCGCAATCTTCGAGGACCACACGGATTCCCCCCACTACCCATACGGCGAGGACGACAACCGCGCCCCACGGGCGAGCTAAATCGCCTGGGTACCCGGACGATTTAGCATCAGCGGAGAAGAGGAGTAACGTTTTCTCCAGCGAGGGGCTATAGCTCAGTTGGTAGAGCGTCGCGTTCGCAATGCGAAGGTCAGGGGTTCGATTCCCCTTAGCTCCACAGTTCCGTAAAACCCCAGGTCGTTGGTGGCCTGGGGTTTTGTTGTGTTTGTGCTGGCTCCAAATTCCGGGTTTTCGGCAAGCGGGCTGGCAAAAGCCCAGGTCGCATGATTGGGCTAGTGGATTGCGGTGCCCAGCCAACGTTCAGGAACGCTTAGAACAGAGCAACCAACGTCGCTAGAGTGCTACAGGAGTGCTACACGCAAGACAGCCGAAGAAAAGGAGAACCTCGTGGCTACAGAACGGATCCGCCGAGCAGTACTGGTGGTTGCGCTGCTGAACTTGGCGTACTTCTTCGTTGAGTTTGTGGCGGCTGTCTCGATTGGGTCGGCGTCGTTGTTTGCGGACTCGGCGGACTTCCTGGAGGATACAGCGATTAACCTCCTGGTTTTCTTCGCGGTCGCTTGGCCGGCATCGCGGCGTCGTACGGCGGGCAGTGTGTTGGCGGCGTTGATTCTGATTCCGGCGGTCGCGGCGGTGGTGACCGTTGTTGCGAAGGTGCTGGACCCGGAGCCGCCATCGCCGGAGGGCCTTACGGGGGTCGCGGTTGGTGCGCTCGTGGTGAATGTCGTGTGCGCGGTGATTCTGCTGAGGCTGCGGGACCAGGGGTCGTCGTTGGCGACGGGGGCGTGGCTGGCGGCGCGCAACGACGCACTGGCGAACCTGCTCATCATTGCGGCCGGGTTGCTGACGTTCGTGTGGTCCACTGCCTGGTTCGACATCATCGTTGGCGCCATCATCGCAGCGGTGAACTTCTCAGCTGCGAAGGAAGTCTGGGAGGCGTCCCGCGAGGAGTACGACTCGGTGGAGGAAGCCTTCGCAGAGATGGATGAGGACTAGCTCCACACCCCGGAGGCTCCTCGCCGGTGCGTGCCGACCAAGTTCGTGTCGATGATGCCGGTGGATTCCATGAGCGCGTACATCGTGACGGGGCCGACGAAGGTGAAGCCGCGCTTCTTCAGATCGCGCGCGAGGCGGCGTGACTCCTCAGACTGCGTTGGAACCTCCTCCATTGTGCGGGGTGCAGGTGTGGTTTCTGGCTGGTAGGACCAGATAAAGGTTGCAAGATCCGTGCCGGATTCCCGCAACTCGCGGGTGGCGGACGCGTTGGTGAGCACCGCCTGGAGTTTGCGCCGGTTGCGGATCAGGGAGGCGTCGTCAAGAAGATGTTCGATTGAGTCCATCCGTGCGAGGGCGTCGGGGTCGAATCCGTAGAAGGCTTCGCGTAGGGCGTCGCGCTTTTGCAGAATGAGCTTCCACGACAATCCGACTTGGAACCCCTCGAGGCAGAGGCGCTCGAACATTCCGGCCTCGTCGCGGATGGGCATGCCCCATTCGGTGTCGTAGTAGTGGCGTAGGAGCGGATCGTGTGCGGCCCAGGGTGGGCGGCTGAGTCCGTCGTCGCCGGTGATTGGGAATTGTTGCTTCGTTTCTTTATCCATACGTAGTTTGACGTTTTTCTGTCTAGTTCGGTTCCTTGAGTACTCTAGTGTGCATGAACAGGCCAGCAGTTCGAGATTTTGCGCTCTTAGTCATCCGCGCGGTGCTCGGGATCGTGTTTGTTGCGCGTGGGTACCAGCGCTGGTTTGAGCTGGGAATGCGGCGCACTGCGGAGGACTTTGCGGCGATTGGGGTGCCTCAGCCGACGCTGTCGGCGTACCTGGCGGGATTCGTTGAGCTGGTTGGGGGTGCGTTCCTCGTCATTGGTCTGCTGACTACGATCGTCGCGTCGGTACTTGCATTATTGGCGGTGGCGGCAACCTACTTCGTGCATTTGAGCAACGGTTTCTTCATTGCCGATGGCGGTATTGAGTACACGATGGTGCTCGCCGCGGCGTTGTTCGTGGTCATCGTGTTTGGGCCGGGGCGCGCAAGCTTGGACGGGGTGCTCACACGTGATTAGCCATGACGAGATTCAGGCCTGCCTGTCCGCGCGGCTCGACGGGGAGCAACCATCGCTTGACGACGCCATCGTGGACGCCCACCTGGCGCAGTGCGAGGAGTGCGCCGCGTTTTGGGAGCAGGCGCTTTCCTTGTCGCAGACGGTGCGCTTTGCAGAGGTTGACGGCAATGTGGCTCCTCCGAGCGACCTCGCTGACGCGATCCTCGCCGGGGTCAACGACCCGTGGCACGCGATGATGCAGCGCCGACAAGTCAACGTGATGATTGGCAGGGCCGCGCTGTGTGCGATCGCGGTGTGCTGGATTGTGTGGGCCATCGTTGGGGTCGTCGGTGTGGGCGAGGCGTTGGCGCAGACTCCCGAGGTCGCCGCAGCCACGCTGATGGGGGTTGCGGTCCGCTTCGGCGTGGGCCTGTCGTTGGGGCTCGCGTCCTGGAAGCCTGCCCAGATCCCCGGCATCGTGTTGATCGTGGGGACGATGTTCACGTTTACCCTGGGGTTTGCGGTGCTTGATGCTGTGCAGCGTATCGGAGCAGTGGCACCGATGACGGTCATCGCTCCGGGAATCGCGTTGTTGGCGCTCGCCTGGACGTGGATCGCGGACAAAGGCGTGGCCATGCGCCGCGCGTGGCACTTGCTCAACGCAGACCCGACCGGCCTCTAGCGAACTATTTCCAGCTCGGGAACCACATGAGGGACTCGTAGTAGCCGTCGGTGACTCGAAGGCCGTACAGGATCGGACCCCAGTAGACGAAGCTTGCCGCCACAACGGCGAGGTAGACAATCACGATGATTTGGCCGGTGCGAATCGGGGCGCCGGTCAGCTTCACCAGCCACTTAGGTTCCCGTAGCGTGCCCTTCTTCGCGATGTTTCCGAGCGCCAGCGCGAGCAGCACTGCGGTAAACGGAATGAGCGCGGTGGCGTAGAAGAAGTACATCTGGCGGTCGAACGCCGCAAGCCACGGCAGGAAGCCTGCGGCGAAGCCGATGACTGGCACGATGACGCGGAAGTCGCGTCGGGTAATCCAGACCCACGCTGCCCACAGCAACACGGGGATGGTGAGCCACCAGATCGCCGGGGTGCCGAACAGCGAAATCATTTCGCGGCAGGTGTTGCCGTCGCCGCACTCGATGTCGGTGGAGGAGTAGTAGAGGATCGGGCGTGCTGCGACGAGCCACGCCCACGGCTTGGAGTCCCATGGGTGCGAGTGCCCGCTAGAGCTCGTGAGGGAGCCGTGGAACTCAAGCACGGAGAAGTGGTAGTACAGCCATCCAGCAGCGGCATCCGGCAGGTTGGCCAGCCATGGCCAGTCGGATCCTGCGATCGTGCCGTCCGCCAGGGAGTGGCGGTACACAGAAGTCTCAGAGGCGAACCATGCGCGCCACGACCAGATATAGAGGAGTGCGGGCAACAGCACGATCGAGGCGAGTGCAGAGGGCACGTCGCGCACCAGTGCGCCAGCCAGTGGCTTCTCGACGCCATAACGCTTTCGCAGCCACAGATCCCAAAACGCAGACATCAGGCCGTAGAACGCGATGTAATACAACCCCGACCACTTCACACCCAGGGCGAGTCCGAGCAACACACCGGTAGCGAAGCGCCACCAGCGGAACCCGAGGCGCGGCCCGTACGGACCCGAGGACTGCACAGCACCTGATAGCCAGGCGTCGTGCCAACGCTGGTGTACCTGGCGCATGTCACCTGCGAGCGTCCACGCGGCGGCGACGATGAACAGCACCTGGAAGATGTCCAGCATGCCGAATTTGGCTGCGACCAGCAGCACGCCGTCGAAAAGCGCGATGACGCCTGCGATGGCTGCGATCGACGTCGACTGGCTCACGCGTCGGGCGAGCAGGAACGTGAACACGATGACTGCGGTACCAAAGAGCGCTGTCATGATGCGCCAACCCATCGGGGTGTAGCCGAAGACGGTTTCACCAAGCGCGAGGAGCTGTTTGCCCAGCGGCGGGTGCACCACCAGCCCATAGCCGGGGTTGGACTCGATACCGCCCAGCACTGGGTTAAAGGAACTGCGCACCATGTCCCAGCCCTGCGGCACGTAATGCTTCTCATCGAAGACCGGGGTGCCAGAAGACGTCGGCTGCACCAGCCCGAGGAAGCGCGTGAACAGCGCGAGGACCGTCAGTACCGTCAGCGTCACGGTGTCCCTGCGATGCCATGGCACACTGACTGGTGCTCCCGGCTGGGGCCTGCCAGGCTTCATCAACGCGGGCGTTGGCGACGCTTCACTCTGGACGGTATCGATGGGCGCATTGGTATTCACGTGAATGGATACTACTGTGTTCGCCGCATTATCTGTAGCTGCACCTAGTATCTAATGCATGGATAGTGCAGACACTCAAGCGACGTTGCAACACCAGTTTCCAACACGTGGGGTAGTGCTGGCCGCTACGCCGCTCGGCAATATTGATGACGCCTCGCAGCGGCTTCAGCACGCACTCGCGAACGCAGACGTGATTGCGGCGGAGGATACGCGGCGCACCCGCGCGCTAGCGGCAGCCTTGGGGGTGGAACCGCGTGGGAAGATCATCTCGAATTTTGACCACAACGAAGAGCAGCGGCGGGCCGAGTTGCTCGTGGCTGCTCGCAATGGCGTTGTGCTCGTGGTGACGGACGCCGGCATGCCGATTGTGTCCGACCCCGGCCTTTCACTCGTTGCAGCGGCACACGATGCCGGCGTCCCCGTGACTTGCCTGCCTGGTCCCTCTGCTGTCACGACGGCGCTTGCGCTCTCGGGCCTGCATGTAGGGCACTTCATCTTCGATGGCTTTGCTCCACGCAAGGCAGGCGCGCGGGAAGCCTGGCTCAAGGAGCTTGTGCACCAACCGCGCGCCGTGTGCTTCTTCGAATCACCGCACCGACTGGCACAGACGCTTGCCGACGCCGCTTCGGTCCTCGGCCGCGATCGACGTGCAGCGGTGTGCCGCGAACTGACAAAAACGTACGAAGAAGTAAAGCGCGCGACACTTGGTGAACTCGCCGAGTGGGCCAAGGACGGAGTGAGGGGAGAAGTCACCGTTGTCATCGAGGGCGGTGACGCCGCAACAGCGGAGCCCGAAGACCTTGTGGAACTCGTCTTAGAGCTGGTAAGCGGGGGTATGCGGATGAAGGATGCAGTGAAGACTATCGCGAAGCAGCACGGGGTGAAATCGGGCGAATTATATGACCTCGCTCAGGAAGCTCGCAGCGCGGAATAGTCAGACTTTTTGGCTGAAAATGGGCACTACGTGGACGAATTGGATTAGATATAGCAGCCGAATTCAGTTAACCTGCTAAAGCTTTCTTATTTTCTATGGAATTGAGGAGAATTTTTCATGTCTCAGGGAGACCTGACCCAGGATCCGCATGATCCTGATGCAGACACTCGGAGTACTGAACAGATAAATTCCGATGAAACCGAAATTGCCGCACCGTCTGCGACGAGCGAGCTTGCCGAGCTCATCGTTGCAGAGCGGCGCGGGGAGCGTAAAGAATCGGTCGACGCAGAGGAGCAGGTTGAGCTTGCTGCGGAGGACGAAAACGCGAAGATTGACTGGAGCATCGTTGTTCCGCTTCTCGTCGTGGTGGCGGCCGTCGTCGCTTGGGGCCTGTTAGCAACAGATAGTTTCTCGAGCTTTGCTGATACGTCCTTCAGCTGGGTGATTAACAACCTTGGCTGGGCGTTCGTGCTCTTCGGCACGATTTTTGTGTTCTTTGTCTTGGTAATCGCGTTTTCGAACTTCGGTACGATCCGCCTGGGCAAGTCGGACGAACAACCGGAGTTTAGAACGTCGTCATGGATTGCGATGATGTTCGCGGCAGGCATGGGCATTGGTCTGATGTTCTACGGTGCGTCTGAGCCGCTGGCGATGTACCGCGATGGTGTCCCTGGCCACCAGCCACACGAAGTGGGCACTGCGCTCGCGCAGACAATGTTCCACTGGAGCCTGCACCCATGGGCGATTTACGCGATCTTGGGCCTTGCGATCGCGTACTCGACGTTCCGCCTCGGCCGCAAGCAACTGCTCTCTAGCGCCTTCATCCCGCTGATTGGTGAAAAGGGCGTGAACGGTTTCTGGGGCAAGCTCATTGATGGTTTTGCAATTTTTGCAACGATTTTCGGTACCGCATGTTCGCTGGGCTTGGGCGCGATGCAGATTAGCTCGGGCCTGAACGCTTCCGGCTTTGTGGATTCGCCGTCGACGAAGCTGACGGTCGGCATCGTGTCCGTCCTGACTCTTGCATTCCTGCTGTCCGCGATGTCGGGCGTCGGCAAGGGAATCCAGTGGCTGTCGAACTTCAATATGGCGATTGCTGCGTTGCTGGCTATTTTCGTGTTCGTCTTCGGCCCAACCGTCAGCACCCTGAACTTCTTGCCGACGGGCGTCGGCGCATACCTGTCCCAGTTTTTTGAGATGGCTGGCCGTACCGCTGAGAACCAGAACGGTGAAGCAGGAGACTTCCTGTCCGGTTGGACCATCTTCTACTGGGCATGGTGGATCTCCTGGTCACCATTCGTTGGCACCTTCCTGGCACGAATTTCCCGTGGCCGCACGATTCGCGAGTTCTGCCTTGGCGTCATGCTGATTCCAGCAGGCCTGTCCACCGTCTGGTTCGCCATCTTTGGCGGCACCGCGATCAAGTTCGAGCAGGACGGTCGTTCCATTTACGGCGAGGGTACCTCGGAAGAGCAGCTCTTCAACCTGCTGCACCAGCTGCCTGGTGGCTTCTACATTGGTATTTTCGCGGTGATCCTGCTGGGTACGTTCTTCATCACCTCGGCTGACTCGGCTTCGACCGTGATGGCGTCTATGTCGCAGAACGGTAAATCGGATGCGAACCCATGGATCGCAGCTGTCTGGGGCCTTGGCACCGCGTTCGTTGGCCTGACGCTGCTGATCGCTGGCGGCTCTGACGCACTGGGCGCGCTGCAGTCTGTGACGATTGTTGCGGCAACCCCGTTCTTGCTCATCCTGATCTTGCTGATGTTCGCGATTGTGAAGGACGTGTCCAACGACACTATTTACCTGGACAAGAAGGAACAGGATCGCTTCAACCGCCAGTTGGCTATTGAACGCCGTATGCACCGCGACCAGCTCGAGCTTGATAGGAAGAAGGAGCAGGTCAAGCGCATGTTGCGTCCGCGTAACTAAGCTCTGACATCCTGCGGTGAATACCGCTCATGGCCCCGATATGACCCGAAACATGGGTTGTGTCGGGGCCATAACTTATGCTTAAGGGCATGACTTCTGCGAAGACTCAAAAAAATATCCTTGTGTGCGTTGCGTGGCCATATGCGAACGGCCCCCGCCACATCGGCCACGTAGCTGGTTTCGGGGTACCTTCTGACGTGTTTGCGCGCTATCAGCGTATGGCTGGCAACAACGTCCTGATGGTCTCCGGCACCGACGAACACGGGACCCCGCTGTTGGTGCAGGCGGACAAGGAAGGCGTGAGCGTCAAGGAGCTCGCAGACCGCTACAACGAACAGATCGTGCACGACTTGGCCGGTTTGGGTCTGTCCTACGACCTGTTTACTCGCACGTCGACTCGTAACCACTATGCCGTGGTGCAGCAGCTGTTTAAGGGACTGTACGCCAACGGTTACATGATCAAGGAGACGACGCAGGGCGCGATCTCTCCTTCGAATGGCCGTACGCTGCCGGACCGCTACATTGAGGGCACCTGCCCAATCTGCGGCGCGACTGACGCTCGTGGTGACCAGTGCGATACCTGCGGTAACCAGCTCGACCCAGCAGACCTGATCAACCCTGTCTCCAAGATCAACGGCGAGACGCCGAAGTTTGTTGAGACCGAGCACTTCATGCTGGATCTCCCGGCGCTGCACGACGCGTTGAAGACGTGGCTGAGCACCCGTGAGAAGTGGCGCCCGAACGTGCTGAAGTTCTCGTTGAACCTCTTGGAGGACATGCGTCCGCGCGCAATGACGCGTGACATCGACTGGGGCATCCCTATCCCGGTCGAGGACTGGCAGGACAACCCGTCGAAGAAGCTCTATGTTTGGTTTGACGCGGTGGTCGGCTACTTGTCTGCCTCGATTGAGTGGGCGGAGCGAAGCGGCAACCCGGATGCGTGGAAGACGTTCTGGCAGGACCCAGAAACGGCGAGCTACTACTTCATGGGCAAGGACAACATCACGTTCCACTCACAGATCTGGCCAGCGGAGCTGCTCGGCTACGCGGGCAAGGGCTCGCATGGTGGGCAAGAACACGAGCTGGGCACCCTGAATCTTCCGACTGAGGTTGTGTCCTCGGAGTTCCTGACCATGTCCGGTTCGAAGTTCTCGTCTTCGAAGGGCGTAGTCATCTATGTCAAGGACTTCCTGAAAGAGTTCGGTGCGGACCCGTTGCGCTACTTCATTGCGGTGGCCGGACCGGAGAACAACGACACGGACTTCACCTGGGACGAGTTCGTGCGTCGCGTGAACAACGAGCTGGCGAATGGCTGGGGCAACCTGGTCAACCGCACTGTGTCGATGGCGCACAAGAACTTCGGCGAGGTTCCAGAACCAGGAGAGCTCGCCGAAGTGGACGAGAAAATCCTTGAATTGGCGGAATCCACGTTTGTTTCCGCAGGCAAGGACTTGGCCGAGGCTCACTTTAAGAGCGCGATCACCAAGATCATGCACGTGGTCGGGGAGACCAACGCGTACATCGCGGACCAGGAGCCGTGGAAGCTCGCGAAGGATCCGGAACAGCGCACTCGTCTGGCGACGGTCCTGTGGACCGCACTGCAGGTGGTCAGCGACTGCAATGCGATGCTGACCCCGTTCCTGCCGCACACGGCGCAGAAGGTACACGAGACCCTCGGCCGGACTGGTGTGTGGGCGGCAGAGCCGTCCATCGTTGAGGTTCGCGATGACGCTGACTACGATCTCGTCGGCGTCGGCCTGCCGGAGCGCGGCCAGACCTACCTCACCATCACCGGCGACTACTCCGAGCAGCAGGCGACATGGAAGCGCGTGCCAATGGAGCCCGGCGTGGCACTGTCGAAGCCGAAGCCACTGGTGGCGAAGCTCGATCCGGAGCTCGGGGAGACCGGCCCGGAGTGGGCGCCTGTGCAGTAACGCTGCGGCAGCGCTAGAGTGCTTCGAGTGTTTGCTCTTGTACTTTTCGTCGCTGTCATTAGTGCCTCACTGAATTTGCGTGCGGGCATTGCCTCCGTCGGGTCTGTACTTGACCAGGTCATCGCATACTATGACGCCCCGGCATGGGTCGGTGGCGTCATCACGGCGATCCCCGGCACGCTCTTCTTCCTGGTCGGTATCTGTGCGGTACCGATTGCGCGGCGGTTTGGCCTCACCCCCGTCATTCTGGGCGCTGCGGGGTTGCTGACCGCGGGCTTGGGCTTGCGCCCCTTCGCACCCGATATCGCGATGTTCTTACTCGCGACGGTGGGCGCGGCCGGCGCCATCGCACTTATGAACGTGTTGCTGCCTGCGTGGATCAAGCAGCACGGTGGGCGCTACATCGTCGCCCTGACTACGGTGTACTCCGTAACCCTGGGCTTATCGTCGGCGGCTGGCCCGCTCAGCGCGTTGGTGACACCCTCGTGGCAGTCGGCACTCGGCCTGTGGGAGGTGACGGCTGTCGTGCAGCTGGCGGTTTGGGTATTTGTGCTCTTCAAATTCGGGAGGGACATCCCCGGGAGCAAGGCTTCGACCCCGCAGGACGGCGCGGTTGCTACGCCAGAAGCGCCGGTGTGGAAGTCGCTCACTGCGGTGGCCTTGATGCTCTTCTTCGGGTTGCAGTCAACCAGCGCGTATATCCAGATGGGGTGGTTGCCCGCCATTTTCATTGACGCCGGGGTTGCCCCTTCCACCGCAGCCACGGGACTCGGGCTGCTTGGCGCGGTAGGCATGGTTGGTGGGCTTGTGCTGCCGACGGTCATCTCTCGCGCGCGGACGCTGACGCCGCTGGTGGTGCTGTTTGCGCTCTCGACGGCCACTGGGTATCTCGGCTTGTACTTCGCACCGGCAGCATCACCGCTGGGCTGGAGCCTCCTCCTGGGCTTCGGCGGGTGCTGCTTCCCGCTAGCAATCGCACTGATCCCGGCGCGCACACGCGACCCGCTAGTCACTGCACGGCTGTCGGGTTTTGTGCAGCCGGTCGGGTACGTGCTCGCGGCAACGGGTCCGCTGCTCATTGGCGTGGCCTATGGGCAGATCGGGGAGTTCCAGCCGATCCTGATCGCGCTGGTCATCATGGCGTTGGTCATGGGGGCTGTTGGCATCGTGGCGGCGCGTCACGTCGTTATTGACGACGAGCTTAGTGCTGCAAGCCGCTGAGGAACTGTTCCAGGAACGTGGTGAGTTTGCCGGTTGCGTCGTCGTCGAAGCGGGCGTCGACAACCATGATGGGGGCGGTGTATTTGGGGGAGTTGGTGTCGGCATCGCGGACGACGACGAGGTCCGTGCCGTAGTCATCTTTCAGGAGTTTCCAGGTAAATCCGTAGTCGCGGACGAATGCGTCGCCGAGGGCGGTGCCGACGATACGGGCTGTGTCGCCGCGCGGGTAGCTGCGTTGTGCGTCGCGGGGAAGTGCAAGGAAATCCTCGAGTAACCCTTCGAACCGCTCGATGATTACTCGTGCAGGGCCATTGAGCCCCTGCGCCGCTGCCTCGGCGAGTGCGTTGTCGATGCTGGTTTGGGTCTGTGCGTCAATCGCGTGGAATGTCATAGGCTCTATCGTATGAGCAAAAAGAAACCTCGCCCGACACCAGTACCAGCAGCCCCTATACCAGGGCTTATCGACGCCCACACCCACCTGGCCTCTACCGGAGCCACCACGCAGGCGGATATCGATGCGATTATGGAGCGTGCGTTGAGCGCCGGTGTGGAGCGGGTATGCACCGTGGGCGATGGGCTCGCGGAAGCAGAGCAGGCGCTTGCTGCCGCGCACATGCATGAGGGCGTGTTCGCAGCGTGCGCGATCCATCCGACGCGAGCCGCCGAGCTCGACGACGCGACACGGGAACGGCTCACGCAGATGGCCTCGGACGCTCGGTGTGTTGCGGTGGGGGAGACAGGCATCGATACGTATTGGATCCGCCACGACGCCGAGAACACCGCTGACCTTGCCACGCAAGAAGAAGCGTTTCGTTGGCACATTCAGCTCGCCGTGGACTCCGGCAAGGCATTGATGATCCATAACCGTGAGGGGGATGCGGACATGATGCGGATTCTCGCGGATGCGCCGAAACCGGAGCATGTGATTTTGCACTGCTTCTCCTCACCCCTTGACGTGGCGCGGGAGGCGATTGAGCGTGGCTATGTGCTCTCCTTTGCCGGCAACGTTACGTTTAAGCGCAATGAGGAGCTGCGGGAGGCGGCGGCTCTGGCGCCGGTGGGCCAGCTGCTCATCGAAACCGATGCGCCGTATATGACCCCGGAGCCGTTTCGAGGTTCGCGCAATGAGCCATCGCTGATTGGGCATACGGCACACGTGGTTGCGCAAGCTCGGGGAGTGGACGTCGAGACGCTGGCGAGCGAGGTATCCGCTACCTTCGATCGCGTCTATGGTCTGGGATGATGCTGTGCACGTGTCCGGGAACACACTGGGCGCAAGTAAGCGTTGTCCCAGGTCGGCTGTGAGTGGTGTGAATCGCGTGGCGCGAGTTAACGTGTCCACCATGGTGTGCAAACATGTGCTGGTAAAACGGTAGAAGTTACCGTATTGTTATCGAAGTATTATTTCGTGACGAAGGGGAATGACGCTTTATGGGCTCGCGTATCCAGCACAACAACACCGCAACGAAGCGAATCGCCGTCGGGGCACTCGCAGGTGTTGTCATTGCAGCCGGTACCACCACGGCGCTCGCCGCGCAGAAGGACGTCACTGTGGACGTCAACGGTGAGGCGACCTCGCTGAAGACCTTCTCGGGTGACGTCGCGGGTGCGTTGCAGGCTGCGGGCGTTGAGGTCAAGGACAGTGACGTTGTGTACCCGGCGCCTGCTGAGAAGCTGTCGAACGGCGATACCGTGACCGTTCGTACTGCGAAGCCAGTCGCCGTCGTCGTCGACGGGGTGGCAAAGGAAATCACCTCGACAGCGCTGACTGTTGGGGAAGTCATGGACGAGGTCGGGGTGTCCCCGGCTTCCTCGTCGGACCTAAACAAGGACACCAAGCTTGTCGACGGCCTCAATGTCGACGTGACCACCCCGAAGATCATCGCGATCAATGACGGTGGGAACGTGACCTACGCGTCGGTTGCGAAGAAAACCGTAGGCGAGCTCCTCGCGGACCGTGGCATCACCTTCGACTCCGATGATCGTTTGAACCACCCGCTTGATGCCGCGGTGTACCCGAACATGGAGATCGTGCTCGACCGCGTCAACGTGGTGAAGCGTGCTGAGGTCCTGCCAATCGAGGCACCGGTTGAGTACGTCGATGATGAAGAGCTGGAAACCGGCAACGAAGAGGTGCTGGAGGAAGGCAAGGACGGGGAGAAGGAAATTCTCCACGAGACCGTTCTGGTCAATGGCAAGGTTGAATCCGAGGGCATTGCAGGTGAGCGCGAGGTTCGTGCGCCGAAGGCGGCGAAGGTGCGACGCGGTACCAAGGAGTCGGCGAATGCTCCTGCTGTTGCAGCTGGTTCAGTATGGGACACGTTGGCGCAGTGTGAGTCTGGCGGCAACTGGTCCATTAACACGGGTAATGGCTACCACGGCGGCTTGCAGTTCTCTGCGTCGACGTGGGCAGCGTACGGCGGCACCCAGTACGCGCCGACCGCTGACCAGGCGACCCGCGAGCAGCAGATCGCAATCGCCCAGAAAACGCAGGCATCCCAGGGGTGGGGTGCGTGGCCTGCATGTACCGCACGGATGGGGTTGCGCTAACCTCGTCAGGTATGAGCGAAACCCAACTGCTTGGCCCGGTAGAAATCCGTGAGCTTGCGGCTGCACTAGGTGTCACCCCAACGAAACGGCTGGGGCAGAACTTCGTGCACGACCCGAATACCGTGCGGCGTATCGTTGCCGCAGCGGAGCTTTCCCCAGACGACCGCGTGGTCGAGGTCGGTCCTGGTCTCGGGTCACTGACGCTTGGCCTGCTCGATGAGGCAGCGCACGTGACAGCGCTTGAGATCGATGACAGGCTGGCACAGCAGCTGGGTAAAACGGTGGAGCTTCGAGCACCTTCGGCCGCGCACAAGCTGGATATCGTGCACATGGACGCGCTGAAGACTACGCAGCGTGATGTTCCCGGGGAGCCAACGGCTCTCGTTGCGAACCTGCCGTACAACGTTTCGGTGCCGGTGTTGTTACACCTGCTTGCGGAGTTCCCTTCCATTCGCCGCGTGCTCGTGATGGTGCAGAAAGAGGTCGCTGACCGCCTTGCCGCGAAGCCAGGCACGAAGATTTACGGCGTGCCTAGCGTAAAAGCGGCGTTTTATGGCGAGGTGTCGCAGGCAGGGACCATCGGCAAGCACGTCTTCTGGCCGGCTCCGAATATCGAGTCAGGGCTTGTTCGCATCGACGTCGATCCGGGGCGCGACCGCAGCGTGCGCGACAAGGTTTTCCCACTTATCGACGCCGCCTTCGCCCAACGCCGCAAGACGCTGCGCTCAACGCTCGCATCGGTGTACGGTTCCCCCGTGGAGGCCGAGGCAGCCCTGCGTGAGGTCGGCATCGATCCTGGACTGCGTGGCGAGAAGCTTGGAGTGGAGGACTTTGTCAGGCTAGGGGAGGCCCGATGAGCGGCAACACGCGGGAGTTTGTTGCATCAGCGCCCGGCAAAGTGAACCTACACCTCGGCGTCGGCAACGCGCGTGCCGACGGCTACCACGAGTTGGTAACGGTTTTCCAGGCCGTCGAGCGCCGCGAGCGAGTTCGCATCGTCGTCGAGGATGAGTCGGCATGCGTCGAATCTGGCTCCGTGGTCGTTGGGATGCAGACGCACTTCCACGTGGACGTACCAGACGAGGATATCGATACGCCTCGAAACCTGACGTGGCGTGCGGTTGATGCCGTCGTCGACGCCGTCCGGGCCCGCAGTGGCGTGCAAGGATTGTCGTTGCCGAAGGCGAAGCTGGTCGTCGACAAGCATGTGTTTGTGGCAGGCGGGATGGCGGGCGGTTCCGCAGATGCCGCGGCTGGGCTCGTCGCGGCGAACGCCTACGTGGAGCGGTACTGCGGTGAGCGGCTCAGCGAAGAAGATCTCTACGACCTTGCAGTCGGGCTGGGAGCGGACGTGCCGTTTGCACTCCACGGACACACAGCGCTTGGCACCGGGCGTGGCGACGCCCTCGTTGAGGTCCTCGGGCGCGGCACGTACTGGTGGGTGTTTTGCAATCCGAAGATTGGGATTTCGACGGGCAAGGCCTTCGAAACACTCGATGACCTGCGTCACGACAACCCGGCACTCGTACCGCATTTGGACACGGCCGCGCTGTCGCAGGCACTCGTGACGGGCGACCCGCGCGAGCTAGCGAAGCACCTGCACAACGATTTGGAAGCTGCAGCGGTGGCGATGCGCCCACGCATCGCAGCCCTGATCACACGCATCGAATCCGAAACTGAACTTGTAGCCCGCGCGATTGTTTCTGGGTCCGGGCCGACGATCGCCGCACTGTGCTTCGACGAAGAAGCCGCGCGGGCGCTTGAAACGGTGCTTCGTGACAACGTCGAGGGCGTCGAGGTGTTCTGTACTTCCGGCCCGTCTGCGGGGGCGCAACTCGAGGCGTAGGCTACGATGGGTTTGCTATGGCGAACCTGATCAACCTCGAAAACGTATCCAAAACCTGGGGCTTAAAAACACTGCTCGACGGTGTCTCCCTCGGAATCCAGACCGGCGATCGCATCGGCATCGTGGGCGTCAACGGCGGCGGGAAAACAACGTTGCTTGAGGTGCTCACCGGCATCGAAGCCCCGGACAGCGGGCGCGTGTCGCACAACTCTGACCTACGCATGGCGGTGGTGACACAACGCTTCGAAATTCACGACGACGCCACCGTCGGCGACGTCGTCGTCAAACCCTTGGGGCTCGAGACGTACGAGTGGGCGTCGAATAGCAAGGTGCGAGAGGTTCTCCAAGGAACAGGCGTGGCTGCCCTCGGGCTGGACACCCCGGTCGGGGAGCTTTCTGGTGGTGAGCGGCGCCGCGTGAGCCTCGCCGCGGCCCTTGTGCAGGACTTAGATCTCGTCGTGCTTGACGAGCCGACGAACCACCTTGACGTCGAGGGCGTGCAGTGGCTGGCATCCCACCTCATGCAGCGCAAACTCGCAGTCGTGGTGGTTACGCACGACCGCTGGTTCCTCGATACCGTCGCTACGCTGACCTGGGAGGTCCACGACGGCACCGTCGACGTCTACGAGGGTGGCTACAACGACTGGACGTTCGCCCGCGCCGAGCGTGCCCGCCAGGCCGACGCCATCGAGCAGCGTCGTCAGAACTTAGCGCGCAAAGAGCTCGCGTGGCTGCGCCGAGGCGCCCCCGCACGCACGTCAAAACCGCGCTACCGCATCGAAGCAGCCGAAGCTCTCATCGCAAATGTCCCGCCACCACGCGACAAGGTCGAGCTGATGGCGTTTTCCAAGCAACGCCAGGGCAACGTCGTCATCGAGTTTGAGGACGCCCGCATCGACGCTCCTGACGGGCGCACGCTCGTCGACCACCTCACGTGGCGGCTCGCGCCGGGCGAGCGCATCGGTCTTGTTGGTGTCAACGGTTCCGGAAAGACGACGTTGCTGCGGACGCTCGCCGGTGACTACCCGCTTGCCGTCGGCAAGCGCATCGAAGGCCTGACCACACGGATTGGGTGGCTGCGACAGGAATTCGACGACCTCGACCCAACGAGGACGGTGCTCGACTCTGTGGAGGACGTCGCGCACTACATCACGTTGGGTAAGAAGGAGGTTTCGGCATCCCAGCTCGCGGAGCGTCTCGGGTTTAGCCCGAAGCGCCAGCGCACACCTGTTGGGGACCTCTCCGGCGGTGAGCGTCGTCGGCTCCAACTGACGCGTGTGCTGATGAGTGAGCCCAACGTATTGCTTCTCGACGAGCCCACCAACGACCTCGACATCGATACGCTGCAGGAACTCGAAGACTTACTCGATGGCTGGCCAGGAACGCTCGTCGTGATTTCGCACGACCGCTATCTGATTGAACGCATCGCGGACTCTACCTACGCACTGTTCGGCGACGGCACGCTGAGCAACCTACCCGGAGGGATCACGCAGTACCTCGAGCAGCGAGCTGCCATGGACACCCAAACGGGTCCACTCGATTTGGGGGAGAAGACCGAAAACTCCGAAAAAGCTGCCCCCGTGGAGGAACCGCGGCTGTCATCGCAGGAAGAACGTGAGATCCGGAAGCGGATGAAAGCGCTTGAGCGCAAGATCGCGACGGCGGAAACACGTGCCAAGGAGTTGGAAGCGCAGATTGCCGACATGTCGGGTGAAGACGCGCCGGATTTCGAAGCGATCGGCGCGAAGACGCAGGAATTGCAGCGCACCAACGATGGCCGCGATGAGCTAGAGATGGAGTGGCTTGAGCTTGGGGAGCAGCTCGAGCACTAAATCGGGTACCCGTTATTGATCTTCTCGATCAGGTCGTTCACAATACGACCCTGCTCGAGGAGTGCTTCCTGCAGGTAGTCGGAAGCCTCGTGGCGCTTTTCTTTGCGCAGCAGCTCCACAATGTGCTCGTTGACGGAGATGAACTGGCGGTTAAACGACGGCTGCTGCTGAATAATCGGAAGCGTTGCCAAGCGCATGAACGCGTCAAGCTGGTCCATGGTGTCGCCGAGGGTCTTCGAGCCCATTGCGGAGAGCACCACGTGGTGGAAAGCCTGGTTCACGGCCGTCAGCAGGTCATCGTCGTCCTGAGCGATTGCCTCGCGGGCTTCAGTGTTGAGTTTTTCGAGACGGTCAACATCGAGCTCTTCGCCCCAAAGGAGAGCCGCAGGCTCGATTGCGGCGCGCGCACGGTAGGTGTCAGTGACGAAGTCCGGGGAAGGAGTGGCGAGGAATACGCCACGGTTCGGAATGCGCTCACAAAGACCTTCTGACGTAAGCATTGCAAATGCTTCGCGGAGGGTATTTCTGGATACCTCGAAACGCTCAGCGAGGGCAACCTCGTTGAGCTTCTGGCCTGGGGAGAACTCACCACGCGAAATCGCGCGGCGGACCTCAGAGGCAACGTTTTGAGCAAGCATGGCATCCGTAAGTGTAGAACTATTTATTTAAGCTAGTCAGCAATGGTAAATAGAACCATCGGCCGACAACTGTTACGAGTATAACGCATCTATTGTTGAACAATTAACTGAGCAGCTTCGTAGCCAAAAGCGTCGGCTGACAACAATGCGAGATATGCGTAGGGTGGTGGCATGATTTTGATCAACGTTCGTTACAAGCCACTGCCAGAATACGTCGAGACATTTCGTCAAGAGGTAGAGGAATTCACCAACGCAACCCGCGCAGAGCCGGGCTGCATCTTCTTTGACTGGTACCGCAGTGAAGAGGATAAGAACGAATACCTGCTCATCGAGGCATTCCACGACGATGCCGCGGAAGCGCACGTGAACTCCGATCATTTCCGCGCCGCCCAGGAGCTGTTCCCGAAGATTCTGAAGGAAACCCCGACCATCATCAATACCCTGATCGAGGGTAAGACCGAGTGGGATACCATGGCTGAATTCAAGGTGGACTAGCCGAATCGGCTTAATTTCTCCCCGCTTTATGGGTACGGTTAGTACCTATGAGTGAAGAGAAGAATTCCACCAAGCCCCCGAAACTTTCCAAGAAGGCGTACGAGAAAGAACTCGTACGCCTTCAAGCTGAGTTGGTGGCAATGCAGCAGTGGGTCGTCAAGACCGGAGCGCGTGTTGTCATCGTGATGGAGGGGCGCGACGCGGCAGGCAAAGGCTCCGCAATTAAGCGCATCACCCAGTACCTGAACCCGCGCACCTGCCGTATTGAGGCGCTGCCGAAGCCAACTGAGCGCGAGCAGACGCAGTGGTACTTCCAGCGCTACGTCGAAAAGCTCCCCGCCGCAGGCGAGATCGTCATCTTCGACAGGTCCTGGTACAACCGCGCCGGCGTTGAGCGCGTGATGGGGTTCTGCACCACGGAGGAATACCGTCGGTTCCTACACCAGACACCGATCTTTGAACGCCTCCTCGTTGAGGACGGCATCATGCTGCGTAAGTACTGGTTCTCTGTATCGGATGAAGAGCAGTACAAGCGATTCCAATCCCGCCGGGAAGACCCGCTGCGCCAGTGGAAGCTCTCGCCAATGGACCTCGAGTCCATTACAAAGTGGGAGGACTACTCCCGAGCCAAGGATGAGATGTTTATCCACACGGATATTCCTGCGGCGCCGTGGTACACGGTTGAGTCGGAGGATAAGAAGCGCTCGCGCATCAATGTGATTTCTCACCTCTTGTCGACGATCCCCTACGAGCACATTGACCCTGATCTGCCAGAGATCCCTGAACGCCCAGAGATTATTGACTACGAGCGACCTCCGCGCGACGAGTTCCGTTACGTGCCCGATGCTGCTGCAAAGCTGGAACTCTCCAAGGTGAGCAGCAAGAAAAAGAAGAAGGGCAAGAAGAACTCCTAGTTTGGTGCGTTGCCCAAATGGAGAAACCCAGCCATACCATGAGGTGGCTGGGTTTCTTGTTTTGCGGTCTGTATATCTCTGTATATCAAGGAATCGTTGGTAGCTGGATCCCGAGAATCGTCCCTGCGCCCTGGGCGAGTGCGGCGACGGTCATTACGACGCCAGCGATCGCCATGAGTGAAGTGATCACCGTGGTGATGTGTCCGCCGACGTTATCGACGGCGCTCATACGAGCTTCCCGAGCATCGCCTGGAAACCTGGCTGGCTCGCTGCAAATGCAAGGCCACCGAGGGCCGCGATTGCGGCAAGCACGATTCCGACGATCGCGCCGGTTCCAAGGCTTGATCCTTCCGGCGTGGGAGTGGGCGTCGTCTGTGCGGGAGCATCCTTGAATTTCAGTGCAAGGGCTACCTTGGAATCCGCGAAAGGCTCACCGGCCTTGTACTGCTTATCGAAGATCGCGGAGCCGTCCTCTGTCAGTTTGGTCGGGGTGAAGGTCGCAGCGAATTGGTTGTTCTTGTTAGCCTTCAGCGGCTGTTGGACGTCGAACTCGACGATGCGCTTATCGTCGCCGGTCAACGTGGTGGTCTCTGCACCGGGCATAGCGCCCTTGCGGACATAGTCTGCCTGGAGGAACCCTTTAGCCCCTTCGATGACGACCTTGAAATCAGACAGCTGGATATCCATCGCACCGTGGTGTGCGTTGATACTGATAGCGCCGTCGAGGTCTATGACCCCTTCGCCAGTTGCCGTGAGCTTGGACTCCTTTGCATTTACTGGCAAGGCGAAGTCAACCAGCTTGCTCGCGTCAAGTACCTTTTCTGCCCCATCGGACGCCGTGATGGTTGCTGCGGCAAACGGCTTCTGGATGTAGCTCAGGAATGATCCCTTGATGTTCCAGTTTGCGTGCCCGGACTCGAGCGTTGGGGCTTCCGCGAATGCGCTCGGCGCGACGAGGGCAGTAGAAGCAAGGAAGGCAGCGGTGAGGGTTGCCAGAGTGGTGGAGCGAGACATGTACGTCCTTTCATGAGTAATCGCAACCACACCGAATGGTGAGGTTAGGCTAACCTTAAATATTGGTTGGGGTTTGGTCAACGGCCGGGGGTAATGGGGCTAGGTCGCACCTGTCATAGGGGAGCAGTTTGCCTCATGAGGCGCGATGAAAACACGATTTCCGTCGTGCAGGACCGTAATAGGCCAGTCGTAGATCTCGCTCAGAATGTGGTCCTGGTACACCTCGGCCACCGGCCCCGCTGCCGCAACAGCCCCCTGCTTCAAGCACACCACGTGGTCGCAGTACCGCGCAGCAAGCTGAAGATCGTGGAGCACGACGATCACGGTCGCGCCATCACGTGCCAAGGTGCGGGCGACGCCCATCGTCTGCTCTTGGAAGCGCACGTCCATCGCGGCAGTTGGTTCGTCGAGAAACACCACAGGTGTTCGCTGTGCCAAGACTCTGGCAAAGGCCACACGGGCGCGCTCACCACCGGAAAGCGTGAACATCTCTCGTTCCTGGAGGTGCGTGATGCCCGTCGCGGCGAGCGCTTGGTTGACGATGGTGGCGTCGTCAGGCTGAGTGCCCCACGGATGGCGCCCCATCTCGACGACGTCGCGCACCAAGAACGAAAAGGCGACACTGACATCCTGAAGCATGACGGCACGCATCCGAGCGAGTTGATGAGCGGTGCACCCAGATACATCCTGACCCACAAGCTGGACGCTTCCGCTCGAGAGGGATGTATCGCCGGAGAGCGCAGCGAGCAATGTAGACTTGCCAGCTCCGTTGGGGCCGATGAGGCCGGTGACCTCTCCACTCTGCGCGGACATGCTGACATCGTGGAGTATTTCGCGCCCCTGTCTATGGACTGTGACATGTGAAGCGGTAACTGTCATTGTGCATGGCCCTTTCGCATCATCTGCCGCAGCAGGAAGAAGAAGGTCGGCCCGCCAATCAGAGCTGTGAAAATACCGATTGGCAGGTCAGCGAATGGAATGATTGTGCGGGAGAGAATATCGCCAGCACCGATCAAGAGCGCTCCTCCGAGTGCAGAAGCCGGAACAAGCACCGTATTGGACGGGCCGACCGCAGTGCGCACGATATGTGGGACGACGAGTCCTACGAACCCGATCAACCCAGCGAAGGAGACCGCTGCGGCCGTAAGCAATGTCGATAGCGCGATCGCCAACATGCGCAGGCGTGCGACGTTGATGCCTACATGGAATGCAGCTTGGTCGCCCAAAGCGAGGATGTCGAGCTTGCGCACAAAACACATGGCACATGCCAATGCGAAGGTGACGACGGCAGCTACCACCCCAGTTTGCGCCCAACTCGCCCCAGCGAGGCTGCCCATCTGCCAGAAAACGATCTGCTCCCGCGCCGTGGTAGGGGCGATGAATGTGAGTGCTGAAATGCATGCGCCGCAGATAGCGTTCGCTGCGATGCCTACTAGCACCAGGTTCAGGACGCGGACTCTGCCACCTGAACGCGCCAGCTGGTACACCACCACGGTGACGAATATGCCCGTTGCGAACGCGAAGATCGGCACGGTCATCGTTCCGAATGTGGTGATGCCGAATACGGTGGCGATAGCTGCGCCTACACCTGCCCCGGTGCTGACGCCAACGACGCTTGGTTCTGCTAGGGGGTTGGCAAATACGGACTGCATGAGCGCCCCGCCTGTTCCCAGTGCCGCGCCGACGCAGAGTCCTAGAACGAGCCTCGGGATGCGGATCTGCCATAATACTGATGCTTCGAGTGTGGACGCTGACATTGGCCCTGCGGTAAGGATCGGCCAGAGCTCGCCGGGGGAAAACTCAAACTGGCCTACAACGAGAGAGGCAATGGCCGTGAGCACTAGCAGGGAAGCGGTGGCTGCGAAAAGCACAGTTCTTCCAATGCGTCGTGCATGGATTGCTCCGTGGTGCTCGCTCATAGCTGCTCTCCGTAGAGAGCGTGCGCCGCGCGCAGCAGCAGTTCGCCAGTTTGAGGTCCGAACGCAAGTGAGTCACCGTCGGGAAGCGCCAGGACTCGCCGGTGCTGCCCCGCGGTGGTTTGTGCGACGCCGGGACGTTGGAGGAGGCCTTCAATATCGCCTGTGGACTGGAGCCCACCGTTCATCATGACGAACACTTCGGGGTTTACCTCGGCGAGCGCCTCAGGGCTTGCAGGCGAAGGCTGACCGATGCCGTGCTCGGAATTGACGTCCCTGCCACCTAGAGCAGTGATGAGTTCTTCAGTTCCTTCTTCACGCCCGAGTAGATAGAAGACGCCACCGGTGCCGCGAGCATACAAAAACGACATTCGCAGTGGTTCTTCAGGTGCCACCGCAGCGATTGCGTCGAGCGCTTGCTGGACTTCTTTCTCGCTGCGTTCGGCGAGGAGGCGGCCTGCCTCAGGCTCACCGACGAGGGTTGCCACATTAGTGATGTCCTCCGCGATCGAGGCCAGCGAACGCGTCGGCTCCAGCATCACAGTGGTGATACCGGCTGCCCGTAGCTGGTCGATCGCCTCAACTGGTCCTACTGAGCGGTCGACAAGCACCAAGGTGGGACGAAGATTCAGAATGGCCTCGACGTTGAGCGAATGCCCGTTTTCCGTGACTACGGGCAGATGCGCAAGCGACGGCTCCGAGGAACTTACGGTCCGCCCGACGATGTTGTCTGCCATGCCGACACCACGAAGCGTCTTGGTGAATGTGCCGTATAGGTCCAGTGCAAGGATGCGGGAGGTATCAGTAATGGTGACGTCGTAACCGTCCGCATCGGTCACTTCGACGGGCAGAGCTTGTTCCCGTGGCGTATCGATTGGCTCGACCTCGGAGATCTCAGAGACCATCGAAACCCCTTGCGCCTGGTGTGGGTCCCCGTTTGTCTGCAGCGACTCCGCGAGCTCGTTGGTGGTGTGTTGTGTTGGGTTGTCCCACTCCGCACACCCGCCGAGGCTCAGCGTTATCGCAGTCGCGGTAACCAAGGAAAGAGTGGTTTGCAGCATTTTCATAGTGTCATATCTCCCTATCCGATGACCGCGAATCTGATGAGCGCACCGCCTGCGCCAAGCAGCGAGGCAATGAGCACCAAGAGCGTCGCGACGGTCGCGTCATCCCAACCATCCGCCCCTGTACGCGAATTGGGCGCGGTGTTTTTAATCTGGAACTTTCCGCCTTCTGGCTGATCAGGGGACGAAACAGTTGCGTCCCCCAAATGCTCGTCGAGAACGCTTCCGCGGGAAGGCGTAGACGAGGATGTTGTAGACTTCCGAAGTTTCGCTCGAGCGTCGGCCCCCGCCGCATTGTTGGATGGAGAGGACGCCCCTCCGATGGAGCCCTGGCCTTCGGCGCAGTTAGCCGATCCGCCGAGTTGAGCGGTGAAGTGAATTGTGTCGAGCGGATCGCCAGGAGGGTAGAATTGCCCAAACGCTTCCGAACCTGTGCTCGTAAGCGTTGCTTCTGCTGTACCGGTTACCGCAGAGTCGCTCACATCGAGGTTCGTGAAAGTGAGGTCTGCGATGGCGATGCGCCCGTAGTCGCGGGGGTCGCCTTCCATGGTGTTCGACGTCGCGTTGAGGATCAGCTGGCCGGTATTGCCGGAGAACTGGATTTCCATGTTGGAAAAACGAGTGTCCAATACGCCCCCGTGCCCGGTAAAACGGATCGAACCGGGGTAGAGGATGGACCCCGACCGCGTCGCAGAATCAACTGCTCCCGAATTGCCGTTGAAAGTAAAGGTGTTACCGCTGTCTCCAACGCCTTGGAGCTCCCACTTTCCTTTCGCGATATTGCCACGGATGTATGTACGGAACGACTGCCGGATTCCCCACTGTGCCTCAGCAGAGGTGACTCCGTGTGAGGTGCCAGCATCACAGACGGTATTTGAAGATGCATTACCGCCTGACGGTGCTGTGGCTGAGGCATCGCGATTGCTGTGGGCCGATGCGTTGCTCGATGGGGAAGTCGGCGCTGATGCTTGGTTGCGCGCCGGGGCCGTGTTGGCAGCCGAAGCAGTCGTCCCCGGCGCCGTCGAAGAGCGGTTGGGACGGGCTGACTGTTGCGACGATGTAGCGCGCTCGTGTAACGACGTTGCGCTTCGCAAGACCTTGTCGGCGTTGGTAAACAGCCCGTTGACCTCGATGAGCGTGTCGTTTACCTGTCCGAGCCAGAAAGCCGGTCCGCTTGTCGCCTTTGAACGTGTGGCGCCACTGTGCCCCTGAGCAGCTGCGTTGCTATTGTCTCCTGATGGGGACCCGAGTGTGAAGTCCGGGACTGGTCCGGCACCCGAAGCCTCCGTGAGTGAGAGATCGATACTGATCGGGTCGAGGGGCTCGCCTGCTTCGTAGAATCCGGCGAAGATAGTTTCCCCAGAAGCGGTAAGTGAGGTGTGGCCGCTTATTGTCACTTGGCTTGCGGTGAAGTTCGGTGCGGCGTCAAGGGTGATGGTGGCCAGTACTTCTTTTTGTCCTTCTTCGACAGGGCCCACAGCTCCTGCGCCGACATACTTCCGTGTGCTGTAGTCCACCCGGAGTTCTGCGTTAGTGCCGTTGACCACCAAGATCGGGTTGCTGAGCGTCAGCTCGAGAGAGCCATCGTGGCCACTGAAGTGGACTGAGCCGGTGAAGTTGAATTGTCCGGAGGATGGGCCAGTAATCGCGGAGGATTCGGCTGGGAATTGGAATGCCGTCCCTGAGCGAGTTGCCCCTTCATCTGTGGAGATGGACCCCTTGGCGACGCCGGTTTCGATGTACTTACGGAACGATTCTCGCACACCCCAATCCATTGTTCCCGTGGATACAGTGCGGTGTGACGCGGTTTGTTCCTGTGCCGGAGCAGGGGGAGGGGTAATGAGGAGCGGGCTGAACGCTGTTGCTGCAAAGCCAAGCATGCTGGCAGAAGTGGCCAACGCGCATACGTAGCGGATAGACATAGTTCTTGGAAAATACTCTTCGTCGTCGGGATAAATGAGGGTAAGCTTACCTAATTAAAGTTAGGTGAGCATAGCCTTATGAAAGGGTGTTGTTGTGGTAGTGGACCAGGAGCCTGTAACCGAGCTCATTCCAGTCGTCTCAGAGGTGTCTCAAGGGCGGTTCGCGCCGTGGGAGCGTGCACTGTCGGCTGTAATTGCTGGCGTAGTGGTCTTTGGTGTGAGCGCCGGAAATCTGTGGGTAAGCTCCTTGGCCTGCTTGGGGTTGGTTGCACTAGTTTTTGCGCTGGCTGCGCTGCCGTCGCGACGTCGTTACCAGGCATCACCGCGCGGAGGTCGTCGCTCCGGGTTTCTCGTTGGTGTGGTGTGGGCTGGGGTGGTTGCAGTCTCGCTGGTGGTGTTGTTCGCCGTGCCTGAGCGCTACACCCTTACCGGGGGCGTGCTTGCCGCCTTTGTGGCGGCAAGTGCCGTGTGGGGTGTGTTTGCGTATCTCGACAGCAGTGACGCCAAGCGTCGAGGGCTAGTCGAGTCGTGATGTAAGCTCCTGGAACACGGCTTCATTCAGTGTGAAGACGTGCTTTGCTGTCTCGATGAGTTGGGCGCGTTCGTCGTCGCTCAGTTGCATGGCGTCCAGGGATGCTTTGTATTGCGCACGATATGGCGGGATTTTCCCAATCGCGGAAAAGTTATAGAAGTTGAGGGCGTTATCGCCGAGGTTGTATTCGCTGCGAAATACCCGGGCAAGCGCCTGACCGCCAGCGATGTCGCCGAGGTAGCGAACGTAGTGGTGTGCTATCACCTCGGGGCCGTTGTTGGGGGTGAGTGCGTTGAGCTCGGCCACGTAGCGCGACGTTGCCTCGAGTGGGTGATGGTGATCTTGCCAATCCGCGCCGAGTAGCGCTGTGAGGTCGGCGGAGATTGCGTCCACCCGCTCAAGTCTCGGGTCGGCGATCTGGGCCACGGCATGGTGAGTGGCTGTGCGGCGCACCGCGGCTTCGAGCGCGGAATAGATGTGGAAGTACTGCACGGTGAGCTCGGCGACGGCTGTTGCGTTGAGCTGGCCTCCGCTGAGGTGAGACATGAAGCGGGAGGTCTCGGCACTTGCGTGTGCGGCTGTGGTCTGCTCCTTCAGGGCGACGGAAAGTGGCATCTGCGCAGGGGCGATGAGGGTCATCGGTGACTCCGATCGTGTGTAGGTGGGGAGCGAGCGCTCCAAGCTGACCCACCAATAGTAAGGCAAGGCTTACCTAAAGAAAATCGCCCAAAAGTTTAGGATTTATGCCTTGTATTTATTGCTCGTTTTATAACCGCGAGGCGTGGAAACAGTTTTGTCTCCGGGGATCCAGAATCGCCAGGGGGCATCAGCATTCTTCGAGATGCCAATACGGGGGCCACAAACCCACTCCGGGGGAGCGGTAGGTGCGGTCAAAGAGACGGATTTATGGTTATCGGTGAGTTCAAACCCCAACGCTTCGCCCAGGTTTCCGGGGCCACGCGCCAGGTTGTCTTCTTCGATGGGAAGGCGGTCGGGTTTTTGGCGGCGTCGATAGGCGATGTCGTGGCCTTCGATGACCCTGCCTCCACGCAGTAGGCATCCCTGGCCGATGCCCTCCGGTGCGCACACAATGTTGACGTTGTGGTGAATGCCGTACGAAAGGTAGACGTAGAAGTGTCCTGGAGGGCCGAACATCGCAGCGTTTCGTGCCGTTTTGCCGCGATAGGTGTGCGCGGCGGCGTCTTCCTCGCCGAGGTATGCCTCGACCTCGGTCAATACGATGCTGACCCCGCCATGAGTGAGTGTGCACCCGAGTAGTTTCGGCGCGACGATGTTTGCGGGGCGGGAAAAGTCAATCATGGCCCCACCCTAACGAGAGTTCCCCAATGGTGGTTGAACGAAAGGGGGAAACACCACATGAAGTGTGGCTGGAGTTTGTTTTGTTATTTTTTTGCGTACGGTGAAAACAGGAACGCTTTTCTACACGCCACTTAGTCTAAGGAGCATCATGGCAGGCAAGCGCAACTGGGCAGCAACAGCGTCGATCGCGGCAGCGTTGGGGGTAGGAACTGTTGCAGCTGTGGATCTGACTCAGAAGAAACACTCCATTCGAAGAATTTACCCAGTCTTGGGGCGTGCGCGGTGGGCACTCGAGAAGATTCGTCCGGAGCTTCAGCAGTACTTTATTGAGCGTGACTGGGACGGCCGCCCATTCGACCGCCGCACTCGTAGTCTCATCTACTCGCGCGCGAAAGGGCAGACTTCGACCACTGCGTTCGGTACGCAAGAAAACGTCTACGAGCAGGGACACCGCTCCCTGGTGCATTCGATGCGCCCCGTAGATATGCCTGCGGAGCCGCCGCGCGTGCTGATTGGAGGCCCGCAGTGCTCCCAGCCGTACAGTGCAGCATTGCTGAACATCTCCGCTATGAGCTTCGGCTCGTTGTCTGGGCGCGCCGTCGAAGCGATGAACAAGGGAGCCAAGTTGGGCGGGTTCTACCAGGACACCGGTGAAGGCGGTCTGTCCCCGCACCACGAAAAGTACGGCGGTGACCTGGTGTGGGAAATCGGCACCGGGTACTTCGGCGCACGCACTCCGATGGGGGGATTTGATGCAGATACCTTCGCAGAGAAGGCAAAGCGGCCACAGGTGAAGATGACGCTGCTCAAGCTCTCACAGGGAGCGAAGCCTGGTTTGGGCGGTGAGCTGCCAGCCGCGAAGGCGACGAAGGAAGTTGCTGAAATTCGCGGGATCGAGGAAGGGAAGGCGTTCACGTCCCCAGGTGCGCACTCTGAATTTGATACCCCAATCGGCCTCCTGCACTTCATCGACCAGATGCGTACCCTCTCCGGGGGGAAGCCGGTTGGATTCAAACTGTGCATAGGCTCTCGTCGGGAATTCCTCTCGGTGTGCAAGGCCATGCTCGAGACTGGCATTCTGCCTGACTTCATCGTGGTCGACGGTTCCGAGGGCGGTACTGGCTCGGCGCCGAAGGAGTTTGAGGACCACGTGGGCCTGCCACTCACAGAGGGCCTGACGTTCGTGAATAATGCGCTGGTGGGCTGCGGCCTTCGCGACAAGATCAAGATCGGTGCTGCCGGCAAGATCGCCGCCGGCAACGACTTGGTGCGTCGCATGGTGCAGGGCGCGGACTTCCTGCTGAGCGCCCGCGCGATGATGATGGCCGTCGGCTGCGTGCAGGCAATGGAGTGCCACCTCGGTACGTGCCCGGCTGGTGTCGCGACGCAAGACCCGTGGCGTGAGCGTGGCCTGGATGTCGAGGACAAATCAATGCGCGTGATGCGGTACCAGAAGGCCACCGTTTCGTCAGCGCTGCGCCTCATGGCCGCGATGGGAGTGCAAGATCCGAAGGACCTGCGCCCCGAGATGATTCGCTGCAACGACGACTACGGGAAACCCCAGACGTACCGCGAGCGCTACGAGTGGCTTCGCGACGGTCAGCTTGTCGACGGCGACGTCCCGGAGAACTGGCGCGAGGACTGGGAATCTGCGAACGCGGAGTCGTTTCTAGCGAAAGGGAAGTAGCGCTTCGCTTCGGCGTGGAAAATTTGCCACAATAGGGGCATGACCCTAGATGAATCACAACGCGCGAAGGAACTGGCCGAGCTTGAGGAACGCCTCGAGCTCGGCCGTAAGCACCACGAAGAACTCATGGCGCAGATGAAGGCGAAAGTCCAGGAGTTCGAAGAGCGCCAAGCTGAGCTTGAGCGAGCTATTGCGGAGCGCAAGTCCGCAAAGTAAGCGCTATTGCTCACTGAGCCATGCAGCAAGTCGATGCACTGCTGCATGCTCAGCGTTAGTTCCGATGACCTCGTCCGCCACCGTCTTAAGATCCGGGTGGGCGTTGCCCATCGCAACCGCTGTTCCAGCCGCCTGGAGCATCGTGTAATCGTTCAGGAAATCACCGATCGCGGCAGTTGCTTCCTGAGGCACGCCCAAGGCGTCCGCGATCGCCAGCAGCGCCTTGCCCTTGTCTGCCTCTGGGCTCATGATGTCGATCCAGTGCTGGCCACTAACTACGTGGTGTAGTCCAGGCGCGTGCGCCTGCACCCACGCCAGCGCGTCACGCTCTGCATCACCGTCCACGTAGAGCGCGACTTTCACGGGTTGTTCGAAGGGGACGTCGACAAGCGAATCCACGTTTGTGTTGGCGTGATAGTACTTTGCAATCTCCTGCTCGACTTCCTTGGATGCACCGCGCAGCGAGTAGGACTGCTCGGGGGTGCACAGCACCGCCGACGCTGAAAACGGCGCTGTTTCAAACGCGCGTAGAAACTCGCGTACTGGCTGCTCCGGCATGGCAGTCACGTCGATTATGCGGCCGTCGTGGAAGACGACGGAACCGTTCTCCGCGATGAACGTGTGAGGCTGATGAGTGGTGAACATATCACGAAGCGTCGCGAGCTGGCGTCCCGATGCCGGCGTGACCAGGACTTCGCGGTCGTCGGCAAGGCGAAGGAGCTCCCAGAAGGCGTCGGGAATGCGCCCGTGTTCGTTGAGCAGGGTGCCGTCCATGTCGAGGGCGATGATCTTCGGGCAAGGCATAGATTCGTTTCCTCCAATGCGTTGATGTACGTGCACAGGGTACCGAAGGTAGTTTCGCGCCAGCTTGTCGACGCCACGTTGGACAAATACCGCCATCCAGCACCGGGGGTGTGTTTTGGGGGTGGGGTGCGGGTTTACTTGGCGTTGCACTACAAAGCCCACCTAAGGCGACTGATGTAACCATATCTCGCGGTGCGGTTGGTTTAGCTGGAGTATTTGTAACAAAGATGGACCAATACACGCTACGATAATTCCTGTATTGGGGGTACGGCAGCTGTGTCATGTACCCCCAAGGCAAACGTTTCCCAATTGTTCAATTACCGCATGAAGAGGATGACTGTGTCTACGCCTACGAATACAACGCACCAACAGGACTGGAATCACAAGCTGACCCTGGCCCAGGAAATGCTTCCGCTCATCAGCCAGCTTCACCGTGAAAACAACGTTGTCACCTCGATTTTTGGCCGACTGCTGGTAGGTGTGACGGACATCGACATTATTAAGGCGCACCGGTACGCGCGTCGCATTGTGGAGAAGGAGCTTCCGCTCGAGGACACGTTGCCGGTGCTTCGTGAGCTTGTTCAGATGAACCTCGGCACGGCATCGATTGACCTTGGCCGTCTTGCCAGCGACTACAAGAAGTCCGGCGCGAGCGATCTGCGGGCCTACTTGAACGAGGCGCTTGCCGACGTCGTCGATACGGACTCGGAGCTCGAGCCACGCGATGTTGTGCTGTATGGTTTCGGTCGCATCGGCCGCTTGTTGGCTCGCATTCTGATTGCTCGTGAGGCGATGTACGGGGGAGCGCGCCTGCGCGCCGTCGTCGTGCGGAAGAAGGGTGACGACGACATCGTCAAGCGTGCATCGTTGCTTCGCCGCGACTCGGTGCACGGCCCATTCGACGGCACTATCACTGTGGATCACGAGAAGGAAGTCATCTGGGCCAACGGGACGCCGATCCAGATGATCTACGCGAACGATCCGGCATCCATCGATTACACCGAGTACGGCATCAACGATGCGATCGTCGTTGATAACACCGGTGTCTGGCGCGATGAGGCTGGGCTGAGCCAGCACCTGAAGTCCAAGGGTGTCTCCCGCGTTCTGCTGACCGCTCCAGGTAAGGGTGATATTAAGAACATCGTCTACGGTATCAACCATGCTGACATTGCGGACGGCGACCAGATCCTGTCCGCGGCTTCGTGCACCACGAACGGTATTACGCCGGTGCTGAAGGTCATCAACGATCGCTACGGTGTGGTCCACGGTCACGTTGAGACAGTGCACTCCTACACGAACGACCAGAACCTGGCCGACAACTTCCACAAGGGGGACCGCCGCGGTCGCGCTGCTGGCCTCAACATGGTGCTGACGGAAACAGGTGCCGCAAAGGCTGTGTCGAAGGCGCTTCCCGAGTTCGAGGGCAAGCTGACCGGCAACGCGATCCGCGTTCCAACGCCTGACGTTTCCATGGCGGTGCTCAACCTCGAGCTCGAAACCGAGACGACAAAGGATGAGGTCAATAACTTCCTCCGTAAGGTCTCGACGGATTCTAACCTGCGCCAGCAGATTGACTACATCCAATCGCCTGAGGTTGTCTCGACAGATTTGCTCGGTACCACGCACGCTGGTGTCGTTGACGGGTTGGCGACGATTTCGGCCGGCAAGCACCTCGTGCTCTACGTCTGGTACGACAATGAGTATGGCTACTCCCACCAGGTAGTGCGAGTTGTTGAGGAGATCGCGGGTGTTCGCCCGCGCATTTACCCCGCACGGACCGTTCCGGAGGATCTGAAGTAGTCATTTCTTTCCATGCCCCAGGCTGCACATGGCAGTTCCTGGGGCATGATGAGTTATTGGGGGGTGTACGTTTTGCGCTGGGAGTTCGCAAATTGACGTTCATACACTAAGTTAGAAGCGTACGTCTTTCGGTATGGGTGATTCGAAGAAGTGTAAGGCAGAGGCAATAGTGCGTCGAGGTAAGTGTAAAACCGGGCTCGCGGTCGCAGCGGCGACTTCAATCATGCTTGTGTCCGCAGGTATTGCTCCAACATATGCCCATGCCGAGCAAGATTCTCCGGAAGTGATCGACGAAGTTGCCGTCGATACTTCAAACTCGCTGGGGTTTGAGGAACTTCCGGAAGGGAAAGCGAAGCGCTCGTACCTCTTCCTCGATACCGATGGTTCACCACTGCAGGACACCGAGGTACGGTTCGTGAGCCAGGATGGGAAGACTTCGCACGTTGCGCGCACCAGCGAGAATGGTGCAGTTGCGTTTATCGTCGACCCAGGTTCGTACCGCTACCAAATCTATGGCGGAAAGGACCCGGAGAAACCGCGCTTTATTTCGGGTTGGATCACCGTCAAAGAAGACACGTTCATCATCACCTCGCTGAAGCTGCCTGCTGAGCAAACCATTTTCTATACGTGGCCGAAGATTGACTTGAAGCCAGGTGAGCGCAAAGTGGTCATGCCAAACGAGGAGAATGAGACCGGTACCGAGTTTGAAAAGATCGGTGGGACTCCTGAATGGGTGACTGTCTACCGTGACGGCACGGTGGAGGTTGCACCACTCGAAACGACGAAGGCCGGTGTGTACACCGTCAAGATTCGCGCTTCGAATGCACCTGACTTTGCCGTCAGGATTGAGTTGCAGGAATCAGCTAGTGGCGCTGATCGGTACGCCTTCAAGTACCCAACTAGCTACGTTCGTCCCGGTTCTGTCGGTTCAAGCATCACACCGAGCTTGACGCTGCGTAAAGACGGCTACGACTTCATTAACCAGCCGGTGCCTCGTGGGACGACGTTTGAGACTTCATACCCAGAAGCTACGATCGATAAGAACACCGGCGAGGTCAAGTACGTCGCTTCGAGGGGTACCAAGGTCGGGGAGACCGTCAAAATTCCGGTGACCGTGACGATGCCCGACGGCAGCCAGCTGAAGACGGACGCCGCTTTTGAGGTGATTCCGCCACTGCTCAAGACAGTAACGGACATCTCCTATGATGACGCCCGCGTGGCGCCAGGTGGAAAGTTCGTTGCAGATCTCAACTCCCGCGAACCGCTGCCCGTTGGCACCGAGTTCCGTTGGGACGCTAGAAAGAACGCTGACCTCCGCGGATGGAACGTCGCCGTCGACAGTGCCACGGGGGTCGTCGAGGCTGTGGTTCCCGAAGGCGTCGAGGATAAGGATTACAACTTACACATCCTGGCCAGCTACACGGATGGGTCAAGGGAGTACGTAACACTGCCTGTGCACATCGTGAACCAACTCAGCCCGGAGGAACTCGAGGCACACAAGCTGCGCTATGCACAGCAAATCGTGACCCCTGGTAAGGCGTTCACCGCTGAACCAGAGGGCGATCCTGTCTACGGCAGCGTGTTCTCCATCGAAAACGACGGTGGCATTCCGATCACCATTGACCGCGCGACAGGCCGCGTCACTGCAAAGATTCCGGCAGATACCGAGGCAGACAGCACCTACACCGCGAAGCTGCGCGTTGACTTCCCCGGTGGGCACCAAATCATCGAGTTGAAGGCAACTGCTAACTCGTTAGCTAGGAAGAACACAGTCGACTACGCTGTGCAAGAGGGCTTTGCCAAGCCGAAAGATCAGTTCTCTGGTGTGCACTACGGGCTGCCAAAGAGCTACAAGAACCAGGACGCGAACGTCGATATCAACCCGGAAACGGGCGAGGTGCGAGCTACGGTGCCACGTAGTCAGAAGCCAAAAGAGATTAACGTTCCTGTTGTTGTGACGTGGGAAGATGGCTCACAGCAGCTGATCGACCTACACGTTGTGCCTAAGCAAACAGCGACGCAAAAGGAGCTGAACTGGGAGCGCGTGTGGTGGATCGTGCCGTTCATGATCGCCGCTGAGGGCCTTGGTGTCTTACTCTTCTGGTTGTGGGACAGTAATAAGCATGTTCCGCCGTTTAATGCGGTGACGCATGCGTTGAAGAACGCCGGATTTGACGTTTCGGGATAAAGGACGAGAAAAGTGAAGATGAAACGAGCTCTTGCTATCGCGCTGTGCGCAGGCCTTGCCTTCGGTGGGGTGCAGCCCATCGCTGAGGCTGGCGTTCAAAAGATTCCCGGCGGCGTCTGGATCGAGAACGATTCGAAGACTGAAGGCTTTGCTATCTCGGCCCTGGCGTACGGGTCGAAGCTGACCACGACGTTCCAGAACCCGCAGTCGGTCGGCGGTTTGCTCGAAAGCAGCCTGCAGACTGTACTGACCGTCGACGGGCGGCAGGTGGCGTTCCTCCCGACTGAGACGAAGTCTGACGTTGAAGAAAACGAGATCGGTTACAAGGTCATCCTGACGCACTACGATGCGAACACCGAAATCCAGATCACGCGCACGATTGAGATCGGCACAAATTCGATGGACGTGACGGTCGAGGCTACGAACAAGTCGAAGCGTGACCGCAAGATTGACATTGAGATGTTCTCTGCCGTGCCAAAGTATGCGCAGTATCAAGGTACCTACCGAGGCGGAAGGTTTAACTTCGGTCCTGCCGAAAAACCTGGCTACGATGTTTCGGTGAACTTCCGTGGTGCTGACGTCTCAAAGGCGGCGGGGCACGCGATCGAGTCTGGCGAAGCTAGCCGGGTGGGTGAAGTTGCCGAAGACGGCGCCGGCTACCAGTACGCGGCGTGGAACAAGGAACTACCAGTTCAGGGGACGGCGTCGGTTACCGCGAACATCTTCATCCAGACGCAGCCCACGGCGAAAGACACTGACCAGGATGGGCTGCCGGATGAGTGGGAGAAGGTGGGGTTTACCGCTGCTGACGGGACCCAGCTTCCACTCGACAGGTGGGGGGCGAAAGTAGGACAGAAAGATCTGTTCCTGCAGTTGAACTGGATGAAGTCTGAGTGGGAGACGCTGAACTGCAACGAGGTGAATAAGTTCGGCGCGAACATCCAAGACTTTGAGAAGTTTGCGAAGTGCGCTGAGGCGAACGCGAACGTGTACCGGCCTTCCCGTGAGTCCCTGATGGAGCTGGAGGATAAGTTCGCTGCGCACGGGATTCGTCTCCATATCGATGCTGGTGACCTCTACACCTCCATCCCTAACTACGAGAACAGGCACGGTGGCCCAACGGAGGACTTCACCCCGCTGTACTTCGCGGATGGTATGTCGAAGCGAGACAAGCTAGGGCAAAAGCGCCAGGAGCTGCTCGGTACTCGTGAGTCGGTGTTCCGCGTCGGCATTATCGGCGACCAGATGGAGAAAGGCGACTGGTCGACGGGTACCGGCCTGGTCAACGACTCTGCGTTTTACGTGTCTTACCACGAGAACGTGACCAACCAAGAGCAGCTGCGAAACACCATCCTGCACGAGTTCGGCCACAACCTAGGCCTGACCCACAATGGCGCACTGTCGACGAACCCGGTGGATACCGAGGCGTATTTGCCGACGTACAAGTCGGTCATGAACTACCTCTACCAGTGGTCGCACTTCGACTACTCCGACCAGGCCTATGAATCGGTCCCCAAGACCGACAAGAGGTACCCGAAGGAGAAGTGCGAACAGGACGGCGTCGTCTGCTACGAGGGCGAATACTCTGTACCAGCGGACTGGGACAACCTGAACCTCAAGGGCAAATACATTGGCTCAGGTGAAGGCACCGTTGGCACCGACGACATTCCGGAGCCAAGCCACAATATTTCTGCTCGCGAGCTAGAAATCATTGCTGCAGATCAGAACCCTGGAAAGGCCGGTTTCCGTCTGGCCGGTGGTGAAGATGCGGCGGTGGTGACGAACCGTTCAACCGACGTACTGACTGGTGAGATCCGCAACCTCGGTCTGGATCTGCACAAGTTCACGGTGTACGCCAAATACCCGACGATCACGGGTGCGGAGCCAATCGAAGTCACTGTTCCTGGCCAGATTAACGCCAGCGGTGCGGAACCTTCTGCACGTGTTGAAATCCCGATCAAGAATGCAACCTCGCTGCGGGACTCGACGATGCCGCTTGAGATCCGCATCGTTAACGCCGAAGGCGACGAGGTATTCAAGGAGGAGTACCAGGTTTCCGTTCTTGACTACACGGCGGAAGAGATGGAGCGCATCCGCAAGGAGATCGAGAAGGATCCAACCGCTAGTGACCGCCTGAAGGAATCTGCGCGCCGGATTCTGGACCCGAAGGCTGGGCGTCAGGCACCGGAGGAGCCGGACCGCATTGACGTTGAGACGCCGAAGCCTCAGGCGCCACCGACCGATACTGGTGTGAACACGGGCCAGTCGGACAAGTCGTCCGCGTCCGACAACGTGGGGATGATCGTCGGCATTATCGCTGCAGTCGGCGGTGTGTTGGCGGCGGTCTACGCGGCGGCATGGGCATCAGGTCTTCTGAAGTTCTAAACTTCTCTCTACAAAGGCCCCGTGGGAATTCTCCCGCGGGGCCTTTCTCTATTTGTGCAGCTCAACCATATCTTCGTGTGAGTTTGCATATAATAAGTTGCAAGTTCGGTAGGGCGAACTTTAGAGTTGGTGAGGTACACCTTAGTTTGAAAGGAAACACTTCATGTCACGCACATCCAGGATCCTCACTGCATGCGCGCTTGCCTTGGGCGTAGGGCTCGCAGGCTGCTCGTCTACCGAGGACAACCAGGCGACACAGGACGGCATCAACGCCGACGGTGCGCTGCAGGTCTACGCAACCACGGGTTACCTCGCGGATGCCATCGCCAACATTGCGCCTGAGGCGGAGGTCACCACGATGGTTGGCCCGGGCGGGGACCCGCACACCTACCAGCCCTCAACGAAGGACATCGACAAGATTCAGTCCTCCGATGTGGTGTTCTGGAACGGCCTGCACCTCGAAGCTCAGATGATCAAGCAGCTGGAGAGCCTCGGGGACCGCCAGCTGGCAGTAGGAGACAAGCTGCCGAACAATCTGCTGCTTGACTGGCCAGAAACCGATGCTGAGGGCAACCCTCTGCATGACCCGCACGTATGGAACAGTCCAGAGGCGTGGAGCCTGGTTGTCGGCGAGGTCGCAAACAAGCTTGCAGAGGTCGACCCTTCGAAGTCCGATGAGTACCACGAGAACGCCGCGAAATACCAGGCGGAAATCGCGGATGCGAACGAAAAGGCTGCAACCATGCTGGCGAACATCACTGGGCCACGCATCTTGATCACCGGCCACGATGCCTTCAACTACTTCGGCAAGACCTACGGGTTGGATGTGTACGCGACGGACTTTGTTTCCACAGAGGCGAAGCTGTCGGCGTCGGAACTTTCGGACCTTGCGGATCTCATCGCGGACAACAAGGTGCCGACGATCTTCCAGGACAATCAGGCGAACCCGCAGGCGATTAAGAGCCTGCAGGAGGCTGTGCACGCCCGCGGGTGGGATGTCGCCATTTCTGACGAGGAGCTCTTCGCCGACACCCTCGGCCCCACCGCGCCAACGGATACCTACATCGGGGCGTTCCTGCATAACGCTGAAGCAGTTGCTGCAGCGCTCGGGGGCAAGTAACCCATGACTACGCAGACGTTTGCGTGCGCGACGCATAATCTTTCCGTTGCCTACCACCTTGATCCGGTCCTGGAACAGGTGAATGTGCGGTTCCCCGAGGGCGCCATCATGGGGATCGTCGGGCCGAATGGTGCCGGCAAGTCAACACTGATCAAGGCGATGCTGGGGCTTATCCCGACGCTGACCGGGGAGACCGAGTTCTTCGGCCAGCCGCTCAAGGCAGTGCGCCACCGCGTGGGGTACATGCCACAACACGCGAGCGTCGACTGGGACTTTCCTACGACGGTGCTCGACGTGGTGACGATGGGTACGTACGGGAAGCTGGGCTGGTTCCGCAGGGCGGGGAAGCGCGAACGCGCCGCCGCATACGAAGCCTTGGAACGCGTAGGGATGCAGGATTTCGCTGGCCGCCAGATCGGCGCACTCTCAGGCGGGCAGCGCCAGCGCGTCTTTCTCGCACGCGGGCTAGTACAGGACCCGGACTTGTTCTTCCTCGACGAGCCGTTTCAAGGCATTGACGCGAAAAGTGAGGCGACAATTATCGACGTGCTCCGCACCATGCGCGAGAATGGCACAACAATCGTGATGGTGCACCACGACCTTTCGACAGTGCCGACGTACTGCGATGCGGTGACGCTGCTGGATAAGACAGTGATTGCATCGGGGCCAGTCTCCTCCACGTTTACGCCGGAAACGATTGCGCAGGCGTACGGGTTAGGCGCGGACTCGATGAGATTGTTGGGTGTGCTGTGATGGGGACGTCGATAAGCCTTGGTGCGTTCTTTGCGAACCACACCTATGCCATGGTGTTTTGGGGGACCACCATCATTGGCGCAGTGGCAGGGATGCTTGGGACGTTCGCGTACCTGCGCAAGCAGTCGCTGACCAGTGATGTGATTTCGCACTCCGCACTACCAGGCACGTTGCTGGCGTTTTTGCTGTGCGTCGGGCTGGGAGTCGACGGCCGTAACATGGTTGCGCTGCTGGTTGGAGCCGTAGTCACTGGTACGTGCGCGGTGATGGTGGCGAACACGATTACTGCCCGGACGCGGACGTCGATTGACGCGGCGATGGCGATCAGCTTGTCGTTCTTCTTCGGGTTCGGGATGCTGTTGCTGGACGTGATCACGAGCAATCCGTTCCCAGGCAAAGGTGGTATTCAGGACTACCTGTTCGGCAACGCATCCGTGATTACCAGGGCGGACCTGCGAATCAGCATCATCGTCGGGTTGCTCGCGGTCTGCGTGATGTGCGTGTTGTTTAAGGAGTTCGAGCTGCGCTCCTTCGACCCCGTGCAGTCCACGATGCTTGGGTTTCGCCCGAGGGTCATCGACACGGTGATGTTCATGACGATCGCGCTTGCGACGGTGATCGGCGTCAAATCTGTCGGGTTGGTGTTGATGGTGGCATTCGTCGTAACTCCGCCTGCCGCGGCGCGCCAGTGGGTGCAAACGGTGCCAGCGATGGTCGTGCTCGCGGGCGTGTTTGGAGCCGTCGGCAGTGGTGCTGGATCCTACTTGTCCATCGCGCTTGGCAACGTGCCGACCGGCCCCGTTATCGTGCTTGTCCTGTTCGCGGTGTTTCTGGTGTCGTTCATCTTCGCCCCGAAGCGAAGCGTCATCGCCCGGGCCCGTTCGCAGCGGCGAGCGACGGCAGCGCTGCGTGCCCGGCTGGAAACAACAGTTTCGGCGGAGGTAGCGTCGTGAGTTTCATCGTCGGAACACTTTTGCTCGCGGTGGTCACGGCGTGCGCATGCGCAGTGCCGGGAGCATTCGTTGTGCTGCGGAAGCACTCCATGCTCATAGATGCTATCGGGCATGCGATCTTGCCGGGCATTGCCCTGGGGTACTTGTTTACGAACAACCTGAACTCACCGGTGGTGATCGTGTGCGCGGCGCTGGCCGGTGTGGCGGTGGTCCTCGGCGCACAGTGGCTCGGGGATTCGGGACTCGTGACTGGAGACGCCCCGCAGGGCCTCATCTTCCCGGCACTGTTCAGCGTGGGCGTCATCCTGATTACCTCCCACTTCTCGAACGTCCACCTGGATACACACGCGGTGCTCGTCGGCGACTTGAACCTGGCTGCGTGGAATCAGCTTACTGTTGGCGGGGCGCAGCTGGGACCGGTGTATCTCTACATCATGCTCGCGGTGCTAGCGCTCAACGTGGTCGCGATTGGTCTTGTGTATCCGCAACTGCTCGCGTCCACGTTTGATGGCCAGTTCGCACGCAGCATCGGCGTGCCAGTGAGCATGCTGTCCGTCGCGTTTATGTTCCTGGTGTCCTTGACCGTCACAGCAGCGTTCAACGCAGTCGGGGCGATCCTGGTCATTGCACTGGTGGTCATCCCCGCGGCAGCAGCCAAACAGTTGGCCACGACGGTACCTCGCATGATGGCCCTGACGGTTCTGCTCGCTGCGGTTGGGGCAGTCGCAGGCTTCGGCGTCGCCTACCTTCTCGACGCCCCCACCTCCGCCACGATGACTGTCATCTACGGGCTCGAGTTCCTCAGCTGCGCCTTGTGGGCCCGGTGGACTCGGCAGACTCGGCGGTCACCCACACGGCGTCCGCTGCGCGTTTCCCGAGCGCAAGTGGAGGTTGCTGGCCGTCGATAAGCACTTCGACGGTGTCAGAGAACGGGGCTGCCTGCTGGGTACGCAAGTGCGTACCCACCGTGATACCGGAGGTGTCGAAGAACTGCAGCAGACTCGGGTCACCGTCGGAGACACGTTGGACCACGACGTCGTTGTCTGGGGCGATCGTGCTCAGCGGCTCAGCGTGGAATTGCGGCACGGTGCCGTCGGCGGCGGGGATGGGGTCGCCGTGTGGGTCGCGGGAAGGGTAGTTGAGGTGGGCGTCGAGGCGCTGCAGCATGAATTCCGAAACGGCGTGCTCGAGGACCTCGGCGTCGTCATGCACCTGGTCCCACGAGTATCCGAGCGTTTCCACGAGGAATGTTTCGATGAGGCGGTGACGGCGAATCATCGCGACGGCGTGCGCGCGGCCTTCCTCCGTCAGCGTAATGGGCGCGTAAGGCTTATGGTGTACGTACCCTTGCTGAGCAAGCTTCTTGACGGCGTCCGACACGCTCGAGAGCCGAAGCCCCATGTAATCCGCCAGCACCTTGGTGGTCACCTTCGTGTCTGACCATTCGGTGAGCGCCCAGAGTGACTTGAGATAGTCCTGCGTACTGGTGGAGAGCTGGGAAACGGAATCCATGGGGCTTACTGTACAGACTCGAGAATGAACGCGAGGTGCATGGTCTGCAGCTCGAGCTCGCCTTCGGTCGCCGGCAGCGAAGCGATTTCCTGACGCGCCTCAGCGGTCAGCGGGATGACCCATCCAGCATTGGGGTCGAGTACAGGAACAGCGGGCTTTTTGACGGGCACCCAGGTCACGGTGCGTGCGCCGGGGCAGATCATCTGGAGTGGGCCGTCGATACGCTGGAGCTCCGCGAGTGCCGCTGGTGTGGAGGTCACGATGACCAGTCGTTCGTCCGAACCTGGGGAGAGCGCTGCAGTCGTGACCTTGAGGACCGGGAGCTCTACACGCTCATACTCCGTCGGGTACTCAGCGAGTGCAGGAGCAGCGCCCGCCCCGAACCATTGCTTAATCTGACCCAACACGCTCATGGTGCACACGATACCCTGTACTAGGGTAAACGCCATGGAACACAGCCAATCGCCTCCGGCGACAGACTACGTCGTGCCCTATGGTCCCGGCGAACTCGTGCACGTGCCGCAGCACAGCGACGGGCCTGACGTGTTCACAAAAGATAACCGGGTCACGCCACAGGGCTGGATATACGTGGCTAAGCGTGTCATTGCGGACTTCTCGGTTGACGCAATGCTTGACCGCGCAGCTGCGCTGACCTACTACGCCGTGTTGTCTATCGCCCCGATGATTTTGGCGGTCTACTCGATCGCGACGCTGCTGCTGCCGCGTGATGAAGCCGCCGTCAACGACATCATCGACGACTTCATCGCCCTCTATGTGCCCGAAGCGCTGGAGGATGAGGCCCTGCGCTTCCTCCTGACGGTGATTGGCACACCGGCGCAGAGCACGATTGCGCTGGTGGTATCGATTGTGATCTCGCTCCTTTCCGCATCCGCGTACGTGCGATCTTTTTCACGGAACGCGAACGTCATGTACGGTCGCATGGAGGGGCGCAACCTGGTACGCACGTGGTTCACGATGTGGGTCACCACGCTGGTCATGGTGCTCGGGGTGATCGTGATTATCGTCGGCACGTTTTTGCGCGAGTCAATTGTGAACGGTCTGCTGCAGCCGATCGCAGAACCTCTAGGGATGACAGATACCGTTGATTACCTGACAAAGATCTTCCTGCCTGTCTGGGATTACGCCCGCTTCCCAGTCATCATCGTGACTGCGATCGCGTTGATCTCCGTGCTCTACTACGTTTCGCCCAACGTACGGCCGGAGAAGTTTCGCCTGCTCACCCTCGGATCTTCGATGGCGTTGACGGCGATTTTCATTATTTGGCTTGGCTTTTCGTGGTTCATCGGCACGATCGGGATTTCGAGCGCGTACGGGGCGTTCGGTACGGCAGGTGCCGTGCTTGTTCTGGTGTGGGTGATGAACGTCGTGCTACTTGAAGGCGTCAAGATCGACGCGGAAGTGCTGCGCGTGAAGCAACTGCAGGCGGGCTACGACGCCGAAACAATAATCCAGGTCCCGCCACGCAGCACAAAAGCGGTCGATTTCCGGCTGAAAGTGCAGCGCTGGATCGACCGCAGTGCCTCAACGCTCAAAGCGCAGGAGGAGGATGACGACGACGTCGAGGAGGGGCCGGAGGCCTAGTCGGCGACGAGTGGTTCCATCGTGAGGTTCGGGTGCTCCTTCTGGATGAAGGCCAGGCGCCACTTATCACCGAACAGGGCGATGAGCTCGCCGTCAGTGCGCGTGAAGATCTCGACGCCACGCTGGCGACCAAGCGCCTCCGCGGATTCGGCATCGGTGCGACGTGCCACCGAGTACGGGATTGGTTCCGTGACTGTTTCCACGTTGTACTCCAGCTCCATGCGGGCCTGCATGACCTCGAACTGCATCGGGCCGACGGCCGCCATGACCGGAGCAGCGTCGCCGCGCAGGTCGTTGCGCAGGATCTGGACAACGCCTTCCGCATCCAGCTGGTCGAGGGCCTTACGGAACTGCTTATACTTGCCCAAAGACTTAGCGCGCAGCGTCTGGAAGTGTTCCGGTGCGAACTGCGGCATCGGCGGGTATTGCACCTTCTTGCCTGCGTAGATGGTGTCGCCCGGCGCGAGCGAACCGGCGTTGACCAAACCGATGATGTCGCCGGGGAAGGCGGTTTCCACGGTGTCGCGGTTACGCCCGAAGACCGTCAGCGCGTACTTGGTGGAGAACGTACGGCCACTTTGGGCGTGCGTGACCTGCATACCGCGGTCGAACTCGCCGGAGATGACTCGCATAAACGCCAAGGTGTCGCGGTGGTGTTTGTCCATGCCTGCCTGCACTTTGAACACCACACCGGAAAAGTCGTCGTCGAGGTCACGGTGAGTATCCATCGCGGTGGTGGAAGTCTCGACGGCCTTGGGGTCGGCGTCACGGCCCTGAGGAGCTGGCGCGATCGCGCACAGCGTGTCCAGGATTTGATGGACACCGAAGTTCAGCATCGCGGAGGCGAAGATGATGGGGGAGGTCACGCACTGCTCGAACAGCGTCTGGTCGTGCACAGCGCCGTCGGCGGCAAGCAGCTCAGCTTCCTCGACGGCGGTCTCCCAGGTCTCGCCCTCGCGGTTAGCTGCCTCATCAGGGGAGTAGTGCTCCTCCGGCGCGATGGTGGACCCGCCGGCGGTACGGATGAAGTGGATATAGTTGTCTGCCTCGCCGTCAGCGTTGATGTGGGCGAGCCCACGGAAGTCGCCAGCCTCGCCGACAGGCCAGTACAGCGGCGTCGGCTGCAGGTCGATCTCCTGGACAATCTCGTCCACCAGCTCGAGCGGCTCGCGGCCGATGCGGTCCCACTTGTTGACCACCGTGACGATCGGCAAGCCGCGCGCCTTGCAGACGCGGAAGAGCTTGAGGGTTTGTGGCTCAAGGCCCTTGGCGGCGTCGATAAGCATGACAGCGGCATCGACTGCGGACAGCACGCGGTAGGTATCTTCGGAGAAATCGGCGTGACCAGGCGTATCAACCAGGTTGATCATGTAGGGCGTCGTCGCCTCCGAGCCTTCGGGGAGGTACTCGAACTGGAGCGCCGAGGACGCGACCGAAATGCCGCGCTCCTTTTCCATATCCATCCAGTCGGAGACCGTCGACTTGCGGTTGCCCTTTCCGTGCACCGCACCTGCTTCCGAAATAACGTGCGCGTGCAGCGCGAGCGCCTCCGTCAGCGTTGACTTACCAGCATCGGGGTGGGCAATGACTGCGAACGTGCGGCGACGGTGGGCCTCTGCGCGGGTACCAGTAGACGTGCTCATAAGTGCTCAAGCGTAGTCGCAAGGCGGGGGAGATAGACAACCGGAGGCAGGTAGGGTGAGAAGCGGCGGTGCTATAGTCGCCGCGGTTGGGAAAGAATTAGGTCAACGTAACGCAACACTGTGAGGTTTGTGATGAAAGTCGGAATCGTGCTCGGATCCATTCGCCAAGGCCGCTTTGGCGAGCAAGTTGCCCACTGGGTTGCTGACGCTGCTGCGAACAGCCCCGACGTCACCTACGAGATCCTTGATCTCCAGGAGTTTCAAGTCCCACTGCTCGACACAGCGACGCTACCTGGAGGCGCGAACAAACAGTACGCCGATGAGCGTGTTACCGCATGGTCTCGCGCAGTCGATAGTTGCGACGGCTACATCTTCGTTACCCCTGAGCACAATCACTCCGTGCCTGGCGCGATGAAGAACGCCTACGACAGCCTCAGCGGCGAGTGGGCCATGAAGCCCGTCGCATTCGTTGGATACAGTGCCGACGGCGCGATTCGCGCGGTGGAGCACTGGCGGCAGATCGTCGCAAACTTTTCGATGTTCGACGTGCGCAACCAAGTTGCCCTTTCACTTTTCGACGACGCCACCAACGGCACCCTCACCCCGCGCCCGCAGAAGAACACAGACCTGACGAAGATGCTGAATGCGCTGGAACAGTTCTTGCGTCACCATCACGCTTCCCAGTAGGAGAGCCGGGTTAGCTGCGCGGGTGGATCTCGTTTTGCGCTTGCGCGAGCCCGGTGCTGGTGATTGCGTGGACGGCATCGGCAGCTAACGCGATTGCGTCAGTGGGGGTGGTTGTGAATTCCGCAAGCACCCAATCGGGGATAGCGATGCCGCTTGCTTTCGGCGGCCTGCCGATGCCGACGCGCACCCGCACGTAGTCGCGCGTCCCAAGCTCCTGCGTGAGCGACTTCAACCCGTTGTGGCCGTTCTCGTTGCCGCCCTGCTTCAAACGAACCTTGCCCGGAGGCAGGTCCAGCTCGTCGTGGACGATCACGATTCGCTCCGGGGGAAGGTTGTAGCGCGCGGCGAGCGGAGCGATGGCCTTGCCGGACTCGTTCATGTAGGTGTGCGCGCGGGCGTAGGCCACACCGTCCTTCACCGCGAACGAGTAATCGCGACCTGCGATGACCGGAAGCGATTCCGCGAGCGCATCCACAACGAGGTAGCCGACGTTGTGTCGCGTCCGCTCGTACTCGGTACCAGGGTTGCCCAGCCCAACTACGAGCCAGTCGATGTTCTCAGGGGCGGGGTTGGCGCGCTTGAAGCGGCGGAAGAAGTTCAACACGGAGGCTAGTGTAAGGCAGAACCTCTCGATTCTCACGGTGGGAGCCGTTAGCGTATGGGTATGCAGCTACCGAAGATTATTGCGGCTCCGATGGCGGGAGGACCCTCCACGCCGGCCCTTGTCAACGCCGTGACGTTTGGGTTCCTCGCGTTTGGGACCTGCAGCGTCTCGCAGGCCCGCGAAGAACTTGCGGAGGTCACCGGCAACTTTGGCGTGAACTTCTTCATGCCACAGCGGATTGCGCCCGATCAGCGTGACGTCCGCGCGCTGGCCGCGGAACTTGGGGTGGAGGTGCCGGATGTTGACTTGAGCTGTGGCTTCGAGGATAAGTTTGCGATTGCGCTCGAGGCTGGCCCTGCAGTGGTCTCCTCGACGTTTGGGTGTTTTTCCGAGCGCGAAATTCAACGCGCACACAACGCCGGCGCGCAGGCCTGGGCGACCGTCACCAACGAAGAAGAAGCGAAGGTTGCCGTCGCGCGTGGCGTTGACGCACTTGTGGTGCAAGGAATTTCTGCAGGAGGCCACCGCGCAACGTGGTCGCCGAACGAGACACCCGACCCGCGGGACACCCTGGAGCTTGTCCGCGTGCTCAAGGACATCAGAGTGCCAATCATCGCGGCTGGGGGAGCGCGCACGCCCTACGACGTCGATCGCCTCATTGAAGCAGGCGCCACGGCGGTATCCTGCGGCAGCATATTCCTCATGACGGACGAAGCCGGAACGAGCCTGCGCAACCGAGAGCTTCTCCAAAGCGATCGGTCGACGATTGCCAGCAGGGCGTTCAGCGGACGGGTCGCCAGGGGTATCCAGAGCGCGTTCACAGACGAACACCCCGATCTGCCGCCACTCTACCCCTACCTGCGCCCCATGACCTCGAGCAATGACTACTGCCTAGTCGGTGCCCGCCGAGGCACCTTGCCTACGGGGCCCGCGGCGGCCGTGGAAGCGTGGATGGCAGGTACCCGTTAACCCTGTTTAACCCTGCGCGTGGGCGATGAACGCGTCGGCCGCATCGGCAACAGCAATCGCGACATCGATCTGCTCTTTCGCCGCGAACTGGCGCAGCACAAAGTCCGCCGGCGGCATCTTGCCCGGCGGGCGCCCAATCCCGACCGCAAGCTTGTTGTAGTTCTTGCCGTTTTTCAGCTTCGACAGCGACTGGGTCACTGACTTCAGCCCGTTATGCCCGTGGTCGCCCCCGCCGGTGCGTAGCTTCACCTCTCCCAGCGGAAGGTCAAGCTCGTCGTGGACCACGTAAAGGTCCGCGGGGGAGGCGTCGAAGTAGTCAAGCAGTGCCTTGACCGGGCCGCCAGACACGTTCATGTAGCTTTGCGTTCGTGCCAGGACCACTCGACGGTCCGCCAGAAGCCTGCCTGCGGCGAGTTCCGCAACCTGGGTATTCGTGCGCTTGTGCAGCGCAAGCGTCGCCGGCGACATCGTTGCTCGGCCCGCGAGCTCCTCAATAACAGACACGCCTACGTTATGGCGCGTTCCCTCATATTTCGGGCCAGGGTTTCCAAGGCCCACGACGATGATAGGTGAAGCAGTCATTCCCACATCATAGGCACAGATGGCAAAACGCCCCGCTCGCATGTGGAACGGGGCGTCGAAACGTTGTGAAACGCAGCGGGAGGATTACTCAGCTTCCTCAGTGGACTCTGCGCCAGCTTCAGCGCCGCCCTCTTCAGCTTCCTCAGCTGCAGCCTCGAGATCCTCGTCAACCTGCTCGTAGGTGAAGTTCACCAGCAGGTGATCCGGAGCGGACACCAGCTCAGCGCCCTCAGGCAGCGTGACGTCGGCAGCGGTGATGAGGTCGCCGATCTCCTTGCCATCGATGTTGACCTCGATCTCGTCCGGGATGTTCAGAGCGTCGATCTCGATCTCGATCAGGTCGGACTCGACCAGGACGACTGCGTCTGGGTGAGCCTCGCCGACAGTGACAACAGGGACCTCGACGACAACCTTCTCGCCGCGCTTAATGCCGAGCAGGTCGATGTGGTCGATATCGAGGGTGATCACGTTCTGGTCGATGTGCTTGACCATCGCGAGCAGCTTCTCGCCGTCGAGCTCCAGCTCAACAATGGCGTTGACGCCCTCGTTGCGCACGATGGAGGTCATCTCGATGCGGTCGACAGAGAAGTGGATGTTGTCGATGCCAGCTTCGTAGAGAACGCCCGGGATACGGCCGTCGCGACGCAGGCGACGTGCAGCGCCCTTGCCGAACTCTTCGCGCTTCTGACCTGGGACAACAACTGGGGTAATAGCCATGTTTGTGACTCCTTTTGTAATTGGGCCACAAAAAACCTGTGACCACTGAACGGACAAATTGCTCGTCGAGTGATCACAGGCCAAAGTCTGAGATACATATCGCGTCGATAACGGCCAAAATCAGCCCTCGCCGAGACCCAGCTAGCTTAGGTTTCGACGCCCACCATTGTCAAGCGCCCGCCAGGCGGCAGTGCACGCATTGGTTTCTTCCTCGTTTGTCACCGTAATACGGATGCCTTCATCAAAGGCGCGAACAAGCACCCCGTGCGAAGCAAGCTGCGCCGCCAACTCCTGCGGTGATTCGTTCAAACTCTCTGCCGGAACCCACACGAAACTCGCCTCGGAGTGGGGAGTTCCGTATGCAGCGAAGAACTCCTGCAGCCGCTCACGCTGCGCGCGCGTCCGGGCGACGCGGTCGTGGAGCTCGTCTTGTGAAGACAAGGAAGCAAGCGCACCGACCTGTGCCACCGAGCTCACACTAAACGGAACGGCGACCTTATTCAGCGCATCGATCGTCTCCTCCTGGCCGAACGCGTAGCCAACGCGCGCTCCGGCCAGCCCATACGCCTTGGAAAAGGTCCTAAGGCACACAACGTTGGGATACACCTGAATTTCATCGACACCGCGCGGGGAGTCGGTGGCTGCGTTGTATTCGAAGTAGGCCTCGTCCAGCGCGACGATAACGTCTTGAGGGACGCGGGCCATGAAGTCAGCCCACTCGCGCTCCGTGATTGTGGTGCCCGTCGGGTTATTCGGGTTGCACACAAACACCAGGGAAGTTCGTGGGGTAATTGCATCCGCCATCGCTGGCAAATCCATCCGGTGGTCAGCCGTCAATGGCACTGCAACCGGCGTAGCTCCCGCGATCTGAGCGAAAATCGGGTACGCCTCGAACGACCGCCATGGGAAGACGACCTCGTTGCCCGGCTGCGAGGTCATGGTAACCAGCTGCTGGCACAGCGCTGAAGACCCGGTGCCGACAGCGACCTGCTCCGACCGCACGCCGAGCGAGGCAGCAATCGCCTCGCGCAGTTGCATCGCACCCATGTCCGGGTAGCGGTTCACCGACCGCAGTGATTGTGCCATCGCCTCCTCTACTGCGGGCAGTGGGCCCTCAGCAATCTCATTGGAGGAAAGTTTCACCGCACGCTCGTTCCTCTGGCCGGGGACGTAGGACGGAAGGCTATCGAGATCTTTGCGAATCAACTCGGATACTCCTTGAGTAGAGAATAGAAAATTTTAGGCGCGCGACTTCGGCTTCAACGCCCAAATGATTGAAAGCGCGATCACCCAGCCGATCAGAGCGAACAGGCCGGTGCGGTAATCAGGCAGGAACGCCATCAGGACCAGCACCAGGATGAAGAACCCTGCACAGATCCAGTTTGCCACTGGGTACCACGGAGCGCGGAACGACACATCGGGGTGCGTCTTCCGGAAGTTCAGGTGCGCGAAGCACACAGCAGCCCAAGTAATCAGCTCGGAGCCGACGATGATGGCAAGCAGGATGGCGAACACACGACCCTCAAAGAAGTAGTTCATGAAGACCACAATGCCCATCAGCGAACCGTTGAACAGCAGAGCGCGAAGCGGCAACCCCTTTTTGGTCGTTGCGGCGAAAAATGAAGACGCCTGGCCATTGCGCGCGAGATCGCGCAGCATGCGGCTTCCTGAGTACGTCATTGTGTTACACACTGACGCAACCGCTACCAAAATGACAAGGTTGAGCAAGTGCGCGGCGCCGTCGATTCCCACGGAGGAGAGCACCCTGACGAACGGGCTGGCGGAAATATCCTGTTCGTCCCACGGCGCGAGCAGCAAGATGACGCTCATGCCACCGATGTAGAAGACCAAAATGCGCCAAATAACAGAGTTCACTGCGCGTGGGATCGTCTTCTCCGGGTGCTCCGTCTCGCCAGCAGCGGTACCGATCGACATGATGCCGCCGAATGTAAAGGTCACCGCTACCAGGGAGAACAGCACACCAGATGCACCATTCGGGAAGAATCCGCCGTGGACAAAGAGGTTGCCAAAACCGACTGCTGGCTCCGGACCAAGACCAAGCACCAGCACAACGCCCAGAATGATCATCAGGATCAGCGCAATGACCTTAAACAGTGAGAGCCAGTACTCGGCCTCTGCGAACACGCTCACGCGTGCTGCGTTCACAAGCATCACAACGACAAGCGTGACAAGCGCAGTGAGCCAGTGTGGAATGTCAGGGAACCAGAAGTCGAGGAAGGTGCCCATCGCGGTGAGCTCAATCATGCCCACCACGATGGTGGTAAACCACCAGTTCCACCCCGTGATAAACCCGGCGCGCGGGCCGATAAACTCGCGAGCATAGGCCGCGAACGAGCCTGAGACAGGATGCGCTACTGCCATCTCGCCGAGCATGCGCATCAGCAGATAGACGATGAACCCGACAATTAAAAATGTGAGCAGGACCGCTGGGCCCGCATAGCTAATGGATTCCGCAGAACCAAGAAACAGGCCAGTTCCGATACAGGAACCGAATGCGATCATCTGCAGCTGGCGGTTTTTCACCTTGCGCTGCAGGCCACCATCGCTGGTGACTTGGTGTTGTTCATCGCCGCTCATTGGCGTACTCCTTGCGATAAAGATTGCCGGATAGCCGGAGGCTTCCTCACACATTAATCAATTGCGTGTGTCAGACAACCGTTGGGTGTGCACAAAGAACCCCCTTGACGCCGCTTCGCGGGGAAGCGCGCAAGGGGGAGATCCCGAAAGTGAGGCGTAAGGCTATGCCTGTCCCTCGAAGAGGGTTGTTACCGAGCCATTTTCGAAAATCTCGTGAATGGTCTTTGCCAGCAGCGGAGCGATGGAAAGCACGGTGAGGTTCTTCCAGCCTTCGGTGCTCTGCGGAAGCGTGTCGGTCGTGATCACTTCCTCCGCGCCACAGTCGCTCAGACGCTCACGTGCCGGGTCAGAGAAGACACCGTGGGTACACGCGATGACGACCGACTTCGCGCCGGCCTTCTTCAGCACGCCGACCGCACCTGCGATGGTGCCACCGGTATCAATCATGTCGTCCATCAGGATGCAGTCTTTGCCGTCGACGTCGCCGACAACGCGGTTGGAGACAACCTTGTTCGCGGCGTCGATGTCTCGAGTCTTGTGCACGAACGCCATCGGGGCATCACCCAACATATTGGCCCACTTCTCAGCCGACTTCACGCGGCCAGCGTCAGGGGAGACCACCACGAGGTTGTCCATCGGGTACTTGGACTTGATGTAGTCCACCAGGATTGGCTGAGCGTGCATGTGGTCGACCGGGCCATCGAAGAAGCCCTGGATCTGATCCGTGTGCAGATCCACGGACACGATGCGGTCTGCGCCGGCAGCGGTGAGCAGGTCAGCAACCAGGCGGGCGGAGATAGGCTCGCGGCCGCGGTGCTTCTTGTCCTGGCGGGCGTACGGGTAGAACGGCAGAATCGCGGTGATGCGCTTTGCGGAACCACGCTTGAGTGCATCAATCATGATGAGCTGCTCCATCAGCCACTTATTCAGCGGCTGCGCGTGCGACTGCATCACAAAGCAGTCCGAGCCACGCACGGACTCTTCGAAGCGGACAAAGATTTCACCATTCGCAAAATCGCGCGCGGTGGTCGGTACCAACTCGATGTTCAGACACTTTGCGACGGCCTCCGCAAGCTCAGGGTGGGCGCGTCCAGTAAATAGCTTGAGGTCTTTTTGGCTTTCCGTGGAATATCCAGTCATGGTGATCCTTTAGTTCTCGCGTGCTTTCTTTGCAGCATTCGCTGCGTCCGTACCCGGGCGGTTGGCCTCAACCCAACCTTCGATGTTGCGCTGATGGCCCTCCTTGATGGCCAGCGCACCCGCCGGCACATCCTTTGTTACCACCGTACCTGCGCCAGTGTACGCGCCATCGCCTACGGTTACTGGCGCTACGAACATCGTGTCCGAGCCAGTTCGGCAGTAATCGCCGATCGTGGTGTGGTGCTTCTGGACGCCGTCGTAGTTGGCGAACACAGACGATGCGCCGATGTTGGACTCGCGGCCAACGGTGGCGTCGCCAATGTAGGTCAGGTGTGGCACCTTTGAGCCTTCGCCAATCTTTGCGTTCTTGGCTTCGACGAATCCGCCGAGCTTGCCATTCGCGCCAAGTTCGGTGCCTGGGCGGATGAACGTGAATGGGCCGACGTTCGCATTCGCGCCGATGACGGAGAGGGAGCCCTGCGTGCGGACAACCTGTGCACCCTCGCCGACCTCCATGTCCGTCAAGGTGGTGTCTGGGCCGATGGTCGCGCCGTTGCCAATCACGGTTGAGCCCCACAGCTGCGTGTTCGGCTGAATGATGACGTCCTGGCCGATCTCAACATCCACGCCGATCCAGGTCGTAGCAGGGTCGACGACAGTGGCGCCAGCGCGCATGGCGCGCTCGACCAAGCGGCGGTTGAGTTCCTTGCCGGCCTCGGCGAGCTGCACGCGGTCGTTCACGCCGGCCAACTCGCGAGGGTCCTTCGCCACGTAGGCGCTGACGGCTTTGCCGTCGCCGCGCGCGATGCCGAGTACGTCGGTGATGTAGAGCTCGCCCTGCGCGTTGTTGGCGTCGATGCGGGTCAGCGCATCGCGCAGGACCGCGGCATCGAAGGCGAACACGCCGGAGTTGACCTCACGGACCTTCTTCTGTTCCTCGTTAGCGTCCTTTTCCTCCACGATTTCCAACACGTTGCCGGAAGCGTCGCGGATGATGCGGCCGTAGCCAGTTGGGTTGTCGAACTCGAGCGACAGCACGGTGACGGCGGCGCTGGTGGCTTTGTGGGCGTCGATAAGCTCGGTGATTGTCGATGGCTGCAACAGCGGCACATCACCGTTCGTAACAACGACAGTGCCCTCGAAGTCTGGGATGACCTCAAGCCCGCACTGCACCGCGTGGCCCGTGCCGTTTTGCTCCTCCTGCACTGCCTGCTTGATGCTGCGCCCCATCTCCTCGGCGATGGCATCGACGGCGGGGGAGACCTGGTCGCGCTGGTGGCCGACAACCGCGACGAGCTCCTGCGGGCCTACCGCGTTGGCTGCGTGCAGCGAGTGCGCGAGCAGACTGCGTCCGCCGATCTCGTGCAGTGTTTTCTGGATGCTGGACTTCATGCGCGTGCCCGCACCTGCGGCGAGGACTACGACGGCGCATTCAGGATGATTTACCACTGAACGGGTACTCCTTAATTCATCGGTGAATGAGGTATAAAACCAACTGCACAACAGCATAACGCGCTACGCGCGCGAGTTTGCAGACACATCCTTCAAACCTGCCGCGCGCCACACACCCACCGCGCCGACTGCGGCCAGGAACAGCAGCGTTGCCTCAGGTCCAAGGGTCGAAACCGCCGATGAAATCGCACCGACGATCAGCAGGACGATCCCCATCGCTGTGTTCGCGGCGCCGGTGATCATCGTGCGTCGATCACCCTCCGCCATGTCCACGAGGTAGGTCTTTCGGCCCACGCGCACCGTCGTGTGCGCCAAGTTGACCAGGAAAAACCCGATTGGCATGATCCAGCGGTTGACCTCGGGAGCAAGCCAGTGCCCGGACATCACCAAGAGCACGAGCACGACGGATGCGGCGCCAGCAGCCCACGCCATCGCGTTTTTCGACGACTTATCCGCCCACATACCGGAGACCTTTCCACCAACGAGTGCTGCGCCACCCGATGCCAGGATGAAGCCGCCGAGTGAGGAAAGGTTCGTGCCCTGTTGCTGGGCCAGCACGACAATAAATGGCGTCGATAAGGCGGTGACCAGCATGAGGGAGCGAACGATGAGGAACTTCTGCAGATCCCTGTCGTCCTTAATCAGGTCCCACGTTTGGCGTGCCCACCCCTTGCTGGAGGCCTCCGAGGGTTCCTCTTCAGGCTCCTTAATGGTGCGGAAAACCAGGGAGGCGAACGCCCACGTGGAGGCGCCCGCCGCAAGAAGCGTCACCAGGACCCATCGGGGTAGGTCATTCGGGAGAATTGCGAACAGGACACCGATCGCGAGGGTGACGGCGCCAGACAGCGCGGTAGCCCGCCCCGTGATGAGACCACGGCGACCCTTCGATACGGTTCGTCCCTGTACATCTTTGCCTGAGATTGAACACAGCGCACGGAAGATCGAGAGCGCTGCAAGCAGGATGACAATCGCAACGCCTAAGGCAGCGCCACTGAGCAGCGCCGCAGAGAGCGCGATCAGCCCTGCTGATGCGGCCTGGCCCCACGAACCAACCAACCACACCCATTTTCGCGAACGCTGCGACGTGACCCAGGGGCTCAGCGCGGCTTGCGGCAGCATTGAGCCTGATTCGCGGATCGGTACCAAGAATGCCGTGAACAGGGCTGGTACCCCGGCAGCTGTGAACAGCCACGGTAATACTGTCTTTGTAGCAACGATTTGGTCACCGATTCCCTGCAAGCCGTTGGCCCACACGAATCTGCGTGCGTTGTACTCCTCGTGAGACGTCATACCAAAGATAGTAGGGTCGGCAGCAGAGTTTACGCATTCGAAAGAGGAGAACCCATGGCTTCGGCACGCGCTCACCGCAACGTCATCAGTAGAAGGACATTCTTTAAAGGCGCACTGTTTACGCAGGTTGCGCTGTTGGCGGCGTGCGCCGGGGAAGGCCCGGGAGGGGTACGCTCCGGCCAGGCGACGCCCGAAGGCGCTGAGGCCGAAGCCCGCCCGCTTCCTATCCCGCCGCTGGAGCAAGGCACGCTCAATGGCACCACGCGCAGCTTTGAGCTGACCGCGCAGCAAGGCGAGTACGAGATCGTGCCAGGCACAAAGACGAAGACCTGGGGCTTCAATGGCCCGTGGCTTGGGCCCACGCTCTACATGCGGCAGGGTGAAACCATTGAGATGAAGGTGAACAACGCGCTCGATGAGCCCACGGTGGTGCACTGGCACGGCCTGCACTTGCCCGCGGCGGCGGACGGCGGTCCAGCGCTCATCTTCGATCCAGGCACGAGCTGGGAGCCGACATGGCAGGTCGAGCAGGCCGCATCCACCTGCTGGTACCACCCGCACCCGCACGAGATCTCCGCTTTGCACGCCTACCGCGGGCTCGCCGGAGGCATTGTCATCGCCGATGACGCAGCTGATGCACTCGGCTTGCCGCAGGAGTACGGCGTCGACGACATCCCCGTCATCATCACCGACGCGAAGTTCACCGAGGACGGCCAGCTCGACGAAACCATCGACCCAACTTATGGCCTCCTCGGGACAACGCCGCTGGTCAACGGCATCACGAAGCCGAGCTTTGAGGCGTCGACAAGCCGTGTCCGACTTCGCATCTTCAACGGTGCAACGATGCGCTTCCACCACTTGAGTCTCGGCGTGCCGTTCAACATCATCGCAACCGATCAAGGGCTTCTCGACGCCCCCATCGAAGCCGACGCGGTCCTGCTAAGTCCAGGCGAGCGTGTGGAGATCATCGTGGACCTCGAAGCCGGCAAGGACCTCATGTTGCGCAGTGACGGCGTCCCGAACGGCGGAGGCCTCCCCGACGAGGAAGTCGCCAACGGGTTTGGCTTGCAGGACACTTTCGATTTGCTCGAGATCAAAGCCCCAGCAAACGACACCGCACTCGACGCGCTACCGGCACAGCTCGTCCCCGTGGTGCGTCCTGATGTCAGCGGAGCACCGGAGCGCGAGTTCCGGCTTAACGGCTTCCAAATCAACGAGCAATCCATGGATATGGAACGCGTCGACTTTGTCATCGACCACAATGGCCCCGAAGTCTGGCACGTCACCAACGAGAACTCCGACTGGCCGCACAACTTCCACGTCCACAACGCCAGGTTCCTGGTGGACAAGGTGGACAACGGCGACGTCGCATTCACCGAAGGCTGGCACGACACGATCTATGTACCGCCACTGTCAACCGTCACCCTCATTGTGGAGTTCGGCTGGCACCCGGATCCGACCTTGGCGTACATGTACCACTGCCACATGCTCTTCCACGAAGATGAAGGGATGATGGGGCAGTTCGTCATGGTTGAGCCTGGGCAGAAGGCGAACCTGCGGCCGATGCCGGAGGGGCATCACCACTAGGCTAAGTTCCAGGAAGACCACGACCTGAAAAGGTTTAAGAATTACTTGGAAGCTTTGCCTCCGCGAATGGCGTCTAACTTCCGTTGTAAGTCAGGGGAACCTGCCGAGACGATGCGCTGCAGCATTTGTTTCTGGCTTCGTGCTCCGCAGCGATTTCCCAAAACTTTGTCGTGTTTATTAGATGCTTTGGAGAGCACTTCAATGAGTGATCGGTTGAATTGCTCCAAATAATCGAGTTGCTGGAGGGCGAACAGCGCTTGAACACATCTCTACAGAGGTCGACCGACCAAGCAAATTGTGACCGTTCTGCGAAGTGGTAGTCTGTGAGCCGTCCGAGCAACGCACACGTCCAGTCAGCAAACTGGATAGTTCCGTATAAGTGACTGTCGGCCTGAATCGGAACTTCAATGATGCTGCGGTTATCTTTGTTGGTTTTGCTGTAAATAGTTTTGCCAAGTGTTGCGACCGCACGTTCACGGTTGTCCGTATCAGTTGCATCCATGATGACCAGCAGCTCTTCATTGGCTTTCGTCGCTATCCTGCCAAGCCTATTGATGGCTTGGATCAAACAATGTTCCTCGCGCTCTTGAGAAGTCTCTTTAGTGACGCTGACTGGGCCAATTGGCTTCTCTTGTCCAAAGAAGAAGAGTTGACCACCAAGATTTCCCAGTTTTCGGTACAGCCTCTTAGTCGCTGGGTTGATTTCATCCTTGTACTCGCGGATATTCGCGGTGGTAAAGAGTGCTGATCCCTTCTTTTCCCACCGTCTTGGATGCGCATTAGCTTGCGTAATTTCCCAGTCAAGAAGCTGTTCTTTTACGTACTCAAAATAGCCACCAAATTGCCGAACGCTGTGCGACGGTATCAAATACCCGGCATAACCAAATACTGGGTGTGTATTAAACTTTTTATGGTCATGTCGGATGTAGGGGCCCTGGTGTCCGAATTCATCGAGGTAGGCTATGAGCATGGCGGTTCCTTCGAGATAGCTCAGCGGCCAGAACAATGCTTTGCTCTGGCCGCCGGAATTAGCGCGGTACGCGTGTTTCAGCGCCGCCACTGCAATTTCAATATAGCTTTTCCGGTAAACGGAGTCAATCGTGCAGTTTCGTGACTACATTTTGACTACATAAACCCCCACAAACGCCCTCAAACGCCCCACAGTTCACCCCGCTGGAAAACGAAAAACACCCCCAACCCAGGCAAAGCGCCAGGTAGCGGGGGCAATAAAAAGCTTCCCCACCAGGACTCGAACCTAGAATGACGGTACCAAAAACCGTAGTGTTGCCGATTACACCATGGGGAATTACTCGACCTAGTGTAACCGAAACCTCACGAAATGTTAAAAAGTGTGATGAGCTGGCAGTTTACGGGCTGTCGGGGTGATGCCCGGGGTGGGCTCTAAGCTAGAATGCATGGCTCGGCAGCGAATGACAAGAACGCAGCGCAGGGACCAGTTGCTCGCAATTGGTCGCGCTGCCTTTGCAGAACGTGGATTTGATGGAATCTCCATGGAGGAGATTGCGCTGCGTGCAGATGTGTCGAAGCCCGTCGTGTACGAACACTTTGGCAGTAAGACCGGGTTGTACGACGCCGTCGTTTCGCAGGAGATGGCGCGGTTCGAGCGCACGATTGTCGAAGTGATCCAGAACGGACGCTGGCGAGAGCGCATTGATAATGGCGTGTTGGCTCTGCTGACGTACATCGATGAGGAAACTGATGGGTTTATCATCCTGGTGCACGGTAGGATCCTCGGACGTGAACGAACGTACTCGACAGTGCTGAACCGCGTAACTGCGGAGGTGTCCTACCTGCTTGAGCGTGCGTTTGAGCACCGCGGCCTCGATGCTTCGGTGGCGGCACTGTACGGGCAGGCGCTGGTTGGGACCGTGTCGAATACGGCGTTGTGGTGGTTGGACCAACGGGGCGTCGATACGCGGTTGGATAAGGCGACGGTCGCGGCGCACATTTCGAACCTGTGCTGGAACGGGTTGAGCGGGTTGGAGGCACAGCCCCGCATCATGACGAACGAAGTGGAGGAACAGTAGTGGAAGAACAGACAGCTCAGGCGCCTGCGTTGGGTGGTTTGCTCACTATGGCGCTTACCGACCCGAAGCTTAAGGGCTTGGTGGGCAACATCGGCGTCGACTCGCTGCACGTGACTGGAATTGACCAGGTTCGTTCGTGGGCTACGGGTGCGCTGGCTCGCCAGGTTCCGGTGCTGTTGGTGACAGCAACGAGCCACGAGGCGGAGGATCTGACTGCTGAACTGCAGGCGATGCTCGGAAAGGGCAAGGTCGCCAACTTCCCCGCTTTTGAGACGCTGCCTCACGAGCGGTTGTCGCCGGCGCCTGATGTCGTGGGTGCCCGTGCGAAGGTGCTGTGGGAGATGCCCCAGGTCATCGTCGCCTCGGCGCGCGCCTTCTGCCAGCCAGTGTTGCCCGCGGTGGAGCCGATTACAGTGAAAGTCGATACCGAGTGGGACTTCACGGAGCTGACCGAACAAGCCGTCAACTTCGCCTACGAGCACGTCGACATGGTGGCAAAGCGCGGGGAGTTCGCCACGCGCGGTGGCATCATCGATATCTTTCCGACCACCGCCGAGTACCCAGTGCGCCTCGAGTTCTGGGGCGACGAAGTCACCGACATCCGAAGCTTCGCCGTCGCCGACCAGCGCACCATCGAGGAGCTCACATCCGTCGAGCTTTTTCCGGCGCGCCAGTTAATTATCGACGCCAGCGTGGCCAAACGCGCCGATGAGCTTGCCCGCACGAACCCGTCGAATACCACGCTGGTGCAGCTGCTCACGCGGATCTCTGAGCACACCCACGCCGATGGGGAAGAGGTACTCATCCCGGTGCTCAGCGACGCGAAGTACTCGGTGCTGCCGGAGCTCATGCCGAAGGGCAGCATTGTGTTCGTCTCTGGGCCTGAAAAGGTGCGCACCCGTATCGCGGACCTCGAAGCCACGGACCAGGAATTCTTGGAAGCTGGGTGGGAGGCCGCGGCGATGGGTGCGGAGGGCCCGCTTGCTGTGGAGGGGCTGGACGTATCGGCGTCCTCGTTCCGTTCGTTCGAGTCGTTGGAAGTGTCGGCACGCAACGCGGGCAACGCGTGGTGGACATTCGCACCTCCAGGCATGTTTGCCGCCGATGATGCGATGACGCTGCCGCTGGAATTCGAGGCTGCACCCGCACCGAAGGGCGAGCCCAAAGCAATTGAGCAGCTCTACGCGACGTTGAAACTGCACGTGCAAACCAACGGGGGCAAGGTAGCGTTCGTGGCGCCAGCGAAGGGCACCGTTGAGCGCATGGCGGAGCGACTGAGGGAGCACGGTATCTCGGCGCGCATCGCCACCCCTGGGTTGGAACCCGTCGATGGCGCGGTCACGGTCTACCAGTCCCTTTCACATGCAGGTCTCGTGTTCCCCGGACCCAACCTCGTGGTAGTGACAGAAACCGACGTGACCGGCAACCGCGTCGGCGACATCGCTGGCGCGAAGCGGCGCCGCCCGCGGCGCCGGAACCGGGTGGACCCACTCGCGCTGACTCCCGGTGATTTTGTTGTGCATGACACGCATGGCATCGGCAAGTTCATCAAGATGGCCGAGCGCACCATCAAAACCGGTGACGAAGCCTCCCGGCGCGAGTACATCGTGTTGGAATACCAACCAGCTAAGCGCGGCCAGCCCGGCGATCAGCTCTGGGTGCCGATGGAATCCCTCGACCTGCTGAGCAAATACACCGGCGGCGAGAAGCCTTCGCTGTCCAAGATGGGCGGCTCCGACTGGAAGAACACCAAGCGCAAGGCGCGCGCCGCCGTACGTGAGATCGCCGGCGAACTCATTGAGCTTTACGCTAAGCGTCAGGCCGCGCCGGGCCACGCTTTCGGCCCAGACACGCCGTGGCAACACGAGATGGAGGACGCGTTCCCGTTCGTAGAAACGGAGGACCAGCTCGCTGCCATTGAGGCGGTCAAGGAGGACATGGAGAAGCCGACACCGATGGACCGCGTGATCGTCGGTGACGTGGGATTCGGAAAGACCGAGGTTGCTGTTCGCGCCGCGTTCAAGGCAGTGCAAGACGGACAGCAGGTGGCGGTGCTTGTGCCGACGACGCTTCTTGCCCAGCAGCATTACTCCACGTTCAACGAGCGCATGGACGGCTTCGGGGTCACCGTTCGCGAGCTGTCGCGCTTTACTTCAGCGAAGGAAGCTAAGGAGATTATGGCAGGGTTGGCGGATGGTTCCGTCGACGTTGTGATCGGCACACACCGTCTGCTGCAGACGGGCGTGTTCTGGAAGCAGCTTGGCCTCATCATTGTGGATGAGGAGCAGCGCTTCGGCGTAGAGCACAAGGAGCACATCAAGGCCCTGAAGAGTCACGTCGACGTGCTCACGATGACCGCGACGCCAATCCCGCGGACCCTGGAGATGAGCCTGACGGGCATCCGCGAGATGACCTCGATCACGACTCCTCCGGAGGACCGCCACCCGGTGCTGACCTACGTTGGCCCGCAGGAAGAGAAGCAGGTTGCGGCAGCTATTCGACGCGAACTGCTCCGCGACGGCCAGGTGTTTTATATCCACAACCGCGTTTCCGATATTGAGAAGACGGCGCGCTCCCTGCGGCAACTCGTACCCGAGGCCCGCGTCGTGGTCGCGCATGGGCAGATGGGTGAGCAGCAGCTTGAGCAGACAGTCCAAGGGTTTTGGAACCGCGAATTCGACGTGCTTGTCTGCACCACCATCGTGGAGACCGGCCTGGACATCGCCAACGCTAACACCCTGATCGTGGAGAACGCGCAGAACATGGGTCTGAGCCAGCTGCACCAGCTGCGCGGGCGCGTCGGGCGTTCCCGCGAACGCGGCTACGCGTACTTCCTGTACCCGAAAGAGAAGACACTCACCGAAACGTCCTACGACCGACTTGCGACCATCGCACAGAACAACGACCTCGGCGCCGGCATTGCTGTCGCGCAGAAGGACCTGGAGATGCGCGGTGCCGGCAACGTGCTCGGCGCGGAGCAGTCCGGCCACATTGCAGGTGTTGGCTTCGACATGTACGTCCGGCTGGTCGGGGAGGCCGTCGAAACGTACAAGGCGCTCATGACCGGCGAAGTCGTCGACGCGACAGACCAGGGCCCGAAGGAGATCCGAGTGGATCTGCCTGTCGACGCCCACATCCCCGAAAGCTACATCAACGCCGAGCGCCTGCGCCTGGACGTGTACCGAAAACTTGCCGAGGCCCGCGATGAGCAGGACCTGCGCAAGGTTGCCGAGGAAATGATCGACCGCTTCGGACCACTTCCGACCGAGGTCTTGCGCCTCTTCGCGGTTGCACGCGTGCGCCACTTGGCTCGAACTGCTGGAATCTCGGATATCTTGACTCAAGGCACGAGGATCAAGTTCCACCCCGTGGAGTTGCCAGACTCGAAGCAAGTCAGGTTGAAGCGCCTGTACTCGGGAGCGAATTACCGTGCTGCGGCAAAGACACTGCAGGTACCAATGCCACGTGAAGGCAAAGGCATCAACCAGCCAAACCTGCGCGACATGGAGCTGCTGCAGTGGGTCGCCGACTTCATCGCGGACATTTTCGATGCCGAGAAGATCTCCGTTACTGGTGAGTCCGATGGCGACGGTGGCAGGAAAAAGAAACGCATCATCAGTGTGAGCCAGTAGCGGTTTCTACCGGGCTTTGTCCGGTGGTGCCTATTGGGAGTTTTCCCGGTGCTGCCTGTACTATGGGCCCGTGCGCCCCTATAGCCCAATCGGCAGAGGCAGTTGACTTAAAATCAATTCAGTGTGGGTTCGAGTCCCACTGGGGGCACAACGCAACGTCCCGCATACCTACAGGTAGCGGGACCTTTTGTGTTCCTATCGGCTATGCTGTGGGCACCCCTTTTCTCCGAAGACCTTGAGGAAGCAATGAAGCAATACGCAGCAGTCGGGATGATCGCAGTCGCTTGTTTGGGCGTTGTGGGTTGTTCCGGTGACAGTGGTTCGAGCTCCAGCAGCAACGATGCAGCCCCGGCCACGATCACCCAAACAATCACCACCACAGATTCACACGCGGAGGACACCGCCGCCCCAACCAGCGCCTCCGAGGATACCGAGACTCATACATTTTCAACGCGCCACTCCATCAACACTGGTCAAGTAGGAGGGGAGTGTGGCACCACTGAGTTCGGCGACCGAATCAAGGCGGGACCCGCAACATCGTGCGAATTTGCAGCTGAGATCTTCGACGTCGCCTACGCCGCAACCTGGCGCTACGTAGCGGCGAACCCCAACGTGAACGCGGTGCCGCGGGCTGATATCTCGGTGACGAGTCCCGTCACCGGCGAAACCTACCCGATGGTGTGCAAGATGGGCAGCGATGGCCGTGACATGTGGTGCGATCACCCCGAAGACGAGAACAACTCGGTGCACTTCTACACGTCTGGCGGTAGCCAACGGATGGCGAATCGCGTCAACCTTGTTCAGTAAGGTCGGGCCAGCGAACTATTAGAGTAGGTTCGTTAACGAGCGAACGGCCTGCTCATCAACCTTTGGCTTTTGCAACACAGCAACCAAGAACCCGGACTGCTCCGTGAACGGCTCCAAGTCCCAGCTCGCAAACTGGTGCTGTGGCTGGAACCCGACTTCGTGGCACATGGTGAGGAAGTCGTCGAACTCCCATCCGCGCCCACGCCCGAAGCCGACGACGAACCGTCCGCCCGGACGTAGCGTTCGGAAGATGTTCTCAAGCGCGGGCCTGCGACCGTCGACGGCGAGGAACCCCATCACGTTGCCTGCCGAGACCGCAATATCGATATCGCGGACCTCGATCGGATCGGCGGAAAGGTCGCCAACTACCCAAGTTGCTTCGGGGAAGTCTTGCTTCGCGTACCCGATCAGCACCGGGTCGATGTCCACACCGAAGACGATATGTCCACGCTTTGCCAGATAGCCGCCAAGGCGACCAGTCCCGCACCCTGCATCGAGGATGCGGGAGTGGCGGGCGGAGAGGGCGTCGATAAGCCGGGCCTCCCCGTCGATATCTTTGCCCTGTTGCACGAAGTTGCGCCACCGCTGGGCGTAATTCTCGGAGTGGTCAGGGTTTGCAGCGACAATTTCTTTCCAAGTGGCCATGCCCAAAACTATAGCTTCGGCCCCTTGGAAGTCACCTCCGCGTCCGTTGGGATGGCGTCTACCGGGATATCCTTCGGGAACGCGTGAGCAAGTGCGGCAGCAAAGTGCTTGCCACGGATGTCATTGCCGGTGGCGTTGTAGTGCACCTCGTCGTCTGCGAGGAACCAATCCAAGTTGGAGCGCGCCTCGCTCGCCCAGTCGTAGACGACTACGTCTCGACGCTCCTTCGCAACCTTGCGCAATGCAACATTGAACTCGTCCATGTTCTCGTTGGCGTAGTAGCCATTCGACGGGTTACCCGTTGCGGCTGTCGGCCACATCACGCGGTAGCCCTCCAACAGGTCAAGCATCTTGCGGATGTTTGCCTCCAACTCACCCGTGGGGTCGTAGCCGTAGGAGCGGGCAGCGTCTGCGTTGGCGGCGTCGTTCACGCCGGTGGCGATGACCCAGCAGGTGCCATCGTCAGCTGCACCCTGGGCGAGCAGTTGCTGCACGGACTCAATCGCAGACGGGTAGTTCTCTCCGTTGCCGTTGAATCCCTGATTCGTCGCGCGAGCGCCAAACACGCTCGTATCTACCTCGCTTGCGCCAGCGTCCAAGTATCGGTCAATCGCAGTGACCGCGCCTTCAGGAAGCTGGTTGATATCGAACATGCCAATCGAGGTGGAATCGCCGACGTGGATGACCTTCTCGCAGCTCATCTTCACGTCCGAAGGCTGGTCCTCCCATGAAGCTTTCTCAGAGGCGGACGTCGTCAAGCTTTCCTCAGTTTCCTTGGCTTTGTCCTTTCCCTCGCGATGGTCGCGCGTGCCTCCGCGTTGCGCATCCTGAGGCAGGGACATGGTGGTGTTCGGCTTCGAGGTATCCATGGCGAACACAGCCGGGATGCCTATTGCAATGATTGCGGCGAGCGTAATCGTCGAACCAAGCGTGATCGGGCGGAGTGCCTCCAACGGGTGTGCGCGGAATTGCTTCAGGGGCCCGAACACGCCATTGCGACGGATTGGGTTCTCAAACATGGTCCAGCTCAGCGCAGCAAGTGCAGTCGAAAGCACAAACACGAGGATGGAGGACCACACGCGGTGATCCTGCAACCACGCATCCGGCATGAAGTAAATCACCGGCATGTGCCACAGGTAAATACCGTAGGAGCGTTCGCCGATCCAGCGAAGCGGCTCCCAGCTGAAAATGGTCGTCCAGGGGCCGCGCGCCCCAATGACTGAGTAGATAGCAGCAACTGACGCAAGGTTCAGAAGCAGGATCCCACCCTTGTACAAGAACATGTTTTCCTGCGCGACGAGCATGCTCAGCGCGAAGATGCCGCCGAAGCCGAGGGTGCCAACAACGGTGCTCAGAACAGGGGAGGAACCAATGTTCTTACCGGCGTGCTTCCGTGAGGAAACCACGATTGCTAAGACCGCGCCGAGGAGCAGCCCGCCCGCGCGGGTATCGGTGCCCTCGTAGACGCGAGTCGCGTCGATAGAAGGATCAGCGAGCACCCACATCCAGATAAAGGAAGCTCCGGCGAGCACCGTGGTCACGACGGCGACAATCCACCCACGACGGAACACCCTCAGCAGCACCCACAGCAACAGCGGCCACAAGAGATAAAATTGTTCCTCGATCGCCAGTGACCACATATGGTCCAGCGGACCGGGGCCATTGAACTGATCGAAGTACGATGAACCGACGGCGATGTTATGCCAGTTGTTCACGTAGAAAATGGAGCTCAACGCTTCAAACGAGCGGTCACGAAGGTTGCCCGCATCGAACGCGACGGAAAGAATCACGACTGCCAACACTGTGGTCAGCATCGCAGGTATGAGACGGCGGAAACGCCTGACCCAAAACGTCTTCAGGTGCAGCGAGTTATCCCGGTAGTGCCCACGCATGAGGTTAAGCGTGATCAAGTACCCCGAGAGGGTGAAGAACACGCCCACGCCTAGCAGGCCACCGCTGAACCCAGGGAGGTTGAGGTGGTACGCGATAACCAGCATGACCGCTAGCGTTCGGATCCCGTCGAGGGCGGGGACATAGCGGTGAGAACCTGATATTGGGGGCGGCATGGGATGGCGACCTTCCTGGAGTGCGACAAACGTACAGAAGTATAGCGCTGCCAGAAAGATGGACATGAATTGTGGTGCAGATTGCTGCAGAGGCCACGCTCAGTGGCGTGATCCGGACAAATTCTTTGGGCGCATGGAACTAAAACAACACCCAGTGCGTTGGAGTAGGTGAACGATTGTTCTCAAAAGAAAGGATCAGGGGTCCGTGAGTAGCAACAACCCTGTATTGAAAACTCTGCAGGGAGTAGATTCCCAACGTGGCACTGGGTACCAGGGGTACGGTGCCGCGAACCCGTACGAGCAAGCACCCATGGGTGCATCGGCGGGCACCGTGTCTGAGGACCGTCCAATGACGGTTGACGACGTTGTCACTAAAACCGGCATTACCCTTGCCGTAATTGTCGCCTTTGCAGTAATTAACTTCGGACTGTACCTCGGTGGGTACGGCTCCATTGCCAGCATTCTGACGCTGGTCGGTGCCGTCGCCGGTTTCGTCCTCGTGATGATTCACGCATTTGGCAAAAAGTACGGTTCCCCAGTTATTACCCTGGCGTACGCGGCTGCTGAGGGCCTGTTCCTTGGTGGGTTCTCATTCGCCATCACCGGGCAGTTCAGTGTCGCCGGCGCGGACGCAGGCGCGTTAATCTTCCAGGCGATCTTGGGCACCTTCGGTGTCTTCGCGGGCATGCTTGTGGTCTATCGCACCGGTGCCATTCGCGTTACCCCGCGGTTTAATCGGATCCTCACCGCAGCCATTTTCGGCGTGCTCATCCTGGTTGTCGGCAACCTCTTGTTGAGCATCTTTACAGGCATGAATCCGCTTCGCGGTGGTGGCACCATCGCCATCGTGTTTAGCCTGGTCTGCGTCGTGCTGGGCGCACTTGCGTTCCTGCAGGACTTTGACGTCGCCGATAAGTTGGTGCGCATGGGCGCCCCATCGCAGGCGGCCTGGGGCGTTGCACTTGGCCTGGCAGTGACTCTGGTGTGGCTCTACACCGAGATCCTGCGCCTGCTGTCTTACTTCCAACAGCGATAGCGCACGCGCTCACTGCAATAAATACCCGGCCCCACGACTGTGAGGCCGGGTATTTTTGTCTAGTTGCGCTCAAAAGCGCCCCGGCCAACAACATCGCTGGGCCGGGGCAGGGAGCTAATTGCTGTATTCAGCGTACTTAGCGTGCACCCTCAGGGTTGATAGACGTGCCGTCAACGGTGATGGTTTTAAACACGAGCACACCATCTACGATGTCTGGGTTGCCCAGGACAACCTGCACATCTTCGATTTCGCGGTTCGGATTGACCGTGGTGCGGGTAGCGGTGCCCTGCGCGAGCTGCTCAGACCAGGTATCCCACACGATGTCCTGGAGGAAATCGTTCTGGTCGCTGCAGTTGAGAGTCAGCGAAGCTGGACGCTCAAGGCCGACGCTGCCGCAGTTATTGACCAGTGGGGTCTTGTCCGAAGCACCCATAGCGGTGACAGTCTCGGTGACTGCAGCCTCAGAGGTAGCGCCTGCTGCATCGGTTACGTTCGTCGGGGTTGCCTTCGCGCGCTCACCAGGAAGCGAAGTTGGGTCCTGGCTTTGTGCCGTATCAACCTTCAGGTCCGACGGGTTTTGGTGTGGTGGGTGGCAGGCAGTCAAGCCCACAGCACCGAGTGCGACCACGCTGGTGAGTACTAGCTTGCGGGAAAAGAACTTATTCACAGGAATTCCTTCAATGTCAGCGATCACGGATAACGCCGATGGCGTAGACAGGCTACTTCGCCCGTGGCGTGGAAGCCTTAACAGAATCATACGGTTCTGCGGAGACGATTGTTACCGAAATCTCTCGGCCATTTGGGGCGTTGTAGGTGCGGGTTTCACCCTCGGAAGCACCGACTACGGCTGCGCCGAGCGGAGAGTTCTCCGAGTAGGTCTCCAGGTCCTCGTTGTCCGTCGAAGCCGCGCGGGTACCGATCAGGAACGTTTCCTTATCATTTTCGTCATTGTTGTAGTAGACGTGCACGACGGAACCTACGTGGGCTACACCCTCGACGATGCCGGAGCGCTCCGTGGTGGAGTTAGCCAGCAGTTCGGAAATCTGCTTAATGCGAGCTTCTTCCTGGTCCTGCTGCTCACGCGCGGCGTCGTAGCCAGCGTTTTCCTTGAGGTCGCCTTCTTCACGGCGTTCGTTAATTTCGGCTGCGATGACAGGGCGATTGTCGATGAGCTGCTGAAGCTCAGCTTCAAGCTTGGCCTTCATCTCCGGGGTGATGTACTGCTGCTGAGTTTGCGCCATCAGGTAAAAACCTTCCCTATATATGTCAAACGAGCCCGCCGGTTGGCGGGCAACTTTACCAGGCGGATAATAGCACAGCTGCCGCGCAGGTGGTGCACTGGTGAGGCTTAGCGGGCGTCGTAAAAGGTGCTGGTGGGGTCCATGTAGAACGGCAGATTGTCCGAGCAGCCGTAGACACGTCCTGAGACTGCCGGCTCGCGCACCGGTAGTTCGACGGCGACCCGCTCGAGCTCCTGCCCGCCTGCGGGGAGTACTACTTCTCGACGCCCAACTTCGGCATGCGCGTAGTTGACCGCAGTGACGATGCAGTACGAAGGGGCCTCGACGTCTTTGCGTGATACATCGATCCACATGCGTGTGGTGTTGTCGTCAACAGCTTCGAGCGAGATGAAATCCGCAGTGACGGTGCGGGACTCCTGCTTCTTGAAGTAGTCAAAGACACTGTAAAGCAGCACGACGACGAGGCCGATGGCGATCAGCGCGACGATCCGGCCAGCGGCGTTGCTGCGTTTCGTGGCTGTCGGGGTGGTGCTGGAGCCGTATCGGGATGTTGGGCGACTGGGAGAAGTCACGGTTACCTACCTCGCTGAATGACGCTGGATGACGCTGTAGCTGCAATCCGTTCCAATGGTACTAAGATGGCGCGAAGTTACGGAATCAGGCCCCGAAGAAGTTCTAGGAGGAATAGTGGCCGGCTTGCGCTTGATGGCGATCCACGCACACCCAGACGACGAGTCCTCTAAAGGTGCAGCAACGATGGCAAAATACGCATCGGAGGGGAACCGGGTGCTCGTCGTCACATGTACTGACGGGCGACGAGGCGACATCTTGAACCCTGCGATGGATCGGCCGGGCGTGCTGGAGAACATCCTCGAGGTCCGGGAGCAGGAGATGGCGGAGGCCGCGGCGGCCCTCGGCGTGGAACATCAGTGGATGGGGTACGAAGACTCGGGTCTGCCACAAGGCGACCCGCTGCCCCCGCTGCCGGAAGGCTCGTTCGCGACCCAAGACCCGGAGGCAGTGACGGCGCATCTCGTCGAGTCGATTCGAGAGTTCAGGCCGCATGTCATCATTACCTACGACGAAAACGGTGGCTACCCGCACCCCGACCACTTGATGGTCCACGAAATCTCGATGCTGGCCTGGGACAAGGCGGGAGATCCATCCTTTGCTCCTGAAGCAGGGCAGGCGTGGACGCCATTGAAGCTGTACTACAGCCATGGATTTATCCTGCAGCGGATGCGTCTTCTGCAGGACCGCTTGTACGCGCAGGGAAAGAAGAGCCCGTACGAGCTGATGATTCAGCGGTGGGAAGAAAACAAAGCGGATGTGATGAGTCGCGTGACCACAAGGGTGGAGTGCGCGGAGTACTTCCCCCAGCGTGCAGCAGCGCTGACGGCACATGCGACACAGATTGATCCGGCGGGCGCGTTTTTGGCGAGCCCAGTTGAGGACCAGCAGGAGGTATGGCCGACAGAAGAGTTTGAGTTGGCCAGAACTCGCGTAGCATCAACGTTGCCGGAAGATGATCTCTTCGCCGGTATTGACCCGAAGACCGCGGACGCGCTCGCTGAAGGTTTCGGGCAAGAGCGCTAACATTTTCAGCACAAGGAAGACGAAATACACATGATGACGACAGCACACGCAGCGATTATCAACACCTCTGCTTACTTGGTGGCGCAGGCGCCGAAGGAAAACCCGGTGGGGCCTGACTTTGGCAAGGCTTCGCCATTCGGCCTGTTGCTGTTGGTGATGCTGGCTGTGGTCATTTTGTCTCTGGGGTTTGCGTTCCATCGCCGGTACTCGCGGTTCCGCCGTCGCAGCCTCTTCGCTGAGAAGCACGGAATCGACCCGTTTGACCAGGAGGCGCTGGATAAGGCCATGGCGGAGGCGGGTGTGCTTGATCGCCGGAAGAAGCGTTGGATCTAAGGCATCTAACATACATACCGTTGATTGGTGAGTAAGGTTGGGTCCGTGAGTAGCCTCCAAAAAATTCTGTATCCGCTGTATGAAGCGCGCCTGAAGCGTGAGCTGAAGGGCAAGAAACGCCCGAAGCACATCGCGGTCATGGCGGACGGCAACCGACGGTGGGCCCGTGAGGCTGGGTTCACCGATGTTTCTCATGGCCACCGGGTGGGTGGGGCGAAGATCGGCGAACTTGTGCGGTGGTCGGCGGAAATGGACGTGGACGTCGTTACGATCTACCTGTTATCAACGGAGAATTTGCAACGGACTTCGGAAGAAGTTGAGCTGCTGTTCGACATTATTTCCGAGGTGATCGAGGACCTTGCGACGCAGTCTTACTCCTGCAAGGTTCGGCTCGTAGGGCACCTGGAGCTCTTGCCGGATGAGGTTGCAGAAAGGATGCGCCGATCTGCCGACACCACCACATGCAAAGCTGGCCTGACCGTCAACATTGCGGTGGGGTACGGCGGCAGGCAAGAAATTGTCGACGCCGTTCGCAGCCTCATTAGCGACGCCGCTGCCAGCGGCTGCAGCGTGGACGAACTGGTCAACGCAGTGACCGTCGAGTCCGTGTCGCAGCACCTGTACACCTCAGGTCAGCCCGATCCAGACTTAGTGATCCGGACGTCGGGGGAGCAGCGCCTCTCCGGCTTCCTACTGTGGCAGGCGGCGTACTCCGAGATCTGGTTTACGGACACGTACTGGCCCGCGTTCCGCAAGATTGACTTCCTTCGCGCGTTGCGCGAGTACTCGCAGCGCTCCCGTCGCTTCGGCAAGTAGGCAGCTACCTGGCGCTACATTTTGCGCATGCGGACCCACTGCACTGAATGGTCGGCGCCTTTGCGTAGCACGAGCGAGGCACGGATACGGGTGGGAGCAATGTTTTCCACTAGGTTCGGCAGGTTGATGGACTGCCAAATATCGCGTGCCTTGTGACGGGCCTGCGCCTCATCGATGTCGGCATAGTGCGCAAAGTGCGCGCCGGGCTCTCGAAACGCGGTGTTGCGAAGCTTCATGAAGCGGTCGATGTACCAGCGTTCAATATCGGTGGTGAGGGCGTCGACATAAATTGAGAAGTCGAAGAGGTCGGACACCATGAGGGTCGGGCCGGTTTGGAGGACGTTGAGCCCTTCGAGAATGATGATGTCCGGCTGGCGGACCTCAATGAACTCGCCTGGGATGATGTCGTAGGCGAAGTGAGAATATATCGGCGCTTTGACCAGTGGTTGACCCGACTTGACCTCGGTGACAAAGCGCATGAGGTCGCGCCGGTTGTAGGATTCCGGGAATCCTTTGCGGTCCATCAGGTTGCGCTCTTTGAGCACTTTGCTGGGATAGAGGAACCCGTCGGTGGTGATGAGGTCCACTCGAGGATGAGAGTCCCAACGCTGTAGCAACACCTGCAGTACACGGGCAGTCGTTGACTTGCCGACGGCCACCGACCCCGCAATCCCGATAATGAATGGCACGTGGCCTGGGTCATCACCGATAAACGTCTCTGTAGCCTTCGTAAGTTTTTGTCTGGCCCGTACCTGGAGGTGAATCAGGCGAGAGATCGGAAGGTAAATGTCTTCAACTTCCTGCATATCGAGGTTCTCGCCGATACCACTGAGCTTGGCTACTTCGTCCTCCGTCAAGACTTGTGGCATTTGCGCACGTCGGTGCCGCCAATCGTCGCGGTGAAAGTCCAAATAAGGGCTCGAATCCGAAGTGCGGGGAGATTTCGCCATGCGTAACATTGTTACATTTGTTGTTTCGTGCCGGGGAACTCAGGTACAGATACTTCTGAAGTTCCTGAATAAAGTGGACTTCTTTCGTAGCGCTGATGCTTATACTGCATAGCAGTGCCAGGCGTAGGTGTGCCTGGGCATGAGCTATAACATGATTGACTGTCTGATCTTGAAAGGACCCGGTGCACGTGTCTGAAGACCTCCGCTACCAGGATCTCGCTACTTTTGACCCCGAAGTTCACGAAGCGATCGTTCAGGAGCTGTCGCGCCAGCGAAACACGCTGGAGATGATTGCCTCCGAGAACTTCGTTCCGCGAGCAGTGCTGCAAGCACAGGGTTCGGTGTTTACAAACAAATATGCCGAAGGCTACCCAGGTCGTCGCTACTACGGTGGCTGCGAGCACGCCGACGTCGTTGAAGACCTGGCGCGCGACCGCGCGAAGGAGCTCTTCGGCGCGAAATACGCGAACGTGCAACCACACTCCGGTGCGCAGGCGAATGCGGCTGTGTTGATGGCGCTGTGCGAGCCGGGCGACACCATCTTGGGCCTCAGCCTCGCTCACGGTGGCCACCTGACGCACGGTATGAAGATCAACTTCTCCGGCAAGCTGTACAACGTCGCTGCGTACGAGGTTGAAAAAGACACGTGCACCATCGACATGGAGAAGCTGCGTGAACAGGCGCGCGAGGTCAAGCCGAAGGTGATCATCGCGGGTTGGTCCGCGTACCCTCGCCACGAGGACTTTGCTGAGTTCCGCTCGATCGCAGACGAGGTTGGTGCGTACTTGTGGGTCGATATGGCGCACTTCGCTGGCTTGGTTGCTGCTGGTCTGCACCCGTCGCCGGTGCCTCATGCACACGTTGTGTCCTCCACGGTGCACAAGACCATTGGTGGACCACGCTCCGGCTTCATCCTGACCAACGATCTCGAGCTGCACAAGAAACTCAACTCCGCAGTGTTCCCAGGCCAGCAGGGTGGCCCGCTGGTGCACGTGATCGCTGCGAAGGCTACCGCCTTCAAGCTCGCCGCGACGGAGGCTTTCCGTAACCGCCAGGAGCGCACGCTCGAGGGCGCAAAGATTCTCGCCGAGCGCTTGACCCAGCCAGACGCCAAGGAAGCCGGCATCGACGTCGTCTCCGGCGGCACCGATGTCCACCTTGTGCTAGTGGACCTGCGTAACTCCGCGATGGATGGCCAGCAGGCAGAGGATTTGCTGCATAAGGCTGGCATTACGGTGAACCGCAACGCCGTTCCTTTCGATCCGCGTCCGCCAGCCGTGACGTCGGGGCTGCGTATTGGCACCCCGGCGCTGGCGACCCGCGGCTTCGGCAAGGAAGAGTTCGAGGAAGTTGCGGAAATTATCGCCGAGGCGCTTATCCAGGGTGAGAACGCCGACGTCGACGCCCTGCACGCCCGCGTAGACGCGCTGGCGGAGCGGTTCCCGCTCTACCCGGGCCTCGAAGATTGGAAGATGCTCTAAGAGCTACTGCTGCTGCTCGGCCTGGCGCTGCTCTGAATGAGTGGTGCGGGCCGAGCTCAACCATTCCGGCTGGTTTTTCAACAGCTCGTTGATCTCCTCAGTGGTGAGCGGCTTGTCCATGTCGTTTGCTTTGAGTGCGGTGATTGAGATCCCGAGTTTGCGCGCCACCTCGGGGCGGGGGTGTGGCCCATTGCGGCGCAGTTCCTGCAGCCACTCTGGGGGATTGTTCTGTAATTCGCGCAGTTGCGCGTGCGTCACGGCATTGTCTTGGAACTCCTGCGGCGTCGCTGGCAGGTAGATCCCGAGTTTCTTCGCGGCGGTCGCGGCCTTCATCGCGGTTCCGGATGGCTTCTGTGTAGTCATACACCAAACGGTAGCATTGTGCCATGCTATCGCTTGCTTTCGTCACCGGCACAGAGCCAGGGAAGTGGTTTAAACGCTTCGCACAGTCCACACCGCACTCGCTCGATACGCAAGGTGTCGACGACCCCTTCGCTGATCTCCTGGACGAGACGACTTCTACATCGCTGGCGCTGATGCGCCTGCCCGATGACCGTATTACCGATGAATTTCACGTGGTCCGTCTCTATACCGAGGCTCCCGGCGTTGCCGTGCCCAAGGACTCTTTGTTTGCAGAGCTTGGGGAGCGCGTCGATTACGCGGACCTCGAAGGCGAAATCATCAACTGGGTCTACCAGCCGGAGGCGTCACTTGAAGAGCTTCGTGGTGCATTGCAGGTCGTTGCGGCAAACGTTGGCGTGGCATTGGCCCCGTTGCCGTTGTTGAAGGTGCTCTCGAAGAAACAGATCGCGTGTTTGGAAGTTTGGCACGCTCCGCTGGTTGAAACTGAGATTGCATTGGTGTGGCGGAAAGCCGACGACGGTGACGAGATCCAGGACTTTGTGGGCGTCGCAAAAGGGCGCACCGCTCGCTCGTCGAGGGGGAGTGAGCCGACTGCTGGGACGAGGCGGCGCAAACAGGTGTCAGACTCCCGTGCTGCGCAGGGCAAACGCTTATATACGAAACGTGGGAAAAAGCGCAAGGGTGCGGCCGGGAAAACACCCCGAACGGGGGTGAAACGGAGGCGGCGAAAGTGAAATTTGCATAATGGAAACCAGACAAATTCAACAACGAAAGGAAATTTTGATGAATTACAAGAAGGTTTTTACTTCCGCCGTTGCTGCTACCGCTCTGGCCGCAGGCTTGGTTGCTTGCTCTGACGGAGAGGGCGCCGATAGCACTGCTACCACCGCTGCGGATGGTGCTTCCGGCACCGCAACGGTGACCAACATCGAGACAGCTACAGAGGCAGCCGAGACGGAGACTGCTGCTGAGACCGCCACCGACGCTAATGGTGCAGAGGGCTCTACGGAGTCTGTCTCCTTGACTACCGCAGACGGTGAAGAGGTCAAGGTTCCAACCGGTCTGGTCCAGGCAATCGGCCAGTACGCTGACTCGGAGTGGGGCGAGCCGATGAAGGTTACGGAGCACGATGGCAGCTGGATCGTTGACTTTGACAATGACCACCACGTCGCCTGGAATGAAAACACCGGTGGCGCTCCGATCTGGGGCCAAATTGCTAACGTGTGGCTGACGAATGAAGGCGTTATGGACAAGGTTGGCTTCCCAACCGCAGCCGAGACCCCACTTCCAAATGAATCTGGCTGGTTCCAGGAGTTCGAGCACGGCACCATCGAGTGGACTCGTGAAAACAACGACACCGGCGCGTTCGCTGCAAACATCATCGAGAAGTAATTTGTAGCTCTACAACGGCTTTTGTCCCCGTTGGTTGCACGATGTGTGACCAATGAGGACAATGTTTTTTATGACCAAAAAAGGGTTTACCATTCGACCAATCCGGCCAGAAGACTACCCGCAGGTGCGTAGCATCTACGAGATGGGTCTGAGTACCGGAAACGCAACTTACGAGACGCGTGGCTTGACATGGGAGCAGTTTTCCAGGGCGAAGATCATGGAAACGGTGTTTGTTGCCGTTGATGAACACGATGACTCGCGTGTGCTCGGATGGGTAGCTGCGGCGAAGGCGTCGTCGAGAAGCGTGTTCCATGGAGTAGTTGAAGACTCCATCTACGTGCATCCGGATGCGCGCGGCATGGGGGTATCCGGTGCGCTGCTAGACAAGCTCATCGCGACGTGCATCGAACTTGATAAGTGGTCGATTCACTCGTGGATCTTCCCGGAAAACGAAGGATCGGCAGGGCTGCACAAGTCGCGCGGGTTTGAGAAAGTTGGCACCTTCCATCACATGGCGAAAATGTCCTACGGTGAGCGGGAAGGCCAGTGGCGTGACTCGGACATCTACGAGCTGCTGTTGCCGAAGCCGGGAGAAAAGAAACCAGGCAAAAGCCAGGTCTAGTCACGCCTCATCGTTCCTAGTCCAGCGTCTCTTTCAGCGGGTCCTCCCGGACCGGGAAGAGCAGCACCAACGCAACGGCGGCCAATGGGACCATCAGTAAGAACACTGGGGTCAGGCCGTCGTTGTAACTATTAAGGACGGCGTCGCGCAGTACGTCAGGCAGTTGTGCAACCGCGTGCGGGGTGAGGGAGTTGTGCCCACCGGCGCTCGAGAATTGCTCGGCGTAAGGGGCTGCCTCGCTAGGGGCCATCGAGGCCAATGCTTTTGGCAGGCGTTCCGCGAGCTCCTCCGTCATATTGTGAATGAACAGCGAACCAATAAGCGACGCACCGATCGCGGAGCCGATCTGTCGGAAGAAGTTGTTCGTCGCTGTTGCAGTACCGACCATTGCTAGTGGGAACGAGTTCTGGACAATAAGTACCAGTACCTGCATGACTAAGCCGAGTCCGAACCCAAAAATGAACATGTAGATACCCAGCGTGGTCAGCGGTGTGGACACTTCGAGCTGCGAGAAGAGGAAGAGTCCGACCGAAACGATGGCCATACCGATGATCGGGTAGACCTTGTAGCGGCCCGTTTTCGCGATAATGAACCCCACGGTAGTGCCAGTGTCCAAGATGCCGATGACCATTGGCAGCATCATCAGCCCCGCGTTCGTTGGCGTGAGTTCGTGCACCATCTGCAGGTAGGTAGGCAGGTAAGCAAGCGCACCGGTCATAGCCAGTCCCAGCACGGTTCCGGAGGCCGTCGTCAAGACCATGTTGCGATTGCGGAACAAGTGCATGGGGATGAGCGGGTTCGGTACGCGCAGCTCAACGAAGACGAACAGCGCTGCAGCGACAACCGCAAGCGAGGAAATACCCAAAATGATAGGCGAGGACCACTCATACTGAGTGCCACCCCACGTTGTGGTCAAAATAAGAGAAGTCGTGGCAACCGCCATGAGCACGGTGCCCAGCCAGTCGATGCTCTGTGCTGACCGCGACCCCTTGCGTAGGTGGAGCACGATTGTGCAGACCGTCATCGCGAGAAGCCCCAGCGGGATGTTCATCCAAAGGCCCCAACGCCAGCCGGGGCCATCCGTAAACCAGCCGCCCAACACGGGGCCAAGCACGGAAGAAACGCCGAATACTGCCCCCATCACACCCATGTACTTGCCACGGCTACGAGCTGGAACCACCTCCGCGATGATTGCCTGGGAGTTGACCATCATGCCGCCAGCGCCAAAGCCTTGGACGGCGCGCCCGATAATGAGCAGCTGCATTGACTGTGCAAGCCCACCCAAGGTGGAACCAATGACGAACAGGCCAATCGAGCCAATATAAGGCCACTTGCGTCCGACCCTGTCACCGAGCTTGCCATTAATTGGCATCGCGATTGTCATCGTGACCAGGAACGACGAAATCACCCAGCTCATGTGATCTACGCCACCAAGCTCACCGACAATCGTCGGCAGGGCAGTGGAGAAAATCATCTGGCCCAATGAGCTCATCAGCATCGTGATGAGTAGCGCTCCAAAGATCAGGCCAACGTGTGGCTTAGTGTTGTTTACCACTGCAACTCCTTTGCATACTTCGTGACGACGGCAGCTACGCTACGAGCCTGCTCCTTCGGCGAACCCTCCTCTTGGAAATGAAGGCTTCGCGCATAAAGCACAAGCGTTGTCCGAAAAAGTTCCACAACGATTCGGGCTTCTGCCTCTATGGTGACATCTAGACGGCGGTCTTCGGGGTGGCTCGCAAAATGCTCACGCACAGCCTGCTCGAGGTGTCGTAGCGTATCGCGTTTGCGGGCCAGCATCGCGTTTGCCAACGATGGGTTGTCCTGCATGAGCCGCTGGATTCGGCAGGCATCCTCGGCTCGATCTTCGGCACCTGATTCTTCCATTGCATCGATTACCAGGGACAACATGTTCGTGGACGACTCATCAGCAATGCGTGCAAAGCTCTCGCTGGTGAACTCGAGAGGGAAGGGACCAAGCACAGCGTCATCTTTTGAGTCCATGTAGTTGAAGAACGTCCGCCGTGAAATGCCTGCACCTTGGCAGATCTCCTCGACTGTGACATTGTCATAGCCGTCGCGTGCCACAAGCGATGCAGCTGTATCGAAGATTCGCTGCCGTGTTTCGCGGCGCTTTCGCTGCCGGAGACCTTCTGACTGATCGGGAAAATTCACGGAGTGCAATCTTACACTCCGTGCAAAAATATCAAAGAAACCTATTCAACCAGGAGCGATAGTGAGCCTTCCACGTTTGGAGAGCTATCACCGCGGCGCTCGAAAAACTGTGCCTCAACGATTCCCGGCTCCGGGCTGGAGAAGCTCCAGAAACCATCATCAGTAGTTGGAGGGCACTGTTTCGTCAGAGCGGAAGCACTGCCATCATGCGCGATAAGCGCCACGCAACCGCTCAGAGGATAGCTGACCATCCCTTGTCCTTCATGGAGGGAGAACACCGCCGGCCACGCCGCTACGGCAGCATCAGGGCTGTGCGATTGGAGGGTGCCTTGGAATGTTCCAGAGGGGGCGTCGTCACGCACTTGCGGAGCTTCAGGAAACGCAGTCACCGTCACAACTGTAGGCACCCCGTTAGGCTCCGGCTTTGGCTGAGCGGACCAGTACGCTGCGGCGAGCGCTATCCCGATAAGCGAGACCACCAGAGCTAAGACACCGCCAATAACCCATGGCTTATTTGAGCCCCCAGCTGTACGAAGCTGCGAAAAAGAATCAGACATAAAAATCATCCCTGGTCGTGCTCATGAACATGGGCAGTAGCAGGGATGATTGTAGCGAAGACTAGTTGCGTTCGGTATGAGCCATCGACAGGACGTTCAAACGCTTGTCGAGCTCCTCCTCAGTCAACGTTTCGCCGTCCACGAAGCCGAGGTCAATCACAGCCTGGCGGATCGTGATGCCCTCCTTCACCGCATGCTTTGCCACTTTCGCAGCGTTCTCGTAGCCGATTGCACTGTTCAGAGGGGTGACGATTGATGGTGAAGACTCCGCGAGCTGCTTCATGCGGGCCTCGTTCGCCTCGATACCGTCAACCAAGCGGGTAGCGAACTGTCGAGAGACGTTCGCCAGCAGGCGAGCGGACTCCAGCACGTTGCGCGCCATCATCGGGATGAACACGTTGAGCTCGAACTGGCCTTGCGAGCCGCCGAATGCCACTGCGGCATCGTTGCCGATCACCTGGGCTGAGACCTGGGTTGCCGCCTCGCACAGGACAGGGTTCACCTTGCCAGGCATGATCGACGAGCCTGGCTGCAGATCTGGGAGGTGAATCTCCGCGAACCCTGCGAGTGGGCCTGAACCCATCAGACGGATGTCATTTGCAATCTTGTACAACGAGACTGCAACAGTGCGCATCGCACCGGAGAATTCCACCAGAGCGTCGCGTGCGGCCTGGGCCTCGAAGTGGTTCTTTGCCTCCGACAGCTGTGTCAGTCCGGTGAGCTTCACCAGCTCTGCGGTCACCTTTGCGCCAAAGTCTGCTGGGGTGTTGATGCCGGTGCCAACCGCGGTGCCGCCAATGGCGAGCTCGCCGAGGCGGCCAACAGTTGCCTCAACGCGCTCGATGCCGAGCTCGATCTGACGCGCGTAGCCGGAGAACTCCTGACCAAGCGTGAGCGGGGTCGCGTCCATCAGGTGAGTGCGGCCCGACTTCACTACCTCGTGCCATTGCTCAGCCTTCGCAGCCAGTGACTTCTGCAGCACCTGCAGGGCCGGGACCAGCACTTCGACGGCAGCTTCGGTGGCAGCAATGTGCGTTGCAGTTGGGAAGGTGTCGTTCGAGGACTGTCCCATGTTGACGTGGTCGTTCGGGTGGACTTCCACGCCGTTTGCGTGCGCGATCGAAGCAATGACCTCATTAGTGTTCATGTTCGAGGAAGTGCCAGAACCCGTCTGGAAAACGTCAATTGGGAACTGGTCGTTGTGCTTGCCGTCTGCGATTTCCTTCGCCGCAGCGATGATCGCGTCAGCCTTTTCCGCATCGAGCTTGCCCGAATCCTTGTTGACCTGCGCACACGCGGCCTTGAGGAGCCCAAGGGCGCGGATCTGCTGGTTCTCGAGGCCCCGGCCAGAGATCGGGAAGTTCTCTACAGCACGTTGAGTTTGAGCACGCCACAGTGCATCAACAGGTACTTTGACCTCACCCATGGTGTCGTGCTCGATACGGTACTGCTTATCGGCCATTCAATCTTTCCTTTACTTGATACTTACAGAAAATCGACGCTTTGAATTACTTGATCGGGCCGGAGTAATCGATCACCGAGTACTCCTGAAGCTTCGGCAGCTGGTGGAGGGACTCCACGTAGCGGACGGTGCCAGACTTCGAGCGCATTACCAACGAACGGGTGGTAGCGCCATTCTTACGGTAGGAGACGCCGCGCAGCATGTCGCCGTTGGTGACACCGGTAGCCGCGAAGTAGCAGTTATCGGAGGCCACCAAGTCGTCGAGGCCAAGCACACGGTCGAGATCGTGGCCCGCTGCCAGCACGCGTTCGCGCTCTTCATCGGACTGCGGTGCGAGCTGGCCCTGGATCTCACCACCAAGGCACTTCAATGCACACGCCGTGATAACCCCCTCCGGTGTGCCACCGATGCCCATCGCCATGTCAATGGAGTTGGTGTTCTGGGCAGCAGCGATGGCACCAGCAACGTCTCCGTCCATAATGAAACGTACCTTGGCACCAGCCTTGCGAATCTCCGCAACCAGCTTGTTGTGACGTGGGCGGTCGAGTACCACCACAGTCACGTTACCAACGCCGACTCCCTTGGCTTCTGCCACTGCCTTAATGTTGAACTCGACGGACTTCGTAATATCGATGACCCCGACAGCCTCAGGGCCGACTGCAATCTTGTTCATGTAGAACGCGTCCTGCGGGTTGAACATGGAACCACGGTCGGCAGCCGCGATAACCGAAATAGCATTCGGGCGACCTTCCGCCATCAGGCGCGTGCCGTCGACTGGGTCAACCGCCAGATCAACCTGTGCGCCAAAACCGTTGCCGACACTTTCGCCGTTAAACAACATCGGCGCCTCGTCCTTTTCGCCCTCGCCAATGACGATGACGCCGTCCATCGTGACGGAGTTGATCATCTTGCGCATGGCGTCGACTGCGGCGCCGTCACCTTCATTTTTCATCCCGCGACCTACCCAGCGGCCAGAGGCAAGCGCAGCAGCCTCGGTAACGCGCACGAGCTCCATTGCAAGGTTACGGTCAGGGAAGTTTTCAGAAGTTTGTTCAGACATGAAACAGTGCCCTCCTGCGGCAAACTAGTTTTAGTTGTGACAACATCGACATCATGCCGCGTTGCAAAGCCATACCACTGCGGTCTGGCACACCTCTATCATGGCACTTTTGCCAGACATGAACCGTCGTTTCTACACCTAAAATAGGGCAATGCTGCGAATAGTGGTGTCTGAACTGGGGACTTCCTGCGTAAAAAGCCAACGCGCGGGGGTAAAAGACAAATTCGGGGGTATCAGGAATCCATGTCATACTGGAGCGCGTGGCTCAAGAAAACAAACCTCGCATTTTCCAAGACGGCAGAGACATGCTCATCAACGTCATCTTGATCGTGGTCGTCATGATCATTGCCGTTGGTGCGACCGGGCTGTGCACGTTCAATCCCGGTAAGCCCGAAAATGGGCCTGTGCAAGAAGTCGATGCGAAGACGTTCCTTGGCCTTGAGGCTCGCGGAGTCGATTTTCCGGTGCGCTACCCTCAAATGCCAACAGGTTGGGTGACGAACTCCGCGCGGCGAAGCATGATCGCTCAGCAGCCAGCTCCAGTCGTAGGGTGGGTCACGCCCGATGGTGGCTTCATCCAGCTGACGCAAACGGGTGCGGACAGCAAAACGGTCCAGTCCGAGGTCGACGGAAAGCAGCGCACGCTTGACCGCCAGGACACGATCGATGGCCACAGCATTGAGATATTTAAGGGTACCGAGGCGAAAACTCGCCCACTGTGGGTTATCGATGCTGGCGACGCACGATTCGCCGTCACAGGTGCCGGAACAGACGCCGAGTTTGAGGAACTGATACGTACTGCGCTCGCGACCGAGCCGCTGTCAGCGCAGTAGATGCCGTGGCAGCAGGCTATTCCGACTGTGGTGTTTGCTCAGTCGCGTCGCGCTGCTGAATAGCGGCCTCGACACGTTTTGATGCTCCCTCGAGTAGCTGCTCGCAGCGCTTCGCGAGCCCCTCGCCGTACTCCCAATACTTCAGTGATTCGTCAAGGCTCATTTGCCCGAGCTCGAGGACCCTCACTGTTTCTACGAGTTGCTGCCTAGCTTGTTCGAACGAAAGCGTTGCGGGGTCGGGGAATGCGGCGTCGGTGGGTTGGCCATTGCCATACGTGTTTTCGGACATGGATTGTCTCCTTGATGCTAGATGCTAGTGAAATTGCTGTGTGGATTTAATCGGCGGGGGTGGTCCCCATTGCTGCTGCGGTGATGGAACCGTCCGCGACGCGGATGCGCAGCTGCGATCCGGGTGGTGATTGTTCGATGCTGGTGACAACCTCAGGATCGGCATGGTCGCGGGGGAGGACTTGTACTACGGAATATCCGCGCGCCAGAGTTGCTGCTGGCCCTAACGCCGAAACTTGTGAGCGGAGCGCAGCGACCTGCTGCGTTTCTCGTGCCAACAGGTGGCTGATCTCTCGTCGCATCGAAGCAACCTGCTGTGAGACCTCTTCGCTTCGACGCTCAATTGCCAGTAACGGGTTCTGCATCACCGGACGCGAGCGCCAGTACTGGATCTCTTCCGATTTGGTGGAAACCCAGGTGCGCAGCGCCTGCGCGCTGCGTGCGCGCGCCTCAGACAGAAATGCAAGCTCCTGGGTGGCATCGATGACGACGCGTTTAGCGGCGTCGGTTGGAGTGGCCGCGCGTAAGTCAGCGACGTTGTCGAGCACCGGGTTATCTGGCTCGTGGCCAATGGCAGACACTACCGGCGTCCCCGCCGCAGCCACGGCGCGCTGCAGTGCCTCCTCGGAAAACGGAAGGAGGTCCTCGACCGAGCCACCGCCGCGGGCAATGATGATGACCTCAACATTGGGGTCCGCGTCAAGCGTCTGCAGGGCCTGAATGACCTCGGGTACCGCGTTCGGTCCCTGTACCGCGGTGTTGATCACGCGGAATTGGACCGCGGGCCAACGGCTCTGCGCCACGGAAAGCACGTCGCGCTCGGCGGCTGAGCCGCGACCAGTAATGAGGCCAATCGTGTTCGGGAGTAGGGGAATCGGCCGTTTGCGCGCGCGGTCAAAGAGACCCTCACTTGCAAGCTGTTTCCGAAGCTGCTCAATCTTCGCGAGCAATTCACCGATACCGACGTGGCGAATCTGTGTTGTCCACATCGAAAAGGAGCCGCGGCCCTCGTAGAAGGCCGGCTTGCCGTAGATGACGACGCGGTCACCGTCCTTTGGTGGCGTCGGCAAGCTCCTTAAGTAGTCCGAGGAAACCGTAAGCTGCACGCTCGTTTCCTGCTGTGTATCGCGGAGCGTGAGATAGGAGAATTTCCAGCTCGGCTTGTAGTTCACCTGCGTGAGCTGGCCTTCGACCCACAAGTGGCCCAGACGGTTAATCCACCCCTTGACCGACTTATTCAATTTTGCCACTGGCCATGGCTGCTCAGGGCTACTTGGTGAGGCTGAACGCTCACCTTGTGCTTGTGTCAACACCGCTCCTTTCCCAGCGTGTCGATGGAATACGCTGTCATTGTTTCATAGATAGATCACCACAAGAATGTGTACCTACTGTTTTAGACGTTGATTCGGTAGGGTCGGTTCCATGACAAATCAGGGTAAAAAAGTTCTTCTGGCAGCACCTCGCGGTTACTGCGCAGGTGTGGATCGTGCAGTTGTCACTGTAGAAAAGGCGCTGGAAAAATACGGAGCCCCAATTTATGTGCGAAAAGAGATCGTCCACAACAAGTACGTAGTGGAAACACTAGAGAAGCGCGGCGTCATATTCGTTGACGAAACCGACGAGGTCCCCGAAGGCTCGCACCTTGTTTTTTCCGCGCACGGAGTTTCCCCCGCGGTCCGCGAAGCAGCGGACGGGCGCAACTTGCTGGCGCTCGACGCCTCGTGCCCGCTCGTGACCAAGGTGCACAACGAGGTGAAGCGGTTTGCCAAGCACGGATACCAGATCTTGCTTGTCGGCCACGAGGGCCACGAGGAAGTCGAAGGTACCGCAGGTGAGGCCCCGGAGGTCACCCACCTCGTTGACGGGGTCGAGGGTGTCGACGCCCTTCCCGACTTCCCAGAGGGGACGAAGCTAGTGTGGCTATCCCAGACCACCCTGTCTGTTGATGAAACGATGCTGATCGTTGAAAAGCTGCGCGAGCGCTACCCAGATCTAGAAAACCCGCCTAGCGACGACATCTGCTACGCAACGCAAAACCGTCAGGTAGCAGTGAAGAAGATCGCACCGCAGACGGAACTCGTTATTGTGGTCGGCTCGCAAAATTCTTCCAATTCGAAGCGCCTGGTGGAAGTAGCGCTCGACGCTGGTGCCAACAACGCATACCTCATCGACTACGCCCACCAAGTACAAGACGAATGGTTCGAGGGCGTCAACACCGTTGGCGTAACATCGGGAGCTTCGGTGCCGGAAATTCTGGTTCAGGAGCTGCTCGCGGAGCTGGCGAAGCGCGGTTACACCGATGTAGAGGAAGTCACCACTACGGTAGAGACGATCACGTTCGCGCTGCCGCGGGATCTGCGTCAGCCGCGCCGTAGCAGCTAGTGCTCGTCTAGCCTTCGCCTAGCGATCTTCGTTTTTGTACAGGTCCTCGCCAAGGCGTGAGGCAACTCGCCGGGCCCGCTCCCCACGGGGGCGGGCCTGACTGCGTTCTGCCTTCGTTCGCTTCAACAGCTCATCGACCGTGATGCCACCCTGGCTGCGTTCACGGGCCCGACGGCCTTCGCTATTGGTCCTGCGGTTCGACTGGCTCATGCGGCGGCGCTGCGCTCGCTCCCGGCGCAGGACTTCATCGTTATGGCGTTGGATCAGCCAGTAGCGCACGATGGCGATCACCAGGGCACCAGCAGTCACCGTGAAGAGAATAGGGAAGTGCTCGATTACTGGGTAAAGCACCATAAGGATAGCGGTTTTCCCGCCTGCACCAGCGGCCCCGAGCTGATTGCGTGCTGAAATCAATCCAAACCCAAGCAGCGCAATGACGAACAAAAGCGGGGTAGCCGCGACGGTAAGGAACAAACCCCGCGGGTCTACCAGCGTTGTCACGGCGATGACCGCGACGCTGAACAGTACGAGCAGAGGCCATCCGATGTATCCCGCCGACGTTGCGATGACGACGCCGGTCAGCAGCGCAGCAAAGATAATGCCGATGCTGGAAACGGTAGGCAAACCGTGGAAGGTGGCGGTACCAGGGCGCGGGGATCGGAGAGAGTTTTGAGACACGCTGGGCATTCTACCCGGCCTACCCCCGAGTCTTGCCAGTTTGACCCGCTCCAGGGGCTAACAATTCGACGAATCTGAGTCGCGGAGTCTCGGTCGCGCATCGATAGGGTGAAGCTCCGGCGCGCTCGACGAGTGCCCAGCTGCACCTAGTTCCTCGAGCTTACGAGCGGTGACCATCACCCGACTGTCGAGCGACGCCAGTGTTGCGTTGTACGACTCGACCGCCTTCTCAAGACTGCTCCCGACGCGGTTGTAGTGCTCTGTCAGCGTGCCGAGACGCCGGTACAGCTCTTCGCCAAGACGCTGGATGGTCTGCGCCTCCCGATTCATGGAATCTTGCCTCCACCCAAGTTCAACCGTGCGCAGCAGTGCGAACAGCGTCGTGGGGGTCGCGATGACGACGTTGCGGGCAAAAGCGTAGTCGAGCAGCTCCGGGTCGATAGCGAGACCGGCGTCCAAGAATGGGTCAGCTGGGACAAACATCACGACGAATTCCGGGCTGGGCTGAAATGCCTTTATGTATGACTTTGAGGACAGCGTATCGACGTGGCTTCGCAGCAGGTGCGCGTGTCTACGCAGGTAGCCTTGCTTTTCTTCCGGGTCTTCCGTGTTGAGCGCATCGAGGTATGAAGAAAACGGAACCTTGGCGTCGACGATTATGTTTCGATCCTGGGTGAGCCGGATAACCATGTCCGGGCGTAGCGAGGCGCCGTCGAAACGCATGTACGCCTGAGCGTCAAAGTCGACGTGCTCTACCATCCCACCCAGCTCTACCACGCGCTGCAGCTGCACCTCGCCCCATCTGCCTCGGACCTGCGGTGAGCGCAGTGCAGTGATGAGCTGATCAGTCCGGTCCCCGAGCCTGGATGAGGTGCGCGCAATTGCTTGTACTTGGCCTGCCAAGGCAGACTGCGCTACTGCTTGCTCTTTATCGATGTCTTCGAGACGAACCTGTAGGTCACGAAGTGCCTGTGCCAGCGGGCGTAGATCAGTAGGCGGGTGCTGTTGGGGGTTGGTACGCTGCATCCAAAACGTGCCGCCAAAAAAGCCCAGGATGGCCCCAACGAGGAGGCCCGTAAAGATCAATAGCAGTGCGGTCGATGCGTCCATGTGCATTAGTAGAGCACATGAGCGGGACAAAACTAGGCGTTAGGACGCAGTCGATCGAACACCTGTTTTAACTTGTCGGGCTTGTACCGCGGACGGAAGCGGCGATCGGGTTGATCAAGATCCTCCTCCGCGGACTCTCCCTGTGCAGCCTCCGAGGGGACAGTGGCTGCCCATTCATCTTCCTCGCGCAGCGCATCGCGCTTGTGCTGGCTTTCGATGCTTTCCAGCTCAGCAATCGCGCGACCTTCCTCGGTGATGAAAGAAAGATCTTCCGGGCGTACTTCCCCTGAGTGGATGCGCACAATATCGAGCGCGTAGCGGTAGCAAACCGCGATCATTGCAGCTACGGGGACTGCCAAGAAGGCACCAATCAGGTTGAAGAGTCCACCACCTACGGTCACGGAGACCAGCACGATCACTGGATGCAAGTTCATTGCACGGGACTGCAGCATCGGGGAGAGCACATTGCCTTCCAGCTGTTGGACAACAATGACGATGGCAAACACGATCAACGCTTGGGTTACGCCAAGCGACACCAACGCGACCAAAATGGCAAGCGCGCCTGCCACAACCGCACCCACAATCGGGATGAACCCCGCGATGAACGTTAAGACGGCGAGCGTAAAAGCCATCGGGACGCCTACGAAGTAGATGCCGAGGCCGATAAAGATGGCGTCGACAAGTGAGACCACTGCCTGGGCGCGAATAAAACCACCAAGCGTGTCCCACGCTCGAGTGAAGAGCTCAGTGAAATGAAGGCCTGCGCGACCCCCGGTAGCACTGCGAAGCCAAGGCAAAAACTTGTGGCCATCCTTCAAAAAGAAGAACGTCAAGACAAGCACCACAAACAGTGTGACAATCAGGCCTGCGGCAGTGCCAATACCTGTGAATACGCCACCAGCGATTGCCCCGGCCTGCTTCTGGAGCCACTGCGCAATCTCGTTCACGCCCTCATCAAGATCATCGGGGTTGACATTGAGCGGTGGACCCTGCAGCCAGAGCTGCAACCGCTGCACACCTTCGAGCGCTTGCAGATAGAGCAATCTCGAGTGCGCCGCAATGTCCGGGGCAATCAACGAGACGAGAAAGCCGAGAAACCCAAAGAAGCCAAGCAACGTCAAGAGTGCCGCAAATCCAGCTGGGAGGCCATGGCTACGAAGCCAACCTGCGACGGGAGCGAGCACAGTGCAGATGATGAGCGCAAGCACAACGGGGAGGATGCCCGCCCAAAACATGCCAATTACTTTGCCAAGCGCGGCCAAAAACACCGCGACAATGAGGACTCGCAGCGTCAACGTTGCGGCGGACTTGATCCACGCGCGGTAGACAATGCCACGATCGATCGGATTGGCGTCGTAGTCGAGAGGTTTTTGAGTGCTCACCCGACCTATTGTGCCCCATCCGAGGGGGAAAGAAACGTAACCCGACCGCGAGCTGCAAACTTTTCGACGGCAACGTGATCGGTGGGCTAGGATTGGCCAGCGTGAGTCTTACACTTGGAATCGTCGGTTTGCCCAATGTCGGAAAGTCAACCCTATTTAACGCGTTGACGCGGAATGATGTGCTCGCTGCGAACTACCCGTTCGCAACCATCGAGCCGAACGTGGGGCTGGTAGAGCTGCCAGACCCACGCCTGAAGCGGTTGGCTGAGATCTTTGAATCTGAGCGCATTCTGCCTGCCACTGTGTCGTTCGTTGACATCGCCGGCATCGTCAAGGGTGCTTCTGAAGGCGAAGGCATGGGCAACGCCTTCCTTGCAAACATCCGAGAAGCCGACGCGATTTGCCAGGTGGTGCGCGCGTTCGCCGACGACAACGTCATTCACGTTGACGGCAAGGTAGACCCGGCGTCCGACATCTCCGTCATCAACACCGAGCTGATCCTCGCTGACCTACAGACAATTGAGAAAGCATTGCCACGCCTAGAAAAAGAAGGCCGTAAGAGCAAGGACGTCGCCGCAGAAGCTGAAGAAGCCAAAAAAGCGCAGGCAGTGCTTGAGGACGACCGCACCCTCTTCGCCGCGGCAAAGTCAGGGGACATCGACCTCGATTTGCTGCACCACCTGCACCTCATGACGGCGAAACCATTCCTGTACGTCTTCAACTCCGACGAAGCCGTGCTCACCGACGAAGCCCGCAAGCAGGAACTGCGCGAACTTGTCGCGCCTGCTGAGGCCGTCTTCTTGGACGCGCAAACCGAGACCGAGCTACTCGAACTTGATGAAGAGGACGCATCGGAGCTCCTCGCATCTGTGGGGCAGGACGAGCCCGGACTGGAGACCCTTGCGAAAGCAGGTTTCGCAACCCTCGGCCTGCAGACGTACCTCACTGCAGGCCCGAAGGAAGCTCGCGCCTGGACGATCCACCAGGGTGACACTGCGCCGAAGGCCGCGGGAGTCATCCACACCGACTTCGAGAAAGGTTTCATCAAGGCTGAAATTGTCAGCTTCGAAGACCTCGACAAGTTCGGCTCCATGGCGGAGGCCCGCGCCAACGGCAAGGTGCGTCAAGAAGGCAAGGACTATGTCATGGAAGACGGAGACGTGGTCGAGTTCAAGTTCAATGTAACTTAAGGCGCGCCAGTGTTAGTCGTATGACAACACGTGCTGCCATTTACCTTCGCATCTCGCTCGATGCTGCAATGGACGGTCTTGCCATCGAGCGTCAGCGCGAAGACTGTGAAGCCATTGCAAAGCAGCGTGGCTGGATGGTCGTGTACACCTATGTGGATTAGTCGATCTCGGCCTCTAAGAAAGACGTGGAACGTCCCGATTACGACGCGATGGTGGCTAGTCTTCAGTGAGGCGAGCTAGACGCGATTATCTGCTGGGACTTGGATCGTCTAACGCGGCAGCCCGCGCAGCTCGAAGGGTGGATCGACAGAGCGGAACAGCACGGGTTGAAGCTTTTTACCGCGAATGGTGATGCGGACCTCAGTACTGACGGAGGCCGGATGTTCGCGCGCATCAAGGCGGCCGTAGCACGCGGTGAAGTCGAGCGTAAAGGGGCTAGGCAGTCACGCGCCCAACAGCAGCGTGGAGAGCGAGGGCAGACACCGTCCTCGCCGGCTACGGCGCAACGCAGGCGATGCCAGGCCCGCTGTTCACGTTCGCGTCCTTCCTCGGTGCCAGACACCACGCGCAGGTGCGGCCCTGGCTGGAGCGAATGCCGCGGTGGTCGGCATTCTCGGTGCAGCGCTGTACACCCCGGTGTTCACCGCCGGGGTTTCCGGCGTGATCACTCTGTCCATCACCGTGGTCTGCTACGCCGCGCCCACCTCGTGGAAGGTCCCGCCCTGGGCGGTCGTCATCGGCGCGGCCCTGGTCGGCTGGATTGTGCTGTGAACTTCGCTCTCGTCCGGTGCTCGGCGCTGAAGCGCGCCAAGGGAGGGAACCGGGACTAGAGCGTCACGTTGGCCAGCACCGCACCGGTGGGTTGCGCCGCGCCGGCGGCGACTTCCTCGGTGACGAGGACTGAAGCAGTTCCACCGGGCAGCGGCATCCACACGTCGTCGTGGGGTTCTTGGCCGATGACTCCAGCCGATTCCATGGCGCCGTCATCCATGACTGCCCACACTTGTGCCCCCATGCCGTCGTCGAGAGCTGGCTGGCCGTTGACCATGGCGCCGCCCTTGCCCATGTCAGAGCTGATCACGATGTCGAGGCTCGCGCCCATCGCGTCGGCCTGACCTTGACGCGCGTCGTCGGCCTCCATAATTGCGTGCATTTCGTCGACGCCCTGGGCTGTCACGGATTCGCGTGACTCGTCGACAGTGAATTGGGTGACCGCGAACCCGCCACCGGCGATGAGCACAACGGCGGCTGCTGCGGCGGTTGCGAGACGTCGCCCGGAGCGGTTCTTCCGCGCGGTGTCGAAGTCAGCGACCTGGTCGGTGGCGTCGATACGCTCCATGATTGAGCGTTTGAGCTCCGGTGGCGGAGTGACCGGCGTGGCTGCGGAATTGAAGAGGTCCTCGATATCTTTATCCATCACAGGCCTCCTTTCAACGACACGGCCTTGCGAAGCTTTTGCAACCCGTCGCGTACCCGGGTTTTGGCTGTTCCGAGAGCGACGCCAGTGGCATCGGCGATTTCTTGGTGGGTGAGTTCCCCGAAATACGCGAGCATGAGCGCACTTCGATGGGGCTCTCCGATTGAATCAATGAGTTCTTGCAGTTCCTCAGACTCTAGTCGCTGTTGAGCTTCGTCCTCAGCGGCAGCGACCCACGTGGTCAGTTGACTGTTGAAATCGTCGGTGTCGCGGGCTTGGGAGCTGCGCCAGCTCCGCAGCCGATCGATGGCTCGCGATTTGGCGAGCCGCAGTACCCGTGACTTGGCGCTGCCGCGGTGTGGGTCGAAGGTGTGGGCGCTTAGCCATACCTCCACGAAGACTTCTTGGGTGACCTCTTCCGCTTGGGCCCGGTCGCGCAAGATGTGGGTGGTGAGACCTAGAACCTGTGGGGCCAGAACGTCGTAAAGCTCGGCGAAGGCGACTTTATCGCCCGCGCGCACGCTTTCTAAGAGGTGGTCAAGATCCACAGGTTCTAACTCTAATACCTGGGTTATGTGCTACTTGGATTCTTCCGTCATTTTCTCTTCGCTCATCTTGTCCTCCATCATCGCCGCGGAAGACGGGGTCATGGAGCCGTCCATCTTGTCCTCCATCTTCTCCCCGGAGTCGTTGCATGCAACGAGGCCGACGGCGGCGATGACGATGGCGCTGGCACTGGCGATTGCGCGGTTGATAGACATAGTGTCTCCTTCACTTTTTCGGTTCGCAGGCGCAGTGTTTCTGGCCCGTCACTGAGTACTACGGAGCCGGGGGCTGATGCGGATTGGACCAATCCGATGCGGGCGCTCACTCCGTATTGCTGGGTGTAGGAAAGGTAACCGGAAAGTAGAGGAAACTCATGATCAGCGTGATTCTTGTTGGATTCATCGGGGGTGTGATCACGGCATTGTCGCCGTGCATTTTGCCAGTGTTGCCGGTGGTGCTGGGGGTCAGCGTCGGGCGTAAACCGTCGCACGTGGTGACAGGTTTGGTCGTGAGCTTCGCCGCGATCGCGCTGCTGGGTACGATTCTGCTTAGTGCGCTGCATTTGCCACAGTCGGTATTGCGCTGGGCGGGAGTGGTGTTGCTGGCATGGGTGGGGCTGGGAATGATTTTCCCGCCAGTGGGGGAGGTGTTGCAGAAGCCCTTTGACGCGCTTCCGCGCCCCACGGCATTGCAGGAGAAAACGCGCGGCAAGGGAGGTTTTCTCATCGGTCTGGCCCTTGGCGCGGTGTACGTTCCGTGCGCGGGCCCGGTGCTTGCAGCGGTGACGGTGGCGGGCTCGACTGGGCAGATCGGCTGGAACACGGTGGTGCTCACTGTCGCGTTCGCGATTGGGTCCGCGCTGCCGCTGTTCGTGTTCGCCCTGGCGGGCAACAAGATCGGTGACAAGGTAGACGCGGTGCAGCGCCACCGTAAGGCCATCGGCGTGCTCATCCTGGTCTTCACTGTGGCGTTAGCTCTCGACGCGCCGGCGGCGATCCAGCGTGCCCTGCCGAATTGGACGTCGTCGCTGTCGAACCGTTTTGAGAATTCGGACTTGGCCAATGACGCTCTCAGCAAGGTCGGCCCAACTGGGAGCGGTTCACTGCAGTCGTGCCGCCGTGCCGACCCCGCGCAGCTGCAGGATTGTGGCCCGGCACCGGAATTCGCGGGGCTGACGAACTGGATCAACACCGACCAGCCGCCGAGCCCGCAGGACGGTGGTGTCATGCTCGTTGATTTCTGGGCGTACGCCTGCATCAACTGTCAGCGTGCGGGGGAGCACATCACCAAGCTTTACGACACTTATCGCGATTCCGGCCTCACCGTCGTCGGCGTCCATTCCCCTGAGTACGCTTTCGAGCACGACCTGGGCAATGTCCGCAACGCCGTAGAAAAGGAAGGTATCCACTACCCGGTGGCGCAGGACAATGACTTCGCTACATGGAGGAATTTCAACAACCGCTACTGGCCAGCCCGCTACCTGGTGGACAAGCACGGCAACGTCCGGCAGATCGTGGAAGGGGAGGGAAGCTACGCCGAAACAGAAAAGCTCGTGCGTGAATTGCTCATCGACGCCAACCCCGACGTCGACCTCCCCGAACCGGTCGAAAGCGGCGAAGCAGCAGGCGGTACGAAGGGCCGCAACCCGGAAACTTATCTCGGCACTGCGCGCGCCGAGTACACCAAGCAGCCCGGTTACACCGACGGCGAGCACGACTTCGGTGAACCGGCCGCTCCGGAGCGCGGCATGTTCACTTTGAACGGGACGTGGATTCTCGAGGAGGAATCAGTGCAGACCACCAGTGGAGGACACCTGGACATCAACGTCTTCGCCAAGTGGGTCCAGCTCGTGGTTTCGGGTGAAGGCGAGATCGAGGTCGAGTATCCGGACGGTGCGACAAAGTCGTTCCCGGTCACAGATGGAACCCTCGACCTTGCGAAAAGCGACACGCCCACCGAGGGAGTGCTGCACATCCGGCCCACGGCAGGCGTGAAACTGTATTCGTTGACCTTCGGCTAGGCAGAGACAACCTTGTCCAGCGTCTCGGCGAACCGCGCGACGGTGCCGTCGACATCGCCCCACTTGTCCAAGCCGAACAGACAGATGCGGAAGGCGGAAAAGCCCTCCGGCTCGCCGACCTGCAGCGGAACACCGCTGGCGATCTGGACGCCGGCCTGCTTGAACGCGGATCCGTTGGCCTGCTCCGGGGCGGTGGCGTACATGACCACGATGGAGGTGGCCTCGAAGCCGGGGGCGGCGACGGAGACGTAGCCTTTGTCCGCCAGCAGCTTGCGCACCTTGGTGCCCAACTCGACCTGGCGGGCGGTGTACATTTGACGCGCATCTTCCCGTGCCCTACTGCTTCCCGAGTTGCTAGATGTTCCGGGAGCGATAGCGCCATGACCGCATCCTGCGGTACTTCTCTGGATTTACTTGCTGTCTTTAGCGGGAAGGTTTCTTTGCGCCGACACGCCGTCGAGTTCAAGTTCAACGTGTAGTGCTTAACCTCTGCGATGAACTCTTTGATCCCGGGACGTGATGAGGACTGGGGCTATTGTGCTCCCCCGAACGCTACGGCCCGGGGGCACGAGGCTGTGTCGCAGGTGCAGGCGAGAGGACCACTAGCGAAACACAGACCGCTGAGTCGACGCAGTCACGGTAAAGACGGAGCCGTCTAGGCGGTGCTCGAGGTTGCGCGAGATACGGTGACGCTGGGCGTCGGTAAGCGATGCGCATTCCGCGACATCGATGGAAAGCTGGACTTTGCCGTCCGTCGTGTTGACGCCCTGGCCGCCCGGAGTCGACGATTTCGCGAAACGCTCCGCGAGATCGGCGGCGATGACCGCACCGTCGGGGATCCCCGGGCCGGGTGCTATGGTCATGTCGTTCATGCCGCCCAGCCTAGGTGCCCACAACCCTTTCTCGTCTCGGCGGAAGCGGAGACCGCGTCGCGACGGCCGGGATCCAGCCTCAGTATTATCCTCGTCACCGGTTGATTCGAACGCTTTTGGCTCCTCCTTCTCCCGTCGGGCTTCGATTTCAGCGGCCTCCGCAGGTGGCAGTGATCGCTGGATCCGCTCGAACTATCGGTTCCGATCAGCGGTCGAAGGATTTTCGCAGCAGCCGGACCTGCGGCGCCGGTGCCGCCGCCGTAGCCTGACGAGCATCCCCGCCATGACGGCCATCACGACGGCGGTCCCGGCACCGATGATCCAGGGATTACCGAGGAGCCCACCGACGCCTGCGAGTGCTCCGCCCGCCGCGATGAACGGCAGGCCGCAGCAGAGCAGCGACGGAAGCGCGCAGCATGCCAGCAAGAGCAGCCCGGTCACTGCAGCGACGACGGGACCGGCGCGCCATTCGTCGCGGTCCTGATCGGCGCTCATCGTCTGCTTCAGGATGAGATCTCCCCGATTGCCTGCGTTGCCGTTCATGCGCAGCACGACAGCAGCGACGGGTCGGTGGTGAAGGCCTTCGCGGCGATCCGGATGCCCTCGGCCATGGTCAGGTAGGGGGCCCAGGCGTTGGCGACCTCGGCGACGGTCCTGCCGAGCACGTGGACGCCTGCGGCGGCGAGCTCCCCGGCGTCCTTGGCGACGGCGGTCAGGCCGAGGATCTCTTTCGTCTCGGCGTTCACGACGATCTTGATGAACCCGCGGGTGTCGCGGTTGACCAAGGCGCGGGGCACGTGGTGCAGGGGCAGGACGCGGCAGTCGCAGTGGATCCCCGCGGCGAGGACGTCCTTCTCGGTCATCCCGACCGCGCCGATCGCGGGCCCGGTGAACGTCACCCGCGGCAGGCGGGCGTAGTCGACGGACCGGTCGGCGTCGGCGAACGCGTTCTCGGCGACGAGGGTGCCGTGGTGGGCGGCGACGTAGACGAACTCGGGGTGCCCGGTCACGTCGCCCGCGGCCCAGACCCGCGGGTTCGAGGACTGCAGCCGGTCGGAGACGACCACCTCGCCGGAGTCTCCGGTATTCACCCCGACCGCATCGAGGTTCAGGCCATCGGTGACGGGACGGCGTCCGAGGGCGACCAGGACCTGGTCGGCGCGGAACTCCTGCGAGCCGCCGGACAAGGCGGCGGTCACGACGGCCTCGCCTCCCGTGCCGCGGGAGACCCGGGTGGGCACTGCGCGGCTGACGACGCGGATGCCCCCGTCGGCGAACACCTCCTGGAGCGCCTTCGACACCTCCGGCTCCTCCTTCGAGGCGAGCCGGGACCGCACGAGCAGCGTGACCTGCGAGCCGAGGCGGGCGAACAGCTGCGCCTGCTCCAGGGCGACGTAGCCGCCGCCGAGCACCAGCAGCGACTCGGGGACCTCCGTCAGCTCCATCGCCGTGGTCGAGGTCAGGTATCCGGTCTCCTTCAGGCCGTCGATCGGCGGTGCCCACGGGCGAGAACCAGTCGCGACCAGGTAGTGGTGGGCCTCGATGGTCTCGACGCTTCCGTCGGATCCGGCAACATCGAGAACCGGCGCATCAGGGGTGCCCACGAACGAGGCGTCGCCGCGGAGGACCTGCCAGCCGTAGGAGTCGGCGACGTCGGCGTACTTCTCGCCGCGCAGCGACTCCACCAACGCTTGCTTCCCAGCGATCAGCGCGGGCATGTCGACGGGATCCGCCGTCGTCGCGATCCCGGGGAACCGGGTTGCGGCATCGACCGCGACGTGCCGCGCGCCGGCCGCGGCAATGAGCGCCTTCGACGGGACGCAGCCCGTGTTCACGCAGGTGCCGCCGAGCGTCCCGCGCTCGATCATCACCACCGACTTCCCGAGCGTGCTGGCGCGGATCGCAGCGGCGAACGCGCCGCCTCCCGATCCGATGATGGCGAGATCGTACTTCGTAGGCATCGCTACTCCTGTCAACTCTTGGCTTTCTGCTCTGTCTCAGCCATACTGGACCTTCCAGTGCAGGGGAAGGTCAAGCGCGGCCACGGAGGGAGACAGCAATGTGGATCGGAGAACTCGCCGAGAGGGCGGGCACTACCGCGAAGACCCTTCGCTTCTACGAGGAACAGGGCCTTCTGCCCCCGACCGAGCGCACGCCGTCCGGATACCGCGACTACGCGCCCGAGACGGTCGCTCGGATCGACTTCATCCACCGCGGCCAGGCCGCGGGTCTCACTCTCGCCCAGATCCGCCAGATCCTCGACATCCGCGACGGCGGCCATGCGCCCTGCGAGCACGTGCGCGACCTGCTTGACGTGCGCCTCGCTGAGATCGAGCAGCAGATCGCGCAGCTCTCCGTGCTGCGCGACACTATCGCGGACCTTAGCCAGGACGCCGCGCACCCGGATCCTGAAACGTGCAGCACCGATCAAGTGTGTAGATACTTGTAGACGGCGGGAGTCAATGACTCAAACGCTACAACCCCGGTATGCGCTAGCGCATGTCGATGCCGCCGGTGCCCACCTCGATGATTTTGGTGGTGGCCGCGATAGCACACAGCAGCGGCATCGGGGCGGAGGCCTGCAGTGCGAAGTGGTGGACTCGGAAGGACGCGTTGTTCACGCCGATTGCGTCCGCAGCCTGGGTGATCTCCAGACGAGTCTTGGCGATCTTTTCCGCAGATGGCCCGCACTAGCTGCCGAAGGCGTAATGCCCGAAGCTTAAGAAGCCGAACGCTTTCATTGGATAACACTCCTTTTGATGGTGTTAACGAGAGGGGGTAACTTTGCAACGACATACCGTCGAGTTCAAATTTAACGTGTAGCGTTATTGACGCTTCGCGTTATGGGGGATAGGGTGAAGCATGATCCAGTCGTTCGCTGACAAGGACACTGAGCGTTTGTGGAATCGAGAGCGGGTTCGCTCGATCGATTCCCGCATTCACTCAGTAGCGCTGCGCAAGTTTCGCCAGCTTGGGTACGCGCAGACTCTTGATGAGTTACGGATTCCCCCGTGGAACCGGCTTGAGGCGTTGAAAGGTGATCGGCGGGGTCAGTTCAGCATTCGAATCAACGACCAGTGGCGGATCTGTTTTCGGTGGTCTGCCGCGGGGCCAGAGGAGGTTGAGATCGTTGACTACCACTGACAAGCTCCCTCCGATTCACCCCGGTGAGATCCTCATGGAGGACTTTCTCAAGGAAATGGGGATCACCCAGCACAAGCTCGCAGTCTCCATCGGCGTTCCGCCCCGCCGGATCAACGAAATTGTTCACGGTAAGCGCGCTGTAACCGCGGACACTGCTCTTCGCTTGGCTAAGTTCTTCGGAATGAGCCCCCAGTTCTGGCTGGGGTTACAGACCCAGTACGACCTGGATGTGGCAGAAGACAAAATCCTCGCCGAGATCGAGAGGATTCTGCCGGTTCACGCTGTCTCGGCGTAGCAGTTACCCGAACCAGGTCCGTCAGCGTGAGGATATGCACGCGGATGGTTCGAACTAGGGAATTTGGGGCCGCCGACGCGTGGACTTGAGTTCCGAGCGCCGCTTTTTCGCTTCGAGACGGCGCCGCACCGAGCCGCGCGTCGGCTTCGTTTTCCGCCGCGGGGGAGGCGGTGGGGCGAGAGCCTCGCGCAACAAGATGGCCATGCGTTCCCGCGCCTCGGCACGGTTGCGGACCTGCGACCGCTGCGTCGATGCGCTCACGGTGAGTACCGTGCCGTCCAGGCGGTGTTCGAGGTTGTGGAGGGCGCGGCGACGCTGGGCGTCGGAAAGCGATGCGCATTCCGCGATGTCGATGGACAGCTGCACCTTACTGTCGGTGGTGTTGACGCCTTGGCCGCCCGGGCCCGATGCCTTCGCGAACCGCTCCGACAGGTCCGCCGCGGCGACGACGAGGCCACCGGGGATCCCCGGGCCAGGCGCGATGGTCAGATCGTTCATACCGCCCAGCGTAGTTAGAGTTGTTTCCGGATCAGATACGACGTGCGAGATCGGGGTAATGTACGACCACTCAGTCACCGTCGACCTCCAACTCGACGTCGACTCCCCGTGTTCCGCTTTCGTATCGGACAGTTTCAGCATCGACGGAGCTGTAGTACTGGTCTGATGCGATCACCTGGAGGGACGGTATATCAATCCAAGCCATGATCAGCTGCGTTTTCGGAACCTGAGTCTCAAGCAGCGTCAAGCGACGAATAGGCATTGTGTTGGTGAGAGGGCACAGACCGAGATCGCAATCGAGTACGGCTTTCAGGTCGGCGGACTGGACGATACCGGGGAGGGCAGATCTTCAGGCTGGGCGCCCTCTTCATTGGTTTCCGCCGACCACACGCCTTGCTCGGACCTAAACAGCTCGAGGCTTCGCCCCATCCGTCGCCTTCAACGTTCACCGACACACGTTCGGTCACGCAGTTCTCCGCGGCGCGCAGCTCCCACTTATACGTGCGCTCCGTGGTGAGGATTTTACTACGCTTGATGGTGCGAAAAGGCAGGTAGCTTTCGACTGAAACTCGGTCGAGTTCAAGTTCAACGTGTAACGCGGGGCATTAAGGTGGAGATCGTTGATTACCATTGACAAGCTCCCCCGTTGGTGAGCTCGCGGAGACACACCTGGGCGGGCATGTGCCCGATGAGAAACGACACTGAGTGGCGCTTCCGGGAGATTCTGGAGGGATGATCAATTGTCTGAGCACCACACGGCAATCGTCGTCGGTGGTGGCCAGTCCGGCCTAGCCACGTCGTACTACCTGCGGCGCTTCGAAGTGGACTTCTTGGTTCTAGACAACCAAGAGGAACCCGGCGGAGCGTGGTTGCATACGTGGCCGTCATTGACGCTTTTCTCCGCCGCGGAGTTCTCCAACCTGCCCGGCTGGCCCATGCCGCACTACCCGGGGTACCCGCCTGCAAGTCATGTCATCGACTATCTGGAAAGCTACGAAAAACGCTACGACCTTCCGGTCAGGCGCCCAGTGCATGTCCACAGCGTGTCCCATGAGGAAGGGATGTTCTACCTCAGTACGACCGCCGGTCAATTCACGGCGGAACACGTTGTCGCAGCCACAGGCACGTGGTCCGCGCCCTTCGTGCCCTACTATCCCGGCACCTTCGGCGGACGCCAGTGGCACTCGTCGACCTACCCCGGTCCCGAACCATTCCGCGGTGCGAAGGTCGCGGTGGTCGGTGGGGCGAACTCAGGTGCACAGATCGCCGCGGACCTCATCGGGACGTCGGACGTCACATGGTTCACGCTTGAGCAGCCGCGCTGGATGCCTGATGATGTCGATGGCCGCGATCTCTTTCTCCGCAGCCGCCGCCGAATTCTCGGTGGCGATGCCGGTCCGAACCTCGGGGACATTGTCGCACTGCCTCATTTACGTGAGCTCCGCAACTCCGGTCAGCTCACCGCTACCCCCATCTTCGATAGCTTGAGCGAGCTCGACCACGACCACCTGATCTGGTGCACTGGTTTCCGCCCGGCCCTCGGCCCATTCCGTCACCTCATGTGCGGCCGCGAAACCGCGGTGAAGAATCTGCATCTAGTCGGGTATGGCAACTGGACCGGCGACGGGTCGGCAACGCTGATGGGTGTGGGGCCCTTTGCCAAACACACTGCCCAGGTTGTCGCGGGCCGTGTCGATGGAGCTCGACATCGAAAGTTTTGAGATGACGGTTGGTCCCTGAGCAGATCGATCCTTCCAAGATCCGCGTCGGAGAGCCAGCGCGCTGGACGAAAGTGTGACTCAGCGCTTCGTTTGTGCAGCCCGCAGGCCGTTCAAGATCACGATGACTTCGGCGACCTCGTGAACCAACACGACGGCGGCCAAGCCCAGCACGCCGCTGATCGCCAGCGGCATCAACACGATGATGATAGCCAGAGACAGCACGATGTTCTGGTTGATGATCCTGCTGCCTCGGCGGGCGTGTTGCAGTGCCTGAGGGATCAGCCGGAGGTCGTGGCCGGTGAAGGCGACGTCAGCGGACTCGATCGCGGCGTCAGAGCCGGTCGCTCCCATCGCTATACCCACCGTTGCGCCCGCCAGTGCCGGAGCATCGTTGATGCCGTCGCCGATCATGGCCGTCGGTGTCTTGGAGGAGAGTTCGGCGACGATGCTTGCCTTGTCCTCTGGGCGTAGCTCGGCGCGCACATCGTCGATCCCGGCGATCTCAGCCAGCGCCCGGGCGGTGCGAGTGTTGTCGCCGGTGAGCATGCTCACCTTCACGTCGTTAGCGTGCAGGGTCTGCACAGCTTCGGGAACCTCGGGACGCAGCTCGTCGCGGACCCCGATCGCTCCGGCGAGGGTGTCATCGACGGTGACCAGGACGCAGGTCTGACCTTCGGACTCCATGCGCTCAACGTCTGCCTTCAGTGGCCCGGCGTCGATCCACCGGGGGCTGCCCACCAGCACCCGTCGACCTTCGACGGTGCCGCCGATGCCATGACCGGCTTCCTCGCTGATGTCCGAGGCGGCGGGTGCTTCGGGCGCCGCTGCCGCGATCGCCGCGGCGAGGGGGTGCGTCGATTGCTGCTCAACTGCCGCTGCGAAGGAAAGCACCTGGGCCCGATCGAATCCGTCTGCCGGGACCACCCCGGTAACCTCGGGCTGGTTGCGGGTGAGGGTTCCGGTCTTGTCCACCGCCAGGTGACGGATGCCGCCGAGCCGCTCGAACGCCGCGCCGGACTTGATGACCACGCCGAACTGGCTGGCCGCGCCGATCGCGGCCACGACCGTCAGCGGCACGGAGATTGCCAACGCGCACGGCGACGCTGCGACCAGAACCACCAACGCACGGGTGATCCACGTCTCGGGGTCGCCGAGCAGCGAGCCGATCACGCCCACTAGCACCGCCAGGATCATCACCCCGGGTACTAGGGGTCGGGCAATCCGGTCGGCGATCCGGGCGCGGTCGCCCTTTTCCGCCTGTGCCTGCTCGACCAGGTCCACGAGTGTGGTCAGCGAGTTGTCAGTTCCAGCTGCGGTCGTCTCGACCTCCAGCACACCAGCGGAGTTGATCGCTCCCGCGGGCACCTCGTCGCCGGGTGCGACCTCCTCCGGAATGGATTCTCCGGTGATCGCTGAGGTGTCAAGGCTGGAGCGTCCGGACCGAATGATGCCGTCTGTGGCGATCCGCTCCCCGGGGCGTACAAGCATCAGCTCGCCAACTACGAGGTCCTTCGCTGCGACCTCGACCGCCGTACCGTCGCGCTGCACCGTCGCGGTCTGTGGTACCAATTTCAACAGTGCTCGCAGTCCACTCTGGGCCCGGTCCATCGCCTTGTCCTCCAGCGCCTCGGCGATCGAGTACAGGAACGCTAGCGCCGCGGCCTCTCCGACGTAACCGAGGATTACCGCGCCGACCGCACTGATTGTCATCAGCAAGCCAATGCCGAGCTTGCGCTTCGTGACAAGGTTCCGGGTAGCGCCGGGCGCGAACGTATACGCCCCCAACAGTAGGCCGACCCAGAACAGTACTGTCGCGGGTGCCTCTAGCCCGGACCAGCCCAGCGCCAGACCTATGCAGAGGGCTACGCCGGAGAAGATCGGCAGTAGCAACTCGGGGTCCTTCCACCATGGCCGATCGAGATCTTCGATTTCCGTGGCTGGTTCGTGTTCGCATCCACATGCTGAAGTCATGCGTCCACTCCTTTTCCGTCGCAGCCGGGCACCGAGCACTCAGGGTCGATGCACGGGGCATTCTCGTCGACAGCCAACGTCGCGTTCACTAGCGCGTTGAGCGCTGTCGCGAGGTGCGGATCGGCGATTTCGTAGCGTGTCTTGCGGCCCTCCGGCTCGGCGACGACGATGCCGCAGTCACGCAAGCAGGTCAGGTGGTTCGAGACGTTCGAGCGGGTCAAGTCCAGGTCGCGCGAAAGCACAGCCGGGTAGCTCGGGCCGTCGAGTAGGGTCATCAGGATTCTGGAGCGCGTCGGATCCGCCATGGCCCGGCCGAGCCGGTTCATGACATCGAGGCGCGAAGCAATAGTCAGCATGCGCTGAACTATACAGTCAATACTGAACTATTTCAAACGCGCTGAACTGACATTGAAGCGAAGAGTTTGCTACCTGTTCAATCAATGCGTTTTTAGAGGCTTTTTGAGAGGTTAGCGCCCCTCTAGCTAAAAATGGGCGCGTACTGCGGAAATGGGAACAGGGGCAGCGGTGGGTAGTTGAAACGTGCTACTTGGTCTCTTGCTCCGGGTAGCGCACTTTCTTATCCTCGCCGACGACAGCTCCGTCGTTGAACTTCGCTGCACTTAGGGTGGGGCCGTGCTGTGTCATTCCCATGATGTGCTGTACGTTGTCGCCGTGGGCCAGGAGGTGGTCGGCGATGATACGTCGGTGGCAACGCCACCAGACTGCCTCTGAGCACATGATTACTGTTGGGCGTGTCCTGGCTTGTTCCCTGAGCGCTTGGAGTGACTGTGCGAATTCGTCGCCAAGCGCATGGTCCGCGTAGTTGTGGAAGCTTCGGTTGCGCCAGTTACCGTTTACCTCGAAAGGGACGGTTTTGGACACGTTGCGCCGTCCGGTGAGCCCTTCGTTTCGGGAGTATTCGATGCCGTGCCCAGGTAAGTGTTGGGCAAGTTGATCGTCGTTGAACCAGGGGTACTTCCTGGAGCCGGGAAGCTTGCGCACGTCCACGACTGCACGCACGCCGGAAGCCTCGAGCATGCCCACGAATTGGTCAAACTCGAGGTTTGAATGGCCGACGGTAAAGATCTTCATGCCTCCGACCCTAGGCGCTTTGAGATAGTGGAGCCGTAACGGGAGGTGAGAGGCCTGGCGGATACAAGGCGGGGTCACGCTCTCCGGTCCGTACGCAGTTGCACCTGCCTTTTGCGGCGTAGATTCTGCTGACTGCCGAGTGTTTCGCAGGCACCGATTGGTTGAATTTCATTGGATCGGACGGGTGCTTTCGGTATCCCGCTTTGCCTGTTTGCGGGTCGAAATCCATGTAGCCCTTGTTAAAGGAGCCGTCTCTGTTGTCGTTGTTGCATCTGTGGTGCTCGCGGCAAAGACCAGTGAGGTTTTCGATATCGGTGTGTCCGCCCTTTATCCAGGCGAGGATATGATGTGCCTCACATTCTGACATAGGGGTGGTGCAGCCGAGCCAGGAGCATACTCCTTGGATGGCGAACATTGCGATTCGCTGTTCGACCGATGCGAGCCGGGTGGTTCTCCCCATCCACAGTGGTACTGAGGTGACGCCGTCCACTTGGAGGAGGAAGTCTGTAGTTCCGTCCATGCCGAGGCGTACAAGATCGAAACAGTCGACTTCGATGCCGGTGTTGGTGCCGTAAAGCATGGAAGCATCGCCGTCGGCGAGGTCGTCGAGAGTAAGTGCAATGACCACCGAGGCAGCGCCGCCGTTCGCCTTCTGGTGCGATTGCTCGTGTTGTTTGAAAATGGCGAAGAACTGGTCGAACCGACGTTGCTGCCGGGTGCGGGAGTCCACTTCGTCGTGCATCGCTGCTGGAAGGTTGGAGTTTGGCGCGAGGCCCTTGTCTGTGTGCGCTTTGATCAGGGCGGCATCTCCAGCCGTAGCGTTGATGTAGATGTCTACAGTGCCATCCGATTTGCGACGACCAATGGACATGCCACGATTTTCATACCCGGCATTAGGGTTGGTATGTGGGGCGTGTTTCCGGTTGACGTCGCTGACTGCGCGGCGAACGAACTGCCGGAGGTCTTCGGGGTTGCGACGTAAGCCCTCGGTCATGGCTGCGGAGTAGATGCGGGTGCGTTCGTCCACGCCAGCTTTGAGCAACTTGTCGAGTTCGCGCCGGATGATGTTTTGCTTCTCTGCACTAACCTGGGAAGACGTTCTTCTGGCAGTTGCCTGCTGCTGCTCCACTTCATGGGTGCGAGCGAAAAGCTCCTCGGTGCTTTCCTCGCTGGCCGGGGGAGTGCTAGGTGCTGGCGGCTGGCCGAAGAGGAGTCGGCCGCGTTCAAGACGGTTGTAGGCTTCGCCCTTTGACAGGTCGAGGCACTGCTGGAGGTACGCGTTGGGGTAGTTAGCGCCGACAATTCGGCCAGCTTCTTCGCGCTCGGCGATGAAGGCGAACGCGGCGTCGATAGTTGCCTTCTTTTTGAATTGCTCCTCGAGGCGTTCCATTTCGTGCCGGATATCACTGAATGTGAGGGCGGAGGGGTCGGCGAAAAGCTCACTTAACGTGCGCAGCGCTGCCGAAATATCGTTGACGCATCGGGTGATTGTGCTGGTCATGCCCCCTCCTTTCGTGAGTTGCTCTCACCCTATCAACCCCCGCCGACACAGATCGGCACGATTCGAACAAATGAACGAACTTTCTGGCGGTTTGGTACGTTGAGACGTGGCAGACAATCACTTGAGGGTGGAGGCGCTCGACGAACATGGCAAGCAATGACAGTGATGATCGCTACCGGTACATGGGTCTCGAGATGATTCCGACGCCATGTTGCAAAGCGAAAACCAGTGAGCCTTGCCCAGGGACGGGGTGGATGTGGCGGGTTGGAAACGGTGTCATGGCGCTGAAGTTCAACGATGACAAAGTGCTCACCGGCACTGGATATGGGTTTGATGACTACAAAGATTGGGGCCGAGGAGGCGACCTACAAGACGTGATCTTAAGCGCTGCCGCCGACGGGCTGAGCCTTCCCGATGCCCTCGAGCGTGTCCGCAAGGCGTTCGGCAACCCCGACGTTATCGTGGACCTGAAAGACATCAACGAGTGAGGTCGTATGTCCCCGGAGAACATTTTGCTGCGCTTGCCGAAGACGCAGGAGCAGGAGATTCGCAAGATTTATGAGGAGCTGGCGCAGCGCGGATTTCCCGTTCAGTAGCAGCGCCCGCACGTGTCAGTGACGTTCGCTCCTCAGATGGCTCGAAAGGTGATCGCCCGAGCAGGGGAACTCCTGCCCCAGTTATTGCCTGCGCGTCTGGACAGGGTAGGCACGGTGGTGTTCGGGACGAAGTCGAAGCAGACGGTGGCGTGGCTGCTGCAGGGCCCGGACGAGCTTGAGCGAGCAGCGCGGGAGCTCAACGAGCTCAATCCCGATGGCCGTGGTGCTCGGTGGATTCCGCACCTAACGATGGGGCTGCGCCTGCCGAAGGCGATCGTAGGGGACTATATCCAGGCACTTGCTGAAGTGACATCGCCACACTTCAGGGCTGTGGATGTGGAGTATGCGGCGCTGTACCAGCCGCGGTATGGCTCCGAGTATCGGTTTGAGGTTTAGGCCTTAGGCTTTAGGGGTGGCAGCCTTGAGGCGTTGGCGTACCAAGTGCGGGTTGGTTCTGGTATATCCGATGGCGATAATTACGAGCGCTGAGGCAGCACCGAGGATGGTTTCCGCACTGCGCGCAAGGAGCATTGGCGCGACGGGGGCAGGTTCGACGGCTTGGATCATCAGCAGGGCGGTCGGGGTGATGAAGCTCGCTGCCAGCGTGTAGTTGCGGGTGACATAGGTTTCGGTCAAGAACTGCAGGATGATGATCCATATCACGAACTGCCATTCCTGCATGTGGTGCGAGAGGAGGAACCCGGCGACGAGAATGCCGGAAAGGGTGCCGAGCATACGTTGCAAGGCACGAAAGTACTGCACGCGGTAGCGGTTGTTGACCAGCGGCACTACCGCAGCGACCATCGCCCAGTAGAAGTGCGACAGCGGGTCAATGAGAGCGACGGAGATGATGCCGATCGTTCCAGCGAGCAGGGGAGCGAGGAAGAATCGCGCTGCCTCTCGCTTCAGCGCCTGCTTATCGACGCCCACTTCCTCCCCTCGCGGTTCACGCACGTTGGGGCCTTCGCCAATGAGGTGCGATACCTTCCCGAGTGCAAAACACAGTCCCGCAGTCGCCGCAGCTACCGCTGTCGCGATCAGCGGGTGTGCGGGGTGGGCAAGGGACCCCACCGCGGCGATTGCGAAGAGTACGAAGACGGACCCGGTTGGGCGTGTACCTGACCACAGCGCGATGGTCGCCCACACCGAGGATGCGATGGCAGAGATGAGCATGATGAGCCACTGATTGGTGTGTGTCCAGGACATTGTCGCGCCGATGGCGATCGCGATCACGATGGCGGTACCTGCAAGGAGCTGATGGCGTGCCCTCTCTGATCGGGTTTCATGGCGCCCGTAGACGCCTGTGAACGCGCCGAAGTTGGCGTAGATGGCGAGGTCGAAACGGCCGATACACAGCAAAAACAGTAGTGGGATGGCTACTCCGGCGGCTGTACGAAATGCGGGGATGTGGTCCCGTCGTGCGGGTGCCATCGTAAACATTGCGCGAAAATGGTTCAAAGATCAGCCCTTTCTCCCAGACGTGACAAAATTGTTACCTTAGTCCTCTACTGCGAGCCCCAAAAACGCTCATTCTGTCCGTTGCGGTTGCAAACGTTAGTCGCGCCGGGCAAGGCGGCGAGTGGAAGCGCCGTCGAGCAGCGTCGTGCCATCCTTGACGGCAAGGGAAGGGGCGGTGGTGGCGTCGAAAACTAAGGGGGTGTTGCTCGCTGCGACGATGACATTGCCGTACTCGTGGCCGTCGAGCATTGCTGGCGGCGCGACGGCCACCGCGTAAGAGAACACTTCGAGGAGCCCGGCTATCTCCGCGCGAGTGTTTGGAAGTTGCTGCCTGTCGCCGATGTTCGCAATGTAGATGCCACCCGGACGAAGGGCGGCAGCGCAAGCGCGGAAGAACTCGACGGTGGTCAGCGGGCGAGGGGTGGAGGGACCACTGAAGACGTCGCGAACGATGAGGTCAAGGCTGCGTCGCTGGCAGGCATGCGTGAACGCGCGTGCTTCGGCGCAGCGGATTGTGACAGGTTCGAGGTTCTCATGAAATGCCCAGCGTACGAGCTGCGCGAGTTTCCGATCGATTTCCACCGCCGTCTGGTGGCTTTGGGGGTAGCGGTGTGCGAAATATGCAGGCAGCGTGCACGCAGCCCCGCCGAGGTGGACCGCGCGGAAATCCGAGGGCACGGTGTCGCCGGGGCTGATGAATCCCGTGATCCACTGCATGTAGTCGAACGTCAGCACCTCCGGCGCGCCAAGCACAACGTAGGAGCTTGGTACGCGGTTGAGCTCGAGGGTGTAGCCGCCGTCGCGAAGGTCGTCGGCGATGATGGTTGCCGTACCGGTGTCTACGGGGAATGCTCCCGTGATGGATTTCTTTTGGGTGCGGGGTTTGCGTCGCATTTCATGCTCTACCTTTCAGCGTTTATTCTTACCTGTTATGTACACATTGCGTGAAGCCCGCCCTGACGACCGCCAGGCGGTCGTCGATGTTTGGGATGAATCTGGTATTACCCAGGAATGGAATGACCCGCCAACCGATTTCGATCTCGCGATGGAAAGCCCCGGTAGCACAGTGCTTGTCGCTGAGTCTCCAGAGGGCGTCGTTGACGGCGCGACCATCGTAGGTTTCGACGGCCACCGCGGGTGGATTCACATGACAGGAGTGCGACCTAGCGCCCGGGGAGGCGGCGTGGGGCGCTTGCTTTCCGACGGCTGCGTGGAATGGCTGCGCGAACGTAAAGCCCCAGCAGTGCACCTGATGGTGGCAGAAGGCAACGACGCAGGACGTGCCTTCTGGGAGCACCTCGGCTACTTCAAGATTGAGCCGCCTGTGTACATGATTTCCCTGGAAGATTAATCGTTCCAAGACTGGGTGCGCACAAACCTGGTGGAAACAAGTACGCCAACGATGACGACGCTCAACGGCAGAAGCATAGACGTGGACATCGCCTGCGCGAATGGTTGGTGAAGCACGTCGGGGAGCGCTTGGGCGCTCCCGCCGCCGGAAAAGTCGGCAGCTGCTGGCCCGAGCTGGCGCGTGAGCTGCTGCGACATCATTGCCGCGATCCCCGCCGAGCCAATGACCGCGCCGAGCTGTCGCACGGTGTTATACACGCTGGAACCCGCCCCGGCCAGGCGGGGATCGAGGTTTCGTGTCGCGATCATGGACAATGGCCCCCACACCATGGAGTTGCCAAACCCGTTGATCACGGAGACCACGAGTAACCACATTGGGGAGACACTCGGGTCGGTAATGAAGGCCGCGGCACCAATCGCGACCGCGACGAGCGAGAGCCCTGCGATCGCGAACGGCTTGGGCTGATGCGTGTTGGTGAGCTTGCCGACCCAAGGCGAGAAGCATCCAGAAATCAATCCCGCGGGAAGCAGGAGCAACGCTGCTTGGGTTGGCGAGTAGTGTTGCACGTTTTGCACGTAGATCATCCACGGAATGACGTAGGTGGAGATTGCAAACCCAACCGTAGAAATTGCTACGCAGGCGAGGGAAAAGTTTCGGTCAGAAAACAGCTCCAACGGCACCAATGGATCCCGGGTGGTTTTCGCTTGCCACCATACGAAGAGCGACAGCAACACGGCGCCGGCGCAAATGAGTGCAACGATGGCGAAGCTCCACGAAAATGTCTGTCCTTCCTGGATGCCGAACACCAGGCAGAACATGCCCGAAGCCGACAGAGCGACGCCAACCCAGTCAAACGTCCGTGCATTCTGCTCGAGCTTCGGCACGAAGGCCCACGCCAATGCGATGCCAACAATGCCCACCGGGACGTTGATGATGAAGATCCACGCCCAGCCCCAGGCGTCCACGAGGAGACCGCCGAGCAGCGGCCCAACGATTGTCGCTACCCCTGCCGTTGCGCCCCAGACGCCCATGGCGCCACCCCGCTGCTGCGGTGCGAACGTGCGCAGCATCACCGACATCGTCTGCGGTGTCACTAGGGCACCGCCAAAGCCCTGCACAGCCCGGGCAAGAATCAGTGCCTCGATCGAGGTTGCCAAGCCGCACGCCAGCGAGGCGACCGTGAACAGGCTCAAGCCACACAGGTAGACAGTTCGTGGTCCCACCCTGTCACCGAGCCGCCCCGTAATCAGCAGCGGCACCGCGTACGCCAGCAAGTACGAACTGTTCACCCAGATAATCTGGCTGTAGGTGGCGTTAAACGCGGTGGAAATCGCAGGAATAGCGACGGCAACGATCGTCGAGTCCACCAGAATCACGAAAAACCCGACCATCATCGACCACAACGCTGCCCAGGGCCCTGTGCTGCGGGAAGTCTCCATCGCACTGACTCTACCGGGTGGTCGCCAGTGGCGAAAGAGCATAGGGGCATATGATGGCACCTATGAGCGACATACATTCGACAGAAGTCTCCCAGAACGTCATCCTGCCGCAGTCAAAAGACGCAATCTTTTTGACGTTGACCATCGCGCCGGGTCATGAGGGGGAGGTGGTGGACATCATCGGTGGCCTCGCGGGGCTCGTCAACGGCGTCGGCTTCCGCTGGCCCGAGGCTCACTTGAGCGCAGTGCTCGGCATCGGTGCCAAGATGTGGGATCGCCTCTTCACCGTGGAAAAGCCCGAAGGCCTCCACGAGTTCGTTGAACTGCAAGGAGAGAAGCACCACGCGCCGTCGACACCGGGCGACCTGTTCTTCCACATTCGTGCCGACGAATACGACGTCGCCTTCGAACTTGCGCGCCGCATCACGAAACAGCTCGGCGACGCCATCGAAGACTTCGATGAGACGCACGCCTTCCAGTACCAGGACTTCCGCGACCCACTCGGGTTTGTCGACGGCACCGAGTCCCCGCGTGGCCAAGACGGCATCGCAACGGCGATTATCCGCGAAGGAAAGTGGGCGGGTGGCAGCCACATCGTGCTGCAAAAGTACGTCCACGATCTGAAAGCCTGGGACGATTTACCCGTCGAGGAGCAGGAGCGTGTCATCGGCCGAACGAAGCACGAAGACATCGAGTTCGACGACGACGCGAAACCGGCCAACAGTCACGTTGCTGTGAACTCGATCGAAGATGAAGACGGCGAATCGTTGGAGATCGTCCGCAACAACCTCACCTTCGGTGACGCAGCCGGCCAGCAGGGCACATTCTTTATGAGCTACGCGAAGGACGTCGCCATCACCGAGCGGATGCTGCGCCGCATGTTCATCGGAGAGCCAGTTGGCAACTATGACAGAATCCTCGACTTTTCCACGGCACTCACCGGGTGCAACTTCTTTGCCCCGCCGAAGGCATTCATGGAAAACGTCGAGGATTACGTGAGGGACGAGCTGCGCTAGCCCACGAGTTGCTGCAGCTGCGGTGGCAGGTACTGGCGGATGGTGGGCCACGTCACCGCAGCGATTAAGCCCAGCCCGGCGAGCACACCAACCGTGATGAGCGCCGCCTTCGTCTTGGAACTGCCCTCCGAGGACATCAGGTTATCTTCGGCGTCCATGTCATCGGTCTGCGGTGGGTTTGGTGTGACGTTGACGTCGACATCGTTTTGGTCGTGCGGGCGCATCGCTTCAGGGTCAATACCGAAGAACGTGTCCAGGCCCTTGACGTTGAACTGCGTCGACATGTAGCGTTCGTTGGTGTTCGTGTTCCACTGCGAAATGACGACGTCGAGGTTCGCGATCGTGGAACCCGGTACGATGTACCCACCGTAAGGTTGGGAGAAATTCATCGGCGTCTGCTGAAAGTCCCAGTAGCCATTCTTGGCGATTGTCGCGACAGGCACGTCGTTCCAGCTTTGTGGCAGCGTATCCGAAATGCGGACCTCGACGGCGAGCGTGGCCTCGTTGAACATCACGAACACCCAGTGGTTGTCGATGTATCGCAGGTTCATCTCGCCGGCCTTGATCTTGTTACCGTGCAGGATCGCGCCAGCTTCGTTGCCCCACTCGCCGGTGTTCGGATTAAACAGTTCCCAACTTGGCTGGTCGCCGATCTGGTCCTCGGTGAACCGAGCCAGGTACACCGGGTGCTCGCGCTGGAAGCCGGACATCACTGCGTAGATGTAGCCGTCTGGCCCTTTTTCCCAAGAGATGAGCTGGCCAAGGCCATTGAGGTAGTAGTTAGGGGTGCGCCCGATGCTCTTCCAGGTTTTCCCCTCGTCTGTGGACTTCCATGTCTGTGTCTCGAGCACATTGCCGATGCCACGGTTCCACATGCCCTGCATGTACAGCGTTCCGTTGATGTTGATCACATCGGACGGGATGAGGGTCAGGTTGTCGCCTTCTTTCCGGTAGTAGTTGATCAGGCCGTATGCGTCACGGTGCCCCTTGAGCGGGCGAAGGATTTCAATCTGCCCGTTGTTCATTCGCGCAACTACGCCAACAGGGCTGATCCAATCACCCTCGCCGAACTTCTTACCGCGGAACGAATCACCGAAGATCATCGCGAACTCATCACCGTTGAGCGGGGTCATCGTACCTAGATCGCCAGCCCCGATACCGACGTGCGCGGCCCACGGGCCGAGCACATCACCCATGATTTGGACGACGGTGCCATCTGGCATCTTCATCGGTTTTTGCTTTGGCTTCGATGGAAGGTCTTCGGGTCCATTAGGACGAACAGTAGGCCACGCGGGCAAAATCGAGTTGGTTTGCGCCTGCGCGCAGGGAACCGAAATCCCCGTCGCAGCAAGAGCAAGAGTAGTGGCACAGGCGATAATTCGGGTCAAAGGCGGCAAAGGCATGGGGCTCCTGGGATGAAACGTCGTGAGGCAAAATATTCGACGTCCCCTTTCACCGCAGCAGGCTGTGGGGAAGTGGACGTCGATAATTATTGGGCGAATATTGGGTTAGTTCGAAGAATCGTTGCGCTGACCAAGACCCGAGTCCAGGCGCAGCAGTCCAGAACCATCATTGCCGACAAGTGTCAGCTGGTCAACAATCTCGGAAACCGTTGCCTCTTCGCTGATCTGCTCGTCGAGGAACCAGGTGATAAGTGAGCGCGAGTCAAAGTCCTTGACCTCATCGGCGATGCCGGCGATGTTGCGAATCATCGCAGAGACCTTGCGCTCGTGCTCCAGCGCTGCTTTGAACGCTGCGAGCGGGGAATCGATCGATGGAGCGTCGAGTGCGACGGTGTGCAAGGTGACGTCGTGACCCCGGTCGATGAGGTGCGTTGCGAACTTCTCTGCGTGGTCGCACTCTTCCTGCGCCTGCTCAGCAAACCAGGATGCGAAGCCCGGGAAAGACTGTGCCTCCATGGTGTAGGCGAGCTGGCGGTACAGCAGTGCCGCCTGGTATTCCGCAGTGACCTGCTCGTTCATTGCATCTTGCAATTTCTTGTCCATAGTCAAGCTCCTTTGAAGGTGTAGTTGAAAACTGATGTTACGGCGCTATTTTACGCCTGCGAGGCAAAAATGCATCAAAAGTAAGGGTATCCTAATCAATGACCTGGGGGTATGTCGATGGGGAACCTTCGCAAAATGGGCTATCCTTGCCGGTATGTCTCGTTTTAGTCCCTTAAATTGGCCGGTTGTGCGCCAGATACGCGGTGGTGACGCCTTCGCCCGAGGCGAAAACACCGAATCTGCGCGCAGCCAAGAAATGGAAGGCCGCATTGTAGAAGCGGACCGCGTTGTCAAGAGCGTGTGTCCGTACTGCGCTGTTGGCTGTGGCCAGCGCGTATATGTAAAAGACAATAAGGTCATTCAAATTGAAGGCGACCCGGATTCTCCGCACTCACGCGGACGCCTGTGCCCGAAGGGTGCAGCTTCCGAGCAGCTCGTCAACGCGGAAAACCGCGTGACCGACATTCTGTACCGAGCACCGCGCTCCAAGGAATGGGTCAAGCTTGACCGCGAAACCGCCATGGAAATGGTCGTCGACAGGTTCCTCGAAGCCCGTGAAAACGGCTGGCAGGACTTCGACGACAAGGGGCGCCCTGTGCGTCGAACCATGGGCATCGCAGGCCTGGGCGGCGCCGCGATGGATAACGAGGAAAACTACCTGATCAAGAAGCTGTGGACTGCAGCGGGCGCGGTGCAGGTAGAAAACCAAGCTCGTATATGACACTCGTCCACGGTTCCCAGTTTGGGATCCTCGTTTGGACGCGGTGGAGCGACCCAGCCACTGCAGGACATGGCGAATGCGGACTGCATTGTCATCCAAGGGTCTAACATGGCCGAAGCGCACCCAGTTGGGTTCCAGTGGGTCATGGAGGCGAAGGCGCGTGGTGCACGAATCATCCACGTTGACCCTCGATTCACGCGTACGTCGGCGATGGCGCATAAGCACATCCCGATTCGTGGTGGTACCGACATTATTCTGTTGGGTGCTGTCATCAACTACGTGCTGGAAAACAACCTGTACTTCGAGGAGTACGTCAAGGCATTCACCAACGCTTCGACGTTGATCAGTGAGGAGTTCCAGGACACCGAGGACCTCGAAGGTCTGTTCTCTGGATACGACCCTGAAACGGGCGGCTACTCCAACGAGTCGTGGCAGGCGCGCAAGAAATGGGATGCGCAGACTTCGTGGGACGTTGAGAAGGATGAAACCCTTCAGGATCCGCGAACAGTCTTCCAGATTTTGAAGCGCCACTACTCCCGCTACACCCCGCAGGTTGTTGCTGAGTCGTGTGGTATTTCCGAGGAGGACTTCTACTTCCTCGCGAACTCGATTGCGGAGAACTCTGGCCGCGATCGCACTACCTGCTTCGCGTACGCGCTTGGCTGGACTCAGCACACGTTGGGCGCACAGTTCATCCGTACGTGTGCGATCCTGCAGACGCTGATGGGCAACATCGGCCGTCCGGGTTCGGGCATCATGGCGCTGCGTGGCCACGCATCGATTCAGGGCTCCACGGACGTGCCGACGCTGTTCCACATCCTGCCTGGCTACCTGCCGATGCCGCAGTCCACGCACCAGACGTGGGACGAGTACTTGGCAGCAGTGTCGAAGCGTGATCAGAAGGGCTTCTGGCAGACCGGCGACACCTTCGCTGTGTCGTTGATGAAGGCCTACTGGGGTGACGCCGCAACCGAGGAGAACAACTGGGGCATGGACCTCATGCCAAGGTTGACTGGTGCGCACTCGACGTACCACACGCTGCAGCTGATGAACCAGGGGCTTGTCGACGGCTACTTCGTCTTCGGCCAGAACCCTGCGGTTGCGCAGTCGAACGGTCGCATTCAGCGCATGGCGCTGACCAAGCTGAAGTGGCTCGTCGTACGTGATTTCTCTGAAATCGAAACGGCAACGTTCTGGAAGGACTCTCCAGAGGTGCAGTCCGGTGAGATTTCGCCGGAGGAGATCGACACTGAGGTGTTCCTCTTCCCAGCAGCGAACCACGTCGAGAAGGCTGGTACCTTTACCCAGACCTCGCGTGTGCTGCAGTGGCGCTACAAGGCCAAGGATGCGCCGGGCGATGCCGAGAGTGACCTCGAGTTCTTCTACGACTTGGGACTTCGCTTGAAGGAGCGCGTCAAGGATTCGACCGACCCGCGCGACGTGCCGTTGCAGAAGATCACCTGGGACTACGAGTGCGATGAGCACGGTGAGATTCTGCCGGAGTCGGTGCTGAAGGAGATCAACGGCTACTACCTCGACGGTCCTCGCAAGGGACAGCTTGTAGACAAGTTTGCGGATCTCAAGGCTGACGGCTCAACCTCCTCCGGCTGCTGGATTTACTGTGGTGTGTACGCTGATGACGTCAACCGTTCGGCGAACAAGCGCCCAGGCCAGGAGCAGAACGCGATGGCGTTGGAGTGGGGCTGGGCATGGCCAATGAACCGCCGCGTGCTCTACAACCGTGCTTCTGCGGATCCGGATGGCAAGCCATGGTCGGAGCGCAAGAAGCTGGTCTGGTGGAACGAGGACAAGGAGCTGTGGGAGTCCGACGATGTTGTGGACTTCCCGGTCAACCGCGCACCTGGGTTTAAGCCAGAGCGCGACGCGGTTGGTCCTGCGGCGCTTGCCGGTGATGATGCGTTCATCATGCAGCCTGGCGGCAAGGCTTGGCTGTTCGCGCCAACCGGAATGGTTGACGGCCCGATGCCGACGCACTACGAACCGCAGGAGTCCCCGTTTGCGAACCCGCTGTACAAGCAGCAGCAGTCGCCGTCGCGAATTGTGATGCGTGGGGAGGACAACCTCTCGGCGCCGAACTTTGGCGAGCCGGGTGTTGGCGTGTACCCGTACATGCTGAACACCTACCGTCTGACGGAGGCGTACACCTCTGGTTCGATGACGAGAAGCTTGCCGTTCTTGGCGGAGTTGCAGCCGGAGCTGTTCTGTGAGGTCTCGCATAAGCTGGCCGAAGCGGTCGGTCTCAAGAATGGTGACTGGGCGACGATCATCTCGCCGCGCAACGCCATCGAGGCGCGAGTGCTGGTCACGGAGCGCATGAAGACTCTGGTCATTGACGGTCACGAGTTCCAGCAGATTGGTATGCCGTACCACTTCGGCGCAGGTTCTTACGCCGAGGTCGAAGGCGATGGACCGAACGACCTTTTGGGCATCATGCTGGACCCGAACGTCAACATCCAGGCGTCGAAGGTTTCCGCGGTTGATATCCGGCCGGGCCGACGCCCGCGCGGCGAGGACCGCATGAAGCTGGTGCGTGAGTACCAGCGCCGTGCGCGCCTGACGGAGGACACCGGTACCAAGCTGACCGACGAGTCGAAAGACGTCATCGTTGGTGAGCAGCTCGGTGACACCGAGGCGGCGAAGTACGACTCGACGAAGAAGAATATGGCGAACGGGGAAGGATAGGTTTTGACGATGAAAACGAAGAATCAGATCACCGAATCCCCAGCCAACATCGGGTACGAGAAGGAGGCTCGCAAGGCTTTCTTCACGGATACGTCGATTTGTATTGGCTGCAAGGCGTGTGAGGTTGCATGTAAAGAATGGAACCGAAACCCGCAGGACGGCTACAAGTTGTCTGGTAACTCCTACGACAACACCGGTTCGCTGAACGCGGACACGTGGCGCCACGTGGCGTTCATTGAGCAGGGCGAGGACCGGATTCTGCAGGCTCGTGAAGAGGGTGCAAAGCTCGTCGGGCTTGGAATGCCGAGCGTCAAGCCTGCCGAAGAGGCTTCCACCCGCGCGGTATTGCCGGATACTCCGGATTTCCGCTGGCTGATGTCCTCCGACGTGTGCAAGCACTGCACGAACGCTGGTTGCTTGGACGTGTGCCCGACGGGTGCGTTGTTCCGCACCGAGCACGGCACCGTCGTCGTACAGGATGACGTCTGCAATGGCTGCGGTACCTGCGTTGCTGGCTGCCCGTTCGGCGTCATTGAGCGTCGTAGCGATGGTGGCGTTCGCAAGCGCAACGAGCGTTCCGGCAAGGGTGAGGACTTCACACCTGGTGAGAGCGCGCCGATTAAGAACATCGGGGTGGCTCAGAAGTGCACCATGTGCTTCGACCGCCTTCAGGTGGGCGAGCAGCCGGCGTGTGCCAAGACCTGCCCGACGACGTCAATCAAGTACGGCACCTACGATGAAATGCTCGCGCTTGCGAAGGCGCGCGTGAAGGAACTGCACGCGCAGGGTATGACGGAAGCTCGCCTGTATGGCGCAAACCAGAACGACGGCGTAGGCGGTACAGGATCAATCTTCCTGCTGCTGGATGCGCCAGAGGTCTACGGGCTTCCACCAGACCCAGTGGTTCCAACGGCGAACTTGCCGGAGCTGGCGAAGCGCGGCGTCATTGCCGCAGCCGGAATGGTTGGCACTATTGCAGCCGCGGTCCTGATCGGAGGTAGGAAGTAAATGGCTGAGTTTGATAGCTACCGTCCACCGCAGGAGCCGCGTCGTCCGCGGCGACGTGATCAAGCGGAAGGCGAGCGCCCACGGGGCCCGAAGAAGCGTCGTGGCGAAGAGCTGATGGTGCCGGAGGCAAGCTTCGAGCACTTTGACTCCTACTACGGCAAGCCGATTGTGAAGTTCCCGCCGTGGGAGTGGCCGATTGGTGTCTACTTCTTCCTCGGCGGCCTCGCCGGAGGTTCCTCCTTGTTGGCCGTGGGAGCTGACGCGACAGGCAACAAGGAGCTGCGTCGCAACATGCGGATTAGTTCGATGGCTGCCGCCGCGGTGGGCTCCGGTTGCCTGGTGCTCGACCTTGGTCGCCCGGAGCGCTTGCTGAACATGTTCCGCGTGTTCAAGTTGTCATCTCCGATGAGTGTCGGTTCGTGGCTGCTGGGCTCGTTCTCCGCGTTGCAGGGGCTTGCTATGCTTCCGGAACTCGACGAGCTGACTGGCAAGAAGCTGCCGCTGCCAAGCCCGCTGCGCTCGTTTATTGAGTTCGCAGCGACCCCGGCTGGTATTGCTGGCGGTGTGCTTGCCTCGCCGCTCGCGGCGTACACCGCGGTGCTGATCGGCAACACGTCGGTGCCTGCATGGCAGGAGGCGGGCAAGAACCTACCGTTCGTGTTCGTATCATCTGCGACCGCAGCGACGGGTGGCATGGGCTTGCTCACCACTTCGACGGAGAATGCTGCTGTGCCGCGAGCACTCGGTGTCGTGGGCGCAGCCGCCGATGTCGCAGCGACGTCCTACATGACGAGCCAACTGGACGACGTCTCTAAGGAAGCGTTTTCCACGGGCAAGGCAGGCAAGCTTTTCAAGGCTTCCGAGGTTTGCCTCGCGGTTGGTGGCGTTGGCGCGCTGTTCAGTAAAAAGAGTCGAGTACTCGCAGGTATTTCGGGTGTCGCGTTGATGGCGGGTTCCTGCCTGACTCGTTTCGCGGTGCTCGAGGCCGGTAAGCAGTCCACCGAGGACCCGAAGTACGTCGTTGAACCGCAGCGGGAGCGCCTGCGCAAGCGCCGTGAAGCGGGCAAGGTTGATGACGGCATCACTACCGCCTAGCTGCGACTGGAGCTAACACACAACACTGCCCCTCTCACACACCGTGTTGGAGGGGCAGTGTTGTATTTCTAGTTTGGTATTTCGGCTACTTCACCTGAACGCGGCCGGTGCCTGCGACAGTTTCGCCGATGACGGGGTAGCCGGGGATCTCGCCGATGACGAGCAGCCCGCCGGAAGTCTGGGCGTCCGCAAGGAGCAGCAACTCGTCGCCGTCCAGATCGGAGTCGACGTTGGGGCGTACCCAGTCAAGGTTGCGCTTCGAGCCGCCAGGGATGTAGCCGGCCTCGAGCGTTTCACGGGCGCCGTCGATAAATGGGACCTTCGTGTGGTCGATGACGGCGTCGATCCCGGAAGCGCGTGCCATCTTGAACAAGTGGCCGAGGAGGCCGAAACCAGTGACGTCGGTAGCGGCTTTCACACCGGCGGCGACTGCCTTTTCGGAGGCTTCCTTGTTCAGCGTGGTCATTACTTCGATGGCCTGCGGGAAGACATCGCCGGTTGCCTTGTGGCGGTTGTTCAGTAGGCCAGAGCCGATCGGCTTGGTCAAGGTGATGGGCAGGCCGGCCTCTGCGGCGTCGTTGCGCATGAGCTTGGCCGGGTCCACGATGCCGGTGGCAGCCATGCCGTAGATCGGCTCGGGTGCGGTGATCGAGTGCCCGCCGGTCACGCTGATGCCGGCTGCGGTGGCGGCGTCCATGCCACCGTGCAGTACGTCGCGGATGAGCTCTGAGGGGAGGACATCCCGTGGCCAGGCGAGCAGGTTGATGGCGGTGATTGGGGTGCCGCCCATCGCGTAGACGTCTGAGAGCGCGTTGACGGCCGCGATCTTGCCCCAGGTGTAGGCGTCATCGCAGACCGGGGTGAAGAAGTCGGCTGTGGAGATGACGGCGAGGTCGTCGCGGACGTGAATCGCGGAGGCGTCGTCGCCGTCGTCGAGGCCAACGATCACGTTCGGGTCAGCGAAGCCGACCAGTCCCTGGACGGCTTCTTCGAGCTCACCGGGTGGAATCTTACACGCACACCCGCCACCGGATGCGTACTGTGTCAAACGAATCTTAGAATTATCAGCAGTCATACCCACATGGTAGCGTTGCTTTTCGGAGGCGTACGTGTCCTGGTGGCCACCCCAGTCTTCAAAACTGGTGAGGTCGAGCATCTCGGCCTGGCAGGTTCGATTCCTGTCCGTCTCCGCCAAAACGTTGTGTTGTTGTAAGGGGAAGCACATGAATGATCCTCGCCGTCGAATCCCTCGCACAGACGCACTGCTTACGCTTGCAGCGCAGGAGCACACCGCGTTGGCGCCACACGCGCTTAAGGCGCTCGCAGGGAAGTTGCAGCAGCGCGCCCGCGACGGCGAGATCACCCCTGAAGAGGTCACCCCGGAGTTTCTCCACGCTTGTCGACGCCACCCCGGGTCCCTGACGCCAGTCCTCAACGCAACAGGCGTGGTTGTGCACACCAACATCGGCAGAGCACCGCTTGCCCCGCAGGCAATAGACGCGATGGTGGATGCCGCGCAATATGTGGATGTAGAGATGGACCTCGCAGCAGGCGTTCGATCCCGCGATAGAGGCAGGGCCGCCACGGATGCAATCCTGGCTGCATGTCCAGCGGCGGAGGACGCGCTGGTAGTAAATAATGGCGCAGCGGCGTTACTCCTTGCCGTGGCTACGTTCGCCGAGGGGCGTGACGTCGTTATCTCCCGCGGCGAACTTATCGAGATTGGGGCGGGGTTCCGCCTGCCTGAGCTCATTGAGAGCGCACGAGTGTCTTTGGTTGAAGTTGGCGCGACAAACCGTACGCATCCTTTCGACTATGAGCGGGCGCTCGACAACGCGGGAGCGGTGCTGAAGGTGCATCCCTCGAACTACAGGGTGCACGGGTTTACCGCGGAGACCACTATCGCGCAGCTTCGCGAGCTTGTCCGGCCCCGCGGCTGCGCCCTGATCGCTGACATCGGCTCGGGCCTGCTTCACCCTGATCCGCTGCTGCCGGACGAGCCAGATGCCACCACAGCTTTGCGCGATGGCGCGGACGTGGTGCTGTTTTCCGGCGACAAACTACTTGGTGGGCCGCAGGCAGGCGTTATGGTCGGAACGAAGAACGCCATTGCGAAGCTGAAGCGGCACCCGCTGGCGCGCGCAGTGCGCATCGACAAGCTGCGCCTCGCGGCGCTGGAGGCAAGCCTGAACATCGCCAGCACACCAGTCCACGACTACCTACACGCAAACTCCGACCAGCTCAAAGCCCGCGCAGTAGCGATTGCAGCGGAGGTTGGAGGCAGTGTGGTTCCGCACGACGGCCGCGTTGGAGGAGGCGGCGCGCCGGGCTTCCCACTGCCCGGTTGGGCTGTTGCGCTTGATCAGTCGTTGGCAGCCCCGCTACGGGCAGGTACCCCGGTTGTGCTCGGACGTGTCCACGAGAATGAGTTGTTGATTGACCTGCGCTGCGTGCAACCCGAGCGCGACCACGAGATCGCAGCCGCGATTCGAGCGGCCCAAGGAAAGGACTGAGTGTTACGTGTTTGTAGTTGCGACAGCTGGCCACGTCGACCATGGAAAGTCCACCCTGGTCAAAGCGCTTACCGGAATGGAACCGGACCGCTGGGATGAAGAGAAAGACCGGGGGCTCACGATCGACCTCGGGTTCGTGTGGACCAACGTCGATGGCGAAGACATCGCGTTCGTGGACGTCCCCGGGCACGAGCGCTTCATCGCGAACATGCTCGCAGGTGTTGGGCCAGTCACGGATGTCTTGTTTGTCGTCGCTGCGGACGAGGGCTGGATGCAGCAAACATTGGATCACCGGGACGCTATCGACGCGTTCGGCGTCCAGCATGGTGTTATCGCGATGACACGGGTGGATAAGGCGGATGCTGGGCGTCGACAAGCTGTGGCTGAAGAAACTCGACGGAATGTCGCTGGTACCAGTATGGAGCGTTGGCCCGTCGTCGAAGTTTCTGCCAAGACGGGCGAGGGGATTGAAGAACTCAGGAGTGCGCTCGTGGCGATGCTGCGGCAACAGCCGACGGCGGACCCCGCCGGGCGGATCAGGATGTGGGTCGACCGGGCGTTTCACATCAAAGGCGCCGGGACCGTTGTTACGGGGACGCTCACCAACGGAACAATTCAACCTGGGCAGACGCTGACGCTGCAGACCGATGCAGGTCAACGCGAAGTCACCGTGCGTGGTATCCAGTCGGAGGACACCGCAGTTGAAGAAGCCAAGCCGACGATGCGCGTCGCGCTCAACCTTCGCGGAGTGAGCGTCGACGAAGTTTCGCGTGGCGCGGCGCTGTGCACGCCAGGGAAGTGGCACACGACCTCTGTGGTGGATGTGCGCCATACCCACGGGGCTGCACTGAACGACGTGCCGCAGGAGGTTGTGGTGCACGTCGGTACTGCAGGAGTCAGCGCGAAGGTGCGACCGTTCGGTGCAAAGCACGCCAGGCTCATCCTCGAGCACGACCTGGTGCTGAGCATCGGGGACCGGTTGGTGCTGCGAGGCTCCGGTGCGCAGCAAATTCTCGGCGGGGTAGAGGCTATCGACGTCGACCCGCCCGCCCTTCCTCGGCGCGGCGACGGGCGGAGGCGCTCGGCGCAGCTTGAGGAGCTGCCGGATATCAACGTGGAGATCGCCAGACGGGTGGCCGTGCGGCCAGAACTGTTGGCAAGCCTTGGATTTGAGGTCGGCGATAAGCCTCCGCAAGGTACCGTGGCGTTTGCCGGGTACTGGATCCGCGCGCAGCAGGTAATGGAGTGGAAAGACACGTTGCTGCAGGCATTGCAAGCACACCTTGCGGCGCATCCACTGTCGGCTGGGTTAGCTACTGGCGCGGCCGTGGAAGCTCTGCATCTGCCAGACGCGAAGCTGTTGCCGCTTGCTGTCGCCGCTGCGAAACTCAACACTCGCGACGGGTACGTCTGCAACACCTCCGAGGTCGATCTCGGGGAGGCAGAGCCAGGGGTCCAGAAACTCGAGGCGCAGCTTCTTGCCCATCCATTTAAGGCGCCCGAGGCGCGCGATCTCGAACAGCTCGGCCTGGGGGCGAAAGAGCTTGCGGCAGCGGAGCGGGCCGGAAGGATTCTACGACTCGGCGGCGGCGTAGTCGTTGCCGCAGATGCGATCACGCTTGCAACCGCGAGGCTGCGGGACTTGCCTCAGCCTTTCCGCACGACGGACGCGCGCCAGGCGCTCGAGACGACCCGCCGCGTTGCCATCCCGCTGCTCGAGCTTCTAGACGCACGCGGAATCACCCGCCAGATAGAGGCGGGTGTTCGAGTGCTGACGTAGCAGCCTCGTTCGGCTGTTCTAGTGTTCGTGCTCGTCTGCGTCCGCGTCGGCCTTCGTCTCGTGGACAGTGCCAGGCTTATGCTCTGGAGCGGCGTAGATTGAGTACACCTTCGCCGGGGCGTCGGACTCGTTCACGAAGTTGTGCCACTGGCCAGCAGGAACGAACGCTGCGTCATCGTCGCCGATGACCTTGTCAACAGTCAGATTGTCTTCGGATGGGCCGATCATCGCGCGCAGCTCGCCGGATTCGACGCGAATGAACTGGTCGTGATCGTCGTGAATCTCTGCGCCAATCTCGCCACCTGCTGGGATGCTCATCACCGTCAGCTGAAGGTGCTTTCCGGTCCACAGAGTGTCACGAAATGCATCGTTATCAAGCGTTGCCTGCTCAATGTCGAACGTAACTGGGTTCGGCCCGTGGTCAGTGCGCAAAATCTTGGACATGATTCCTCCTCGCAAATAGGTTCGGTTTCACTCCACAGCATAGCGCGCTTTAGGGCTTGCGGTGCCGGCCTGCGTCTTGGCTGCGGCGCCGCCGTGCTTTTTGAACCTCGGTCAGGTAATCGCCGTCGTCGCTGCTAAGGGGCTCAGCCATAGCTGGCTCAGCAAGTATCGACGCCCCTTCGTCCTCCACGACGTCCATGTCCACCAGCGGTGCAGGCTCAGCACCCTGAGTGTTCGTTCTCGGCCGGGTAGGAACTGCGGCACGGGAACGGTCAACGGTGACAGCCCACGAGCCGTCGGGGAACTGAACCGTCTCGAATTGTTTCCCACCGTCCGGGCCAGAGTGCGTGAGGTCAGGCACGTGCAGCCACATCGGGTCTGCTGCGTCTGAATAATCAGCAATGTCGAGGGCCGCCATGCCATCCAAGAAAAATGCGCGGGCGACTATACATCCGTTGTCGGGCGAAGGGGCGTCGAGAAGCATGGCACGAACATCGTCAAGGTCAGCTGCCGAGACGCAGCCGAGCACGCGCTCGCCCAGCGTAACTACGACGTCGGTGTCGCCCGCGGTTTGTAGTCCAACAAACCATTGGCCTGGCGCCAGGCTTGCGAGTTGCTCCGCGCTGAACTCGCCTCGCTCCGTATTGATGATCGCCATGTCACCGCTTGGCAGCACAAGGCAATCAGGACCCGCATTGTTGCGGGGGACAGCGAGCTGAGGCGGTGGCAAAATCACATCGACGGCGAACTTGCCGTGCTCAGCATCGAACTTCACCGCAGCCAACGTCATCGGTAGCAGCTGCGACTGATGGATTCGCTCCATGTCGACGTAACGGGCTCGGTCGAATTGAGCAATCTCTCCAAGAACACCGGCGCCGAGCCTCCGTACCCGCCAGTTTTCCTCGACCGCGTTTGGCTCGAGCACTACCGGCACGTATGACGTGTGGCGCGTGCCGCCGAATTCAGCAAACAAAGGCGACTGCACGACGTCAATGACGGTCACCTCCTCGCCGGCGCCCCACGTCGATGGCGCAAGCGGGTACACGGGGAGAGAGAGTTCCACAGCGTCATACTCCTATCTGCATCCAAAAAGTCACAACCTCATTGCTGCGGCCAGCGCCGCGGGGCCTGTTCAACAGGCGGCGGGGGAGCAGCGCCAAACCATGCGATTACAACACCCGCGACCGTGACACACAAGATACCTAACACCAGATGGGGAGTGAGCACGTCACCGCGAAACACCACGCCGAGAACCGTGCCCAGCACCGGCTCCATCGCGAACAACGTGCCGACAATCTGCGCCGATGTAAACCGCGCAGCCAGCGTGTCCGCCATATAGGGGATGACGACGCCAACGAAGCCCGCCAACGTCAGGAGCATCCAGCTATGCGCATCGAGCTTGACTGCATCATGAATTGAAAAAGGCAGCGTGAGCAAAGCTGCGATCGTGATTGCGATTGCAAGCTCTCCCATTCCACCCGAGGACTTGCCCACCTTTTCCGCGAAGATTGTGTAGAGCGCACAGAACGCGGCGCCGCACAACGCGAACACCACTCCCAGGGGATTGAGCCCCGACGAAGGCCCGGCAATCAATGCAACCCCGGCGAGGGCAACCAGCGCCCACAGCCGAATCCACCATTGCCGAATACCAAAAAATGTCACGCAGCACGGGCCCAAGAAATCGATAGTGATTGCAGCACCCAGGGGGATACGCGCGATAGCTGCGTACAAAAACTGATTCATCAGCGCGATCGACGCGCCGAAGATGAATGCCTGCTTCCACTGCTCTTTCGACATCTCACCAGGGTTCGGCCGAAAAAGTACGAGAAGAATAACGGCGCCCAGCAAGAAGCGCAGTGTTGAAATGCTGACGGTACTAGCGACGACGAACAGGGAAGCAGCTAGCAACGCGGAGACCTGATTGCCCAGGGACCCAACGAAGATAAGGCCAATGGGGCGAACCAACGTACGGGTCGAGCGCGCTGCCATGGAACCTCCCCCTTACCGGACGCGCCGAATCGCGGACACCACACCGACCACGATCAGGCCAACTACCAGGCCCGCGGTCAGAGAAATCCCAGTCTCCACGAACCAACCAAGGACACCGTTATGCACGGTGTTCACAGCGCGTTCGATCACCTCATGAATCACATGCAGTCCAAAGACCTCGTCGAGGCCACGAAGGATGAGGTGCCCGCCAACCCACAGCATCGCAACGGTGCCGATCACACCGATCGCCGAAAGCACAACGGGCATTGACTTCACCATTGCGCGCCCCAGCCCCGCTGCGCGATCGCGTTGGATCATCGCTCGGCCGATGTCATCGATCTTGACTAACAGCGCCACAGCGCCGTAGACCGCAAGGGTGATGAAAATGCCCACCGCAATGAGCACGGCAGCTTCCATCCAAATGGATTGATCCGCCACCTCGTCAAGGGAGATGATCATGATCTCCGCGCTCAAGATGAGGTCTGTTCGAATTGCGCTTTTCACGAGTGCATCTTCGTCCTGAGCAGTACGGTGTACGGCCGCATCTTCGTCAGCCTCAACATCACTGGTCAATTTGTGCACGATCTTCTCGGCGCCCTCGAAACATAAATATGTGCCACCAATCATCAAAATTGGCACCATTGCCCACGGCGCAAACGCGTTGAGCGCCAACGCGATCGGCAAAATGATGAGCAACTTGTTCCGTAGCGAACCTTTCGTGATCTTCCAGATCATTGGAAGTTCGCGCGCCGGGGTGACGCCGGAAACGTATTGGGGCGTGACGGCGGCGTCGTCGATGACGACACCTGCGGCTTTGGCAGACGTTTTCGCCGTGAGGGAAGCCACATCGTCTGCAGAAGAAGCTGCGGTTCTGGCGATGAGGGCGACGTCGTCAAAGAGGGCGAGGAGACCTCCGGCCATGTGTATTTCCCTTCCTAGGAATCGTTGCGGTGGGCGACCGAAAGTCTACACGGCGCTCTCTAGATACCTTTGTGCGCTCAAGGGCGAAGGAACTGTGAAAAGGCTGTCAGTAAGCACCCCCAAAAGTGTAGAACCATGTCAGAAACCTGAATTATTTACCATTGTCGCAATCTTATGTGGTGGAATAGAATGCATCTCATCGGGTGTGATGTAGTCCACTTGAATGAAGGTAATTGAAGCTAGCTAACAACAATCTGAAGGAGGCGCTGTGCGGACAGTAAAAGCTGCAGCGATCTTGGCGGTAGGAACCCTCACACTCGGATTGGCTGCGTGTGGTGGATCCGGCAACGATGAGGCTGCGAGCGGTCAGACTGAGTCGACCGGCGGCGACAACTATGTACTGGCATACGGCACCGAGCCACAGAACCCACTGATTCCGGGCAACACGAACGAGACTGGTGGCGGACGCATTATTGATGAGATCTTCTCGGGCCTCGTCTACTACGACACCGAGGGCAAGATCCACAACGACCTTGCAGAGTCCATCGACCTTGAGGGCGACACCCTCTACAAAGTCACGCTGAAAGACGGCGTGAAGTGGCAGGACGGAACTCCAGTTACGGCGAACGACTTTGTTGACGCATGGAACTACATCGTTGCGAATTCGCTGCTCGGCGAGAGCTTCTTTGAATCCATCAAGGGCTACGACCCAGAAGGCGTGCCAACCCTTGAGGGCCTCAACGTCATCGACGATAAGACCTTTACCATCGAGCTGAGCCAGCCTGAGGCGGATTTCCCAACCCGCCTTGGCTACTCCGCGTTCTTCCCAATGCACCCTTCGGCGTTCGAAGACATCGACGCCTACGGTGAGAACCCGATCTCCAACGGCCCATACAAGCTGGCGGAGTGGAACCACAACCAGGACGCAACCATCGTTCCGAATGAGGAGTACGCTGGCGACAAGAAGCCGCAGAACGATGGCGTGACTTTCGTCTTCTACGCACAGCAGGATGCTGCATATGCTGACCTGCTCGCGGGCAACCTGGACGTTCTCGACGCTATTCCAGATTCCGCATTCGCAAGCTACGAAACGGAATTGGGTGACCGCGCAGTAAACCAGCCTTCGGCAATCTTCCAGTCCTTCACCATTCCGGAGAACCTGGAGCACTTCAACGGTGAGGAAGGACAGCTGCGTCGTCAAGCTATCTCGATGGCGATCGACCGTGATGAAATCACGAAGACGATCTTCCAGGGCACCCGCACCCCGGCGACCGACTTCACCTCGCCAGTCATCCCTGGCCACTCTGATTCGCTCAACGGGGCAGAGGTACTCGAGTACAACCCAGAGGAAGCAAAGCGCCTGTGGGCTGAAGCAGACAAGATCAAACCATTCACCGGCGAGTTCTCCTTGTCCTACAACGCTGATGGCGGCCACCAGGCATGGGTCGATGCAGTTGCAAACTCCATCCGCAACACCCTTGGCATCGATGCAGTTGGCAACGCATACCCAGACTTCAAGTCCCTGCGTGATGACGTCACGAATAGGACCATCAAGGGCGCATTCCGTACCGGCTGGCAGGCAGACTACCCATCGCTGGGTAACTTCCTGAGCCCGCTGTACGCCTCCAATGGTGGTTCCAACGACGGTGACTACGCTAACCCTGAGGTGGACAACCTGCTGAAGGAAGCCGCTGCTGCAGGCGACGTCGAAGCCGCTACACCTATCTACAACAAGGTGCAGGAGCAGCTCCTGAAGGACTTGCCGGCAGTTCCACTGTGGTACGCGAACGTCAACGGTGGCTCCTCGGAGAACGTTGAGAACGTCGCGTTCAACTGGAAGTCCGTTCCGGTGTACACGCAAATCACCAAGAAGTAACAAAACCCCTACGCTCTGACCCATCCCACCCCGCCTGCGTACAAGCATGCGGGGTGTTGGGTTTGGGTGCGTCCATAAGCTCATGTTCAAAACGAAGAATTAAGGAGAGCCTGCAACCATGTTGCGATATATCGGGCGACGGCTCCTTCAGATGATTCCCGTGTTCTTTGGGGCCACGCTGCTGCTCTATGCGCTGGTGTTCCTCATGCCCGGTGATCCTGTCCAGGCCCTCGGCGGCGATCGTGGCTTGACCGAGGCCGCGAGAGCGCGCATTGAAGCCGAATACAACCTCGATAAACCTTTCATCGTCCAGTACCTGCTCTATCTGAAGGGCATTATGGTTGGCGACTTCGGAAAGACTTTCTCTGGCCAGCCCGTCGCCTCTGTGATGGCAAATGCGTTTCCGGTAACCATCAAGCTCGGCCTGATGGCACTCGCGTTTGAGGCGTTCTTCGGCATTCTCTTCGGATTCTTCGCAGGAATCCGCCGCGGTGGAATTTTTGATTCGACCGTGCTGGTTGTGTCCCTGTTCGTAATCGCAGTGCCGTCCTTTGTCATCGGCTTCGTGCTGCAGTACCTCGTGGGCGTGCGGTGGGGCTTGCTCCCCGTAACAGTGGGCAGGAATGAGTCTTTCATTGCCTTGTTGATGCCTGCCGTCGTGTTGGGTGCCTTATCGTGCGCGTACGTGATTCGATTGACCAGACAATCCATCAGCGATAACCTCCGCGCGGACTATGTGCGCACCGCACGTGCTAAGGGTCTGTCTAAGGGCACAGTGATGTCCCGCCACGTGCTGCGAAACTCCCTCATTCCAGTGGTGACGTTCTTGGGCGCTGACCTCGGCGCGCTCATGGGCGGTGCGATTGTGACAGAAGGCATCTTCGGCATCAACGGTGTCGGTGGCACGATCTACCAGGCCATCATTAAAGGTGAGCCCGCGACAGTCGTGTCCTTTACCACCGTGCTGGTGATCATCTACATCGTTGCCAACCTGATAGTTGACCTGCTCTACGCAGTACTTGACCCAAGGATCCGCTATGCATAACTCTCAAGATCTCACAGCAGCTGCCCGCGCTGGGCAGGAGTATTTCATCGCGGAAACGGACGAAACCGGACTCGGTGCTGTTGACGCAGTACAGGACGAGTCCGCTCCCACAAGTCAGTGGGGAGAGGCCTGGCGCGCGTTGCGACGCCGTCCTCTGTTTTGGGTATCCGCACTCCTGATTTTGTTCGCCATTTTGCTTGCCCTGGTGCCGGGCCTGTTTACTAGCGTGGACCCGCGTGAGTGCATGTTGTCTCGCTCACTTGGCGCGCCGGAGTCCGGTCACCCGTTTGGCTTTGACCGTCAAGGCTGCGACATTTACGCTCGCACAATTTATGGTGCGCGTGCATCGGTCACAGTCGGTGTGCTTACTACGATCGTCGTGACGGTCCTAGGTTCACTGATCGGCGCGATCGCCGGTTTCTACGGCGGTATCTGGGACACCTTGCTGTCTCGCTTGACGGATATCTTCTTCGCTGTACCACTCGTGCTGGCAGCGATCGTGGTGATGTCCATGTTCCAGAACCAGCGCTCCATCTGGATGGTGGTGTTCGCGCTCTCTATGTTCGGTTGGACGCAGATCGCGAGAATCGCGCGCGGCGCGGTGATGGGCGTGAAAAACGACGAGTTCGTCACCGCGGCACGCGCGCTCGGAGCGAGTGACGTGCGGATTATCTTCTCGCACATCCTGCCCAACGCGGCAGCACCGATCATTGTGTACGCTACCGTCGCGCTGGGTACGTTCATCGTCGCAGAGGCAACGCTGTCGTTCCTCGGCATCGGTTTGCCGACGACAGTCGTCTCGTGGGGCGGCGACATTTCTGCCGCACAGGCATCCCTGAGGACCCAGCCCATGGTGCTGTTCTACCCTGCAATTGCTTTGGCACTGACAGTGCTGAGCTTCATCATGATGGGTGACGCCGTACGCGACGCCCTTGACCCTAAATCGAGGAAACGATGAGCGAGTTACAAGATCAACCGCTACTCGAGATAGCGGACCTGAAAGTTACATTCGAGTCAACTACCGGTGTTGTCGAAGCGGTGCGTGACTTCGACCTGACGGTGTATCCAGGCCAGTCGATCGCTATCGTGGGCGAGTCCGGGTCGGGAAAGTCCACTGCAGCGATGTCCATCCTGGGATTGTTGCCCGGAACAGGCAAGGTCACCAATGGTTCCATCAAACTCAACGGTGAAGAGCTCACCGAGCTTGATGAGAAGGGGTGGCAGAAGGTCCGGGGTAACAAGATTGGTCTGGTGCCACAGGACCCGATGAGCAACCTCAATCCAGTGTGGAGGATTGGCACACAGGTAGAGGAGTCCCTCCGCGCAAACCATGTTGTGGAGGGCTCTGAACGTCACGCACGCGTCGTCCAACTGCTCGAGGAAGCGGGACTTCCAGAGGCCGAACGCCGCGCCAAACAGTACCCGCACGAGTTTTCGGGTGGTATGCGACAGCGTGCGCTCATCGCTATCGGTCTCGCGGCACGCCCAGAGTTGTTGATTGCCGACGAGCCAACATCCGCGTTGGATGTGACGGTGCAGAAGAAGATTCTCGACCACCTGGAGACGCTGACGGAGGAACTCGGCACAGCGCTGCTGTTCATCACGCACGACTTGGGACTGGCCGCCGAGCGCGCAGATCACCTGCTAGTCATGCACCGCGGACGCATCGTTGAAAAAGGTCCGAGCCTGCAGATTCTGCGCAACCCGCAGCACCCGTACACGAAGCGCCTCGTTACTGCCGCACCTTCCTTGGCATCCGCTCGTATCCAGAGCGCGAAAGCTCAGGGCATTGAGTCCAGCGAGGAGCTCGCCTCGGGACACCACGACTCCGAAGAAGTGGTGCTGAGCGTGCAGAACTTGGTGAAAGAGTTCGACGTCCGTGGGCAGAAGGGCAAGCAGAAGGTGCTTCGTGCTGTAGACGACGTCACGTTCGATGTTCGCCGCGGCACAACGCTTGCGCTCGTCGGTGAGTCCGGCTCCGGTAAGTCCACGGTGGCGAACATGGCGCTTCGCCTCTTGGAGCCAACGAGTGGCCGTGTCTTGTTTGAAGGACAAGATATCGCGAAGCTTAAAGGGCGCGAGTTGTTTGAAATGCGCCGCAAAATGCAGGTGGTGTTCCAGAATCCATATGGTTCGCTGGACCCGATGTATTCCATTTACCGCTGCATTGAGGAACCGTTGACGCTGCACAAGGTCGGTAACCGAAAGGAGCGCGAGGCGCGAGTCGCCGAGCTGCTTGATCTGGTGCAGATGCCGCGATCGGCGATGCGTCGATACCCGAATGAGCTATCCGGTGGCCAGCGCCAGCGCATCGCAATTGCACGCGCGATAGCATTGGGTCCGGAAGTGATTGTCCTCGACGAGGCTGTTTCGGCGTTGGACGTGCTCGTTCAAAACCAGATTCTCCAGTTGCTGACTCAGCTGCAGGAGGAGATGCGCCTTTCATACCTGTTCATCACTCACGACCTGGCGGTGGTTCGCCAGACTGCTGATGACATCGTGGTGATGCGGCAGGGTAAGGCAGTGGAGCAGGGCCGGGCCGATGACATCTTCGATAACCCTCAGGATCCGTATACACAGAACCTGATTAATTCGGTGCCTGGTCTCAACATTGAATTGGGAGTAGGAGAGTAGGTCCCACCTGCTGATTTGTTACGTGCGTTACGCCACAATCGCAGCGATGAATACTGCGATTGTGGCGTAGCGTTTAGGGAATGTACAGTATTGTCACAACTTCATACACGGGTGTCTTCGTTGGAGAGAAAAGCGAAGGCTGAGATGCACAAGCGAACCGTTGAACCTGATCCGGGTAATGCCGGCGTTTAGGGAGGAATGTAAGCGTATGAATACGCGTGGAAGCCATTCGTGGCGTGTCATTGATATTGTTACTGCAGCCGTTTTGGGGGTGGCATGCGGGCTCATTTTTTGGATGTGGAACAGCGTCGGGTACGCAGGATTTAAGGCCTTTGATGCGCTCACCCCGGGGCTTGGTGGCCTGTTCACCGGTATCTGGTTCCTCGGTGGCACGCTTGGTGGGTTGGTAATTCGCAAGCCTGGCGCTGCGGTGTTCGTGGAAGTGCTGGCGGCGTCTGTGTCCGCGGTCATCGGAAGCCAGTGGGGGATCGAGACGCTGTATTCAGGATTGGCACAGGGTCTCGGTGCAGAGATCGTGTTCCTGATCTTCGCCTACAAGAAGTTTTCGACGACTGTGGCGGTGCTTGCCGGTATGGGCAGCGCAGTGGGCGCGTTCGTGCTTGAGCTGTTCCTGTCTGCCAACTTCGCGATGGGCCTGGCGTTCAACGTGATTTACCTCAGCTGCATGCTGGTATCGGGCGCGTTGCTTGCTGGTATTGTTGCAAAACTCTTGGTTGATGCTCTGGCTAAGACTGGTGCGCTTGACCGCTTCGGTGCAGGACGCGAGCGGTTCCAACAGGAGGTGTAGCCTCGGTGGCTACGGGGGACCAGGTCATCCAGGCACAGGGCCTGGGCTATAAACACGCGACTCGCCCGAAGCCTGCGTTTACCGGGGTGGACTTGACCGTCTCTCGTGGGGAGCGCGTGCTGCTCACGGGAGACTCTGGCGCTGGCAAGTCAACGCTGCTTGCCGTTTTAGCTGGGTTGGCGGCAGATGGTGAGGAAGGCCAAGTTCTTGGCTCCGTGAGTGTCAACGGCACGGTTGGCATGGTGATGCAGGACCCAGAGGCACAAACGATTTTGACTCGCGTTGGCGACGACGTTGCGTTTGGTGCCGAGAATATGGGGATTCCGCCAGAGGAAATCTGGCCCCGTGTGCGCGCTGCGCTGGATGCAGTGGGCCTGGATGTGCCGTTGGACCACAACACCGCGCACCTTTCTGGTGGGCAGAAGCAGCGACTCACATTGGCGGGAGTATTGGCCATGGGCGCTGACATCATTCTGCTGGATGAGCCGACGGCAAACCTTGACCCGGAAGGGCGCGACGATGTTGTGCGGGCAGTCGATGCCGTGTGTCGCCGCACAGGGGCGACCTTGATTGTGGTGGAGCACCGACCTGCACACTGGGTAGGCTTCGTGGACACGTTCTACCACCTCACCGCGGATGGGCTACAGCGCAGCGGCCCGGATCAGCTCCCAATGCCACCGCAGTTGCCGCCAGCGTTGAAGGTCCCTGCCAGCGCGGTAAGCGCGCTGCGTACTGAGAATCTCCGGGTTGCATTCGGTTCACCCCGCAACATCGCGGTACCAGAGGGCTTTTCTACCGTGATTACAGGCAAGAACGGTGTTGGAAAGACGACGCTAGTGCAAGCGCTCGCTGGGCTCGTCGCGCCACTCAGTGGCACTTTGGAGTACTCGCCGCGGATTCGAAGCGGGCTGACTACACCGTCGCACCGCTGGAAGTCGAAGGACTTGGCCCAACGGATTGGTTATGTGTTCCAGGAACCGGAGCATCAGTTCGTGACCGCGAATGTGCGCGATGAAGTTGCGTTGTCGGGTGCGTCGGCACACCGCGTCGATGAGCTGTTGCAACGACTGAAGCTTGAACACGTAGTAGCAGCAAATCCCTTTACACTTTCAGGAGGAGAGAAGCGCAGGCTTTCGGTAGCGACTGCGCTAGTGAATGCCCCTGAGCTCCTCATTCTTGATGAGCCGACCTTTGGGCAGGATGACAAAACCTTTGTAGAGATAGTTTCATTGATACGCGAGTTGGCCGACGAGGGGAAAACCATCATCTCAATTACTCACGATGAGGCCTTCGTCAGTTCGTTGGGCGACCATATGGAGGAGCTGCGCAACGAGACGAATGCGGAAGGCGGGGTGCGGGAATGAACGTGCTCAATGGGGTGAATCCGGTAACACGGATTCTGGGATTGGCGTTGCTGACTACACCGCTTATGGTGACGATCGATTGGGTTTCTGCAGTTGTCGCCATTGCGTTTACGCTGGCAGTCGTGCCGCTGTGCGGGCTGTCATTTAGGACGTTTTTCAAACGCGCGTTACCAATTCTTGTTGTTGCCCCGCTCGCGGGTATCCCGATGGCGCTATACGGCCAGTCAGGTGGGGAAACCTACCTTGAGTGGGGTCTCATCCATGTGACGGAGCTGTCCATTTCGCTCGCATTATCAATGGTGCTTCGCGTGTTTGCCATTGCGCTGCCCGTCATTGTGTTGTCTGCGCACGTGGATCCAACGGATCTTGGCGATGGGCTGTCCCAGGTGTTGAAGCTGCCAGAGCGCTTCGTTCTGGGATCAGTCGCTGCGTTTCGTATGTTGACGCTGCTTCGTGAGGATGTTGAGGCGATGCGAATGGCGCGCCGTGCCCGTGGCATTGCTGATACGGGACGCGTGAAGTATTGGTTTTCGTTGGCCTTCGGCTTGCTGGTGATGTCTCTGCGCAGGGCAGGCAAGCTTGCTACCGCGATGGAGGCTCGCGCATTCGGCGGCCCGCAAAAGCGTACGTGGGCTCGAGAGTCGCGGCTTACCAGGCGCGATTGGGTTGTCATGGTTGTATGCATCGCTGTCGCGTGCGTCGCGCTGGGGCTTTCAGTTGCCACTGGGTACTTCCGGCCAGTGTGGAGCGTCTCGTAGCTCATGGCTTACACACTGCTTATCGACGGCCCCTCCGGCGCCGGCAAAACCACATTGGCTGAACAAATTGGTGCTGCGCTCAGCGTTCGAGTGGTGCATTGCGATGAGTTTTATCCTGGCTGGAGCGGGCTTGAAGAAGGATCCAGAATTGTGGAGCGGGATGTACTTTCGCTCAATGAGCCGGGATACTGGCGTTGGGACTGGGAGCGTCAACGCCGCGGGGAGTGGGTCAGCCTTGACCCAGAAGGCGACCTTATTATTGAGGGCGTTGGTGCAGTGACCGAGGCGTCGATCGCGGCGGCGCGGGCGCGTGGCTGTGTGAACACGCTGTGGGTAGAGGCGGCAGAGTCGCTGCGTCGTTCGCGGGCGTTGCAGCGTGACCCAGGGTATGCGCCGTTTTGGGATATGTGGGCGGCCCAGGAGCAGGAGCACAGAGCTAGGCGAGGTGTCGTTTACTTCGACGTGACTATTGAGCGGCGTTAGTCAGCCGGGGTGAGCGTGACGCGCTCTGCCCAAGTGAGGTCGATGCCGAGGCTGGAGAGCCACCGCATCGCGTCGTCGCCGTGGCGGGTAATTCCCTCGACGGCGTTGAGGGTCACTTCCATGGCGCGTTCAGCTTCTTCTGCAGTGATAAGCCCTGCGGACGTCGCCGCGGCAAGCTCGTCGATGTCAAGGACTTCGATCGGACGTCCGGTCAGGGACACTAGGTCGACGTAGAGGTCGCGCGTCTGCCAGACGCCATCTGTTTCGGTGATATCTGCGACGTCGAAGTAGAAATCTTGTTGTACATCGATGCCTTGGCGGAAGTGGAAGATGTTTGCGCGGAGACCAAGCGATGGAAGCAGCCAGCTTTCCAAGTATCCAAACCGTGGGTGGTTTGCGCCTCGGGCCATGTAGAGGCCGAAGTTGGTCGTCGTGAAGACATCCACCTGGCGCAGGAACCCCTTCGGATCGGTGTTGACCTTCGCGGAGATGTCGAAGGTTTCCTGCTTCACTGGATGAAGATCGACGGTCATAGGCCGATTACCTTACGTTGAACTGTGCTGCTGTTGGGGCGAAGTGACAGACATTGTTTTCGGTGCGCGCGGCACCATTGATCACTGCGAGGACTTTGCCGGGCCCTGTTTTTGCGGTTGCGGACAGGGTGGTTGGTCCTGTTGGGTTTATCTGATTATTCGCAAGCGGCGTTACACCGGTCTTGCCGGAGTTGAGGTTGATCCAGTACGCGTTCATGAGGCCTTGACGCTCTGCCGCCGGTGGAGTACCGAGGGCGGTAAACACGAATGTGGCTTCCCCAGCTTTGGCGCCTGGGACTGGTGCGGGTGCGGGTCCAGGTACAACGAGCGCGGAGGCCGTGGAGTGCAGGCCTGGACCGATGCAGTTACTAGAGACCGTCGGCCAGTAGAACTGCGTAAACGCCGGTGCGTCTTTTGGCAGTGGCGGGCCGCCAACCTCGCCTGTACCGGCGAAGAAGTTTACGGCGGTGCGCAGTGCGTTAGCTACCTGTGGCGGTACGAAGGGTTGATCTGCGAACTGGTTGACGCGAGCAACGGTGTTGTTCGTAGGGCGTCCGAGTCCATCAACCGCGGATGAGAGAGATGACGGAATGCTGGGCTGCTGAGCGCTCGCGAGTGGTGCAGTAACGAGGGCGCACGCAGCGCAGAGCGTAGTAAGGCGGATCGCGGCGCGACGCGTGAAGTGGGAGGGGCGCACGTGGTGACCTAACTTTCCTTCGCATGACAGGTAGGGTGGCCGTCGAAAAGCCATAACCCTAGACACAATAGTCACTTTTGTAACAGCGTCAAGTGGGGAGCGGGCTACAAGGTGCATGTTTTGTGCTTTGCGAGTAGCATTTAACCGTTATTTCCACCTATGCGAAGGAGCACCGGTTTCAGTGTCGCATCCTGAATTTCGAAACGTAGCGATTGTCGCTCACGTCGACCACGGCAAGACTACATTGGTCAATGCAATGCTGGAGCAGTCCGGCGTATTCTCTGACCACGGCGAACACGGTGACCGCGTGATGGATTCCGGCGAGCTCGAGTCCGAGCGTGGCATCACCATTTTGGCGAAGAATACCGCTATCCGCCGCAAGGGGAAGGGCAAGAACGGTACAGACCTTGTTATTAATGTGATCGATACGCCGGGTCACGCCGACTTCGGTGGTGAGGTCGAGCGTGGCCTGTCCATGGTTGACGGCGTTGTCTTGCTTATCGACGCCTCCGAAGGCCCGCTGCCGCAGACTCGTTTCGTGCTGGGCAAGGCGTTGGAAGCGAAGAAGCCGGTCATCATCTGTGTAAACAAGACCGACCGCCCGGATGCCCGCATTGACGAAGTCGTTGAAGAGGCCCAGGACCTGCTGCTCGAGCTTGGTGCGGGGCTGGAGGATCCGGAGGCAGCAGAGGCCGCGGAGAACCTGCTCGAGCTCCCTGTGCTGTACACGTCGGGTCGCGCTGGCCGGGCTTCGCTCGAGAACCCAGGCAACGGTAATCTGCCTGACAATGATGATCTGCTCCCGTTGTTCAACGTCATCTACGACGTGCTGCCGGAGCCTTCCGCTGAGATCGATGCACCGCTGCAGGCGCAGGTCACGAACCTTGACTCCTCTTCGTTCCTGGGCCGTATCGCGCTGATTCGCGTGTACAAGGGCACCGTCAAGAAGGGCGACACTGTTGCTTGGGTGCACTATGACGCCGAGGGTGAGCAGCACGTGAAGAACGTGAAGATTGCCGAGCTGCTGGTCACCGAGGGGCTCGACCGAGTTCCGGCGAAGGACGGCGTAGTTGCTGGCGATATTGCCGCTGTTTCCGGCATCGACGAAATCATGATTGGTGACACGCTGTGCGATGTCGACCACATTGAGCCGCTGGAGCGTATCAAGATCGATGACCCTGCAATTTCGATGACCATCGGCGTGAACACCTCGCCGATGGCTGGTCGCAACGGTGGCGATAAGCTGACCGCCCGCATGGTCAAGGCGCGCCTTGACCAGGAGCTTATCGGTAACGTCTCCATCAAGGTGTTGCCGACCGAGCGTCCGGATACCTGGGAGGTGCAAGGACGCGGTGAGATGGCCCTGACCGTGTTGATCGAGACGATGCGTCGTGAAGGCTTTGAGCTGACCGTTGGTAAGCCACAGGTCGTGACCAAGGAGATCGACGGCAAGGTGTACGAGCCGTACGATCACATGGTTATCGACGTCCCCTCCGAACACCAGGGTGCTGTTACCCAGCTGATGGCGGCCCGCAAGGGCCAGATGACGGCAATGGGCAACACGGGCTCCGGCGATTGGGTTCGCATGGAGTTCGATGTTCCGGCTCGTGGCCTGATTGGCTTCCGTACGACGTTTCTGACCGAGACCCGTGGCGCTGGCATTGCGAACTCCTACTCGATTGAGCACCGCCCATGGGCGGGCGAGATCAAGGGCCGTCCGACCGGTTCGCTGGTCGCTGACCGCTCTGGCCAGGTCACCGCGTACGCGCTGACGCAACTCGCGGACCGTGGCGATTTCTTCGTGGAGCCTGGTGCAGAGACCTACGAGGGCATGGTCGTTGGTGCGAACAACCGTGATGAGGATATGGACATCAACATCACGAAGGAAAAGAAGCTGACGAACATGCGCTCCGCAACCGCCGACGCGACCGTCACGTTGGCGAAGGCCCGTACGCTGTCCTTGGATGAGGCAATTGAGTTCTGCGACGAGGATGAGTGCGTTGAGGTCGCTCCGGAGGCGATGCGCGTGCGCAAGATCATCCTCGACTCCACGGAGCGTGGCCGTGCCCGTTCACGTGCAAAGCAGCGCAATAAGTAGTTACGCACTGGTGCGGTAGTATCTACTGCGATGAATCCGCACATCTTTTCAGCGCCACGTCGCTCGCGATCACTGCGAGTCGGCGTGGCGCTGTTTGCGTGCTCTGGCGTGGTTGCGCTTTCTGCATGTGCCGCGTCGCCTGGCCCGCCGCCTCTCGTTGATCCGAACGATGTTGCTGCTCGTGAGATGTACGAGCAAGAGGATTCCACGACTACTTCCGCTCGACCGGAGGGCAAGACTCGCGTGCGCTCCCAGGTGGAGGTTGGTGTGGATTCGCTCCGAAACGGGCTGAACCCGCACCTTATCGCTGATGAATCTGCGGTTGTGAAGAGTGTGGCGAATCTGGTGCTTCCCAGCGCATTTCATGATGGGGTGAGAAATTCCGCACTGCTCAATGGGGCGACGGTGCTCTCAGAATCGCCGCGTGCAATGACGGTGCGCTACATCATTCGCGAGACCGCGCAATGGTCTGATGGCACGCCGGTGACCGGTGCGGACTTTGTGTACCTGTGGCGGGGGATGCGGGACACGCCAGGAGTGCGAAATCCGGCCGGGTATCGCGCGATCGATGCCGTGCGTGTCAGTGGCGCGACGGGCAAGGTCGTCGACGTTGACTTCGCTGAGCCGGTTGCGGATTGGCGTGGCCTTTTCGACCACTTGCTGCCGGCGCATGTGTTTGCAGCCGACGGCTCTGATTTCGGGGTGGCGCTGCGCGACACGATTCCGGTTTCTGCTGGCCGGTACATGGTGCGCGGGGTAGACCGTGGTCGTGGAACGATTACGCTGAACCGCAATGATCGGTTTTGGGCGGCGAATCCTGCCAAGATAGATATTTTGACGCTGCACGCGGTACGCGGGACCACCCAGATTGCAGATCAGCTGCGCACCGGCCAGCTGGTGTTTGTGGATCGGGTTCCTAGCGAGACGACCGGGCGCGTGCTCAGCCTGGTACCGGGTGTGCAGACGCGGATGCTCGATACGCCACGGGTGCTAGGCGCTGTGCTTTCTGCGACGTCTGGGATGTCGCCTGAGGTTCGTTCGGAGCTTCGTTCGCTGATCGACGTTCCGCTGCTTGCAAGCATTGCGTTGGACCGCACGGCTGATGTTTCGGTTGCAAAGCACGGTCAAGTGAGCACGCATGAGCCGCACGCGGTGTATCAACACGTTGCGGCTCACGGTGCGATACGCATTGGTGCCGATCTTGCAGATCCTGCAGCGGTAGCAGCGGCTCGATCGATGGCGGACATGCTGCACGATCGTGGAGTGTCGGCACGAGTTGTCGCGACGGATTTCGGTTCGCTGATTCGCTCAGGTCTCGAGGAAAATACCGTTGATGTTTTGGTGGCGTGGCAACACGATCCGGAAAATTTGCCGGATGCTGCGAGTCGCTTGGACTGCGTCGCTGGCGCCCCTCGTGCAGGCAACCTCGCCGGTTTTTGTGAACCTCAGTCGGTGGGGCTTGCGAAAGAAATCTTGGCCGGTTCGTACGGGCTTAAGCAGGCCACCGAGGCGGTCAATGAGGTGCTCGAGCAAGAGGCACTATGGATGCCGATTGCGCGCGAGCGTCGTATTATCGCCCTCGGGGAGGGCATCATCGGGCCGGATGCAGATTTGAATAACTGGAAAGCAGGCTTATCGACGGCCGCTTCGTGGCGCCTGCAACCGAAACGAAACGAAGGAGATCGGATTAATCATGCACAACTCCCGTGACCTACAGGGCTACCGGGTGCTCGCCGTGCACGCGCACCCCGACGACGAGTCCATCACCATGGCCGGAACGCTGTTTGACCTCGCGCGACGCGGCGCAGACGTATTAGTGGTGACCTGCACGTTAGGGGAGGAAGGCGAGGTCATTGGAGAGCCATATCAACTGCTGACGAATGACCATGGTGATCAGCTAGGCGGGTTCCGCATTGCGGAGCTGCACGGCGCGCTCCAGGCGATCGGCGTCCGCGGTGAGTTCCTTGGTGGCGCTGGTTGCTTCCGTGACAGTGGGATGGCGGGATCGGAGGCCAGCAAGAACCCACGTGCATTTGTCAATAGCGGGCGTCGCGCAGTCGACGCGCTGCTGGAAGTACTGCGCCGGGAGCGTCCACACCTCGTTTTGACCTACGGCCCCGACGGTGGGTACGGGCACCCGGATCATATTCGTGCGCACGAGATCGTGCACGAGGCCGCTGAGGAGTTTGATATCCCGCGCATCCTGTGGGCAGTGCGCAGGAGGGAGGAAACCGACGCACTTTTGCCTGAGGTCGCGCCTGAAGGCTGGCGCTTGCCAAAGCCTGGCGAGCTCGACGGCGTGGACAGCGTCGATGTTTCGGTGCGCCTGGACGTTGAGGCGTACAGCGCCAAAATCGCTGCGATGGCGGCGCATGCGACACAAATCTGGGTTGCGGACGGGCGGACCAGCGCGACGAACCCGCACGCGGTGCTGGGCAAGGGGCCAGTCATGTACTACGCGCTGTCCAACTTGATTGTGCAGCCGATTCAGCCGTGGGAGCATTTCCAACTGGGCGGTGGCGAAGCGGTCGTCGACACGTCGGATGTGCTCAGCGGACTTGAGCGATGACTGAAACCCGTTTCAAGGCGGACATTGCCCGCGGCGAGAAAGCAGCAGGTCTCATCTGGCTTTCTGTCGGCGCGCTCATTTCACTTTTGTTAGAAGCTGTCAACTTGGACACACGTATTGTTGGAATCGCGGTGCCGTTTACGGTAGTCATCGCTGCGCTCTTTAATGCGGTGCTCACGAAGACTGCGGCGCTGTGGTCAGATCATCTGCTGGTCAAGCTCGTTCCACTCATTGTTTGGGTGGTAGGTTTCTTTGTTCTGCTTATCGCTCTCCCGGCGCGGGGAGCGGTCGTGCTCCCCGCGAGCCCGCTGACGCTGCTGCTCCTTTTTGCGGGTTTGGGTGGGGGCGTTTGGCCCCTTTTCGGTCGAAAGTGACATACTGGAACGCATGACTTATGTGATTGCTCAACCATGCGTGGACGTAATGGACCGCAGCTGCGTCGAAGAATGCCCAGTCGACTGCATCTATGAGGGCAAGCGCATGCTCTACATTCACCCAGACGAGTGCGTCGACTGCGGTGCATGTGAGCCAGCTTGCCCGGTAGAGGCCATCTTTTACGAGGATGACACCCCGGAGGAATGGGCCGAGTACTACGACGCAAACGTCGGCTTTTTCGACGAGCTCGGATCGCCAGGCGGGGCGACAAAGCTTGGGCCACAGGATTTCGACCACCCATTCGTGGAGGCGCTACCACCGCAGAACCAGGACGGTTAAACCTGCATGAGCACGCACCATCGCGCCGGCTTAGAGGAGCAGCTACCGGAGTTCCCTTGGGATACCATCCTCGATGTCAAGCAGAAGGCAGCCAGCCATCCCGGCGGACTCATTGACCTCTCGGTCGGGACACCGGTAGATTCAGTCGACCCTTCCATCCAGCTTGCCCTGGCTGAGCATGCCGCTGCGCCTGGCTACCCGCCGACGCAGGGGTCGGCGGAACTACGCCAAGCGATTGCCGACTCGCTGGAGCGCCGATACAACATTCAGGGCCTGCACACAGACGCTGTGCTTCCCGTCATCGGCACAAAGGAGGCTGTCGCGTGGCTTCCAACCCTGCTCAACCTGCGCGGTGGCATAGTGGTGATCCCGGAGATCGCGTACCCAACCTACGAGGTGGCCGCGATCATAGCGGGATGCAAGGTCGTGCGATCTGACGTTCCAGTCGATGGTGCGTCGCTAGTATTCTTAAACACCCCGAGCAACCCAACCGGTCGCGTCCTCTCCGCAGAGGAGATGCGCGTATGGGTTGACTACGCGCGGGAAACCGGCGCGATCATCGCCTCAGACGAGTGTTACATGGGCCTTGCCTGGGATGAGGACCGCAGGCCGGTATCGCTGCTTGACCCGGCGGTCAGCGGTGGTGACAACACCAACCTCTTGGTCTTGCATTCGCTGTCAAAGACATCGAATATGGCCTCTTACAGAGTCGGTTTCATCGCTGGTGACGAGAAGCTGGTGCAAGAACTTCTGCTGTTGCGCAAGCACACCGGAATGATGGTGCCAGGACCAATCCAAGCAGCAACTTTGGCGGCGCTGAGCGACGACCAACACGAAACACTCCAGCGGCTTCGCTACGCCAACCGTCGGGTGACACTCTTGCGCGCGCTGCTCGCGGCAGGGTGCAGCGTTGACCATTCGGAGGCCGGGCTGTACCTCTGGACACGCAGGGAAGGCGCAGATGCCCGCCAGACGCTCGACTGGTTCGCGCAGCGTGGAATCCTCGTTGCGCCAGGAGACTTTTACGGCCCTGGCGGCTCACAGCATGTTCGAGTTGGCCTCACGGCTTCCGACGAGGCCATCGCTGAGGCCGCACAGCGACTCTCGGAGTAACACGTGACCACTCCAACAGAGCATCGTGGGATGCGTGCGCTTCGAAGCCTGCGCGAGTTTTTGCGCTTCGGCATTGTGGGAGGCTCCGGCGTCCTGGTCAATCTTTTGGTGTTCTACCTCACTAAGAAAGCGATCGACGCCGGCTTCGACCTTCACGAAGGCGACATCTTTTTTAACCTCTTCGGCACCCGCTTTAACGTCCGGTGGTACCACGTGCTTGCAACCGTGGCGTTCCTTGTGGCAAACACGTGGAACTTCCAACTCAACAGGGCGTGGACGTTCCGTGGCCCGCAGCGGCGTTCGTGGATCCGCGGGTTTTTCCCGTTCCTCACCACCGGCGTGATGGCATTCGTTGTTTCGCTGGTGTTCTTGACGTTGTTTATGAACCCGAACTCCCCAATTGGCTTGCCGGACAGTATTTTCGACGACTCCACCGGTCTTCGCACGAAGTCCTACTGGTCGCAGGGCCTGGCGACGCTGATCGCGACACCGGTGAACTACATCATTAATAAAATTTGGACGTTTTCGAAGCCGAAAACAGCTCCGAAAACGTCCGCGTCTTCCTAGTTTTGCTTGCCCGTTAGACGCTTTCCTTGGATGGGCGCACCAGGAAAGATGCGCCGATCAATACCGCGGAGACGATGAGGACCGCGATAATTTGGCCTCTGGTGGAGGCGTCGAAAAGCATGAGGACGGTGAGTCCCACGAGGGCAATCAGCGTTGCCCACGGAACCCAGGTCGCTCCGCGTACCTGCACTGCGGAGTTCTTGATCTGCGGGTGCAGTCGGATGTAGCTCAGCGTGATCATTACCCACGTGACCATGAGGCAGCCGCCGACGGCGTTCATGAGGAAGTCGAGCAGCCCTGGTGGGTTCCACCACTGCAGGCCGACTGCGGCGAAGGCGAAGAACATCGACACCAATACGGAGTTCATTGGGACGGCGTTCTTGTTCGTGGCGCGAAGCCAGCGCGGCGCGTCGCCTTCGAGCGCCTGTTGGTAGGCGAGGCGAGACGTGCCGTAAATCTGGGCATTGAACGCGGAGAGCAGCGCCAGGACGATGACGGCCTCCATGAACCCGACGACGCCTGGGATGTTTGCCATGCTGAGCACCTGGGTGAATGGTGAATCTGCAGCGGAGTCGGCACCGTCGATCTGTGCGTATGGGATCAGCAAGATGATGACGATGATGCTTCCGATGTAGAAGAGTGCGATGCGCCAGATAATGGAGTTGACCGCGCGCTTGACGGCCTGCGCGGGGTTCTCCGACTCTGCCGCCGCGATGGTGACAACCTCGATACCGCCGAAGGCGAACGCCACGGCGAGCAGCCCAGCGGCGACGCCGGCGAAGCCGTTCGGCATGAAGCCCGACTCTCGGACGTTGTCCAGGCCGACGAAGTCGTGGCCGGGGAGGATGCCGAGGAAGAGCGCGGCGCCGATGGCCAAGAAGAGGATAATGACGGCGACCTTAATCATGGCGAACCAGTACTCAAACTCGCCAAAGCCTTTCACCTGCGCGAGGTTGATGACGGCGAAGAATACCACTGTGACCAGCGCTGGAACCCATTGGGGGACGCCAAACCAGCCAGACATAATTGCGGCTGCGCCGGTGATCTCGGCGCCACCAACCATGATGAGGAGGAACCAGTAGAGCCAGCCCAACAGGAAGCCTGCCCAGTGGCCGAACGCCTGACGCCCGTACGTCGCGAACGAGCCGGAAGACGGGCGGGCTGCAGCCATCTCGCCGAGCATGCGCATAACCGAGATAACAATCAGGCCTGCGATCGCGTATGCGACCAAGATGGCGGGGCCTGCGGCCCGGATGCCGACGCCTACTCCGAGGAAGAGACCGGCGCCTACCGCCATGCCCAGACCCATCAGGGTCAGGTGACGCGATTTGAGGCCGGTGCCCAGCGTGGCGTCGTCGGATTCAGTGTTGCGTTGAGTTGTCATCGGATGTTCCTCTCGGCGGCGTCCTTAGCGCGTTGTTGGAAAGTGTCGGTGCGGGTCCAGAGGACACCAGCGATTGAAATGATGCCCACGACGACTGCTACCGCGAACATTTGGAAGCGGCCGTCAGGGTTGGTCAGCATGAGCACCACGATGGCTCCCGCCAGTACAACCGTTGCCCACGGCAAGACTCCTGGAGCCCACATGCGAACGTGCGTGATCTCGTTGCGCTTCACTAGCTGCGGGTGAATGCGCAGGAACGAGAATGTGATGGCGAACCACAACACGATCAGGCAGCCGCCTACCGCGTTGAGCAGGAATGCGAGCAGTCCAGGGGGATTCCAGTACTGCAGTGCGACAGCTACGAAGCCGAAGAACACGGAGAGCACGACGGCGCGCATCGGTACGCCGCGGTGGTCGGTGCGTGCGAAAGCCTCGGGGGCGTCGCCGCGCAGGGCCAGGTTGTGGAGGAACCTGGAAGAACCGTAGATCTGTGTGTTGCACGCGGAGAGCAGCGCGATGACGATGACGGCTTCCATAATGCCTACCGCGCCCGGAATGTTTGCCAAGTGCAGCACGGCGGTAAACGGGGACTCGGAAGCGTCGTTCGCCCCACCGATGTCTTCGTATGGCAGCAGCAAGACGATGAGCAACACGGATCCGATGTAGAAGATGCCGATTCTCCAGATGATGGAGCGGATCGCGGAGTGCACGGCAACCTCGGGGTCTTCGGATTCGGCCGCCGCGATGGTGACCAGCTCAATACCGCCGAATGCGAACGCAACTGCGAGCAGTGCCGTGGCGACGCCACCCCAGCCGTTCGGCATGAACCCGAACTCGGCAATGTTCGTTGTGCCGACGAACGACGTTCCCGGCAGGAGCCCCAGCCACAACGCCACGCCGAGGGCGAGGAAGAGACAAATCACGGTGACCTTAATCAGGGCAAACCAGAACTCGAATTCGCCGAGGTTTCGCACTGCGGCGAAGTTAATCGCCGTGAAGATAACAATCGCTGTCAGCGCCGGGATCCACGGAGACACCGCGAGCCATGATGCGATGATGGCGGAAGCGCCGGTGATCTCGACGGCCATGATCATGATCATCATGAACCAGTAGAGCCAGCCGATGGCAAAGCCTGCCCACGGACCGAAGGCCTGTTCCGCGTAGGTAGAAAACGTGCCCGAAGAAGGGCGCGCGGCAACCATCTCCGCGAGCATCTGCATGATGCACACGGTGATTGCGCCAGCGATCATGTACGCAATGATGACAGCGGGGCCTGCTGCGGCGATACCCACACCAGTGCCAAGGAAGAGCCCGGCGCCAATTGCTGAGCCGAGGCCCATCATGGTCAGGTGCCGGGTCTTCAGTCCGCGCTGTAACGATGTCGACGCCCGAGTTGGGGTAACAACCGGTGAAGCTTTCAAAGACATGGCAATTACCTTAAACACTCATGTACTTTCATGCCTATCATTCGCAGTTGTGTCGCCCCGTGCACTGCGAATTCGGCCCGTAAAAGTAGAGCGTTAGCTGCTTCGCGCGCGCAGTACGGGCGTGGTGCTTGCCGGCTCTTGGTGGATGCTGATATCACTCTGACCAGCAATCTCACTTGCTGGAATATGTGTCTCATTTCTTGTGTCGTAGATAATTGTCGACGGCTCCAGCATCACATTGACACCGATCTCACAGTTGTCCCCGAGATCCACCCCGATTACACCCGATGCGGGGTGAAGCGTGCAATTGCGTCCGACTCGTAGCGGGATCCGGTTATGTCCGCTGCCGCGCGCAGCCATCAGCACCGCCGACAACGCCACCTCGGTACCTTCACCAACCGTGACAGCGGAGGAGAGTCGCCCCTCAATCTTTGCCGGTCCAAGAGCGCCGGAGTTGTGCGAGACGTAGCCCTCACGGATCACGGACGTTCCCGGAGCCAAGTAGGCCCCGAGGCGGACGCGCTCCGCCTCAGAAATTGAGACCCCAGTCGGCACCACGTAGTCGACCATGCGGGGAAGCCGCTCGATGCCGTAGACGTGGATGTTGCCCCTGCTACGCAGGCGAGTTCGCACGAATTCGAAGTTATCCGCCAAGCATGGACCCTTATTCGTCCATACCACCGGCTCGAGGTGTTCGAGGCAGTCTTCCATGTTGACTTCGAAGGGGCGCACCAGGCGGTGGGAGAGCAGGTGGAGCCGAAGATATACGTCGTGGGCACCCACAGGGGCTTGGGACAGGTCCGCGATTGTGGTGCGCACCGGCACGTGCTCGACGAGCCGGTCCGAGTCCATGCCCACCAGGCTGAGGAATGCGTCCCCAAGTTCGTGCGCGCTGACTCTGCGGGACCCGGAAGTGAGGCCGGAGGGGTCGTCGATAAGTGAAGGGGAAGGGTACCAGGTGTCGAGTACCGTACCGTCCAGCGAAATATTGGCAATACCTGTGGCCTGCGCTCCTTGTAACATGCTTGTCATCTTAAACGCACAGTCACAAAGGGCCGGACTCGGACGACAAGCGGGGAGGGGTTGGCCTAGCATATAAGTTTTTGGCAGAGTCGAACTCAACGTGTTTTGAGGAAGGAAGGACCCATGGCACCTCACAAGTCACCGCGACCGGACAAGGAGCGAAAACTGCGCGGCCCAATCATGCTGCGAAGCGAGGACACCGAACAGCCGACGACGCACGACCGTCGCCTCCTGGAGTCCTTGGGCTACAGCGACCACGACTGGAAGCACGCGGACCCGTGGCGTGTGATGCGAATCCAGTCTGAGTTTGTCGCAGGCTTCGACGCACTGAGCGACTTGCCGAAGGCGGTCACTGTGTTTGGCTCCGCGCGCCTCAACGAAGGCACGGAAGAGTATGCGCTGTCATGCGAGGTAGGCAAGGCGCTCGTCGAGGCGGGATACGCGGTCATCACTGGTGGCGGTCCAGGCTTGATGGAGGGGCCGAACCGCGGTGCCCACGATGCCGACGGCATCTCGGTGGGGCTCGGAATTGAGTTGCCGTTCGAACAAACGCTTAACGATTGGGTCGACCTGGGCCTGAACTTCCGCTACTTCTTCGCGCGCAAGACAATGTTCTTGAAGTACTCGCAGGCGTTCATCGCGCTGCCGGGCGGGTACGGGACCATGGACGAGCTGTTCGAAACGCTCGTGATGGTGCAAACCCAAAAGGTCACCAACTTCCCGATAGTGCTCATGGGCACCGAGTTCTGGTCCGGCCTGGTTGCGTGGATTGAGGAGCAGCTGCTCGGCCGCGGCCTCATCTCGCCGGGCGATGAATCCCTGTTCTACGTCACCGACTCCGTCGACGACGCGATCGCGCACATCGTGCACGCACATAAGGTGATGACAGACGCGCGCCTGCGAGATGCTCACAACGAGGACGTCTAACAGATGCCTGGCCGCATCGCAGAGGTAATGGCGATCATCAACCGGACGCCAGATTCGTTTTACGACAAAGGAGCAACGTTCGCGATAGAGCGAGCACTGGATCGAGCCGATACGGTGATCGCGCAGGGAGCGTCGATTGTCGACGTCGGCGGGGTAAAAGCAGGTCCCGGCGACGAAGTCGACCCCGTAGAGGAGATCGAACGGGTCGTCCCTGTCATCCGGGGCATCCGCCTCCGGCACCCGTCAATACGCATCAGCGTGGACACCTGGCGCGCCGACGTCGCACAGACCGCAATCGAGGCGGGTGCGGACCTAATCAACGACACCTGGGCTGGCTACGATCCCGAGCTTGTCGAGGTCGCCGGGGCGCATCGCGTTGGGTACGTCTGCTCCCACACCGGCGGTGCGGTACCTCGCACACGCCCACACCGCGTCCACTACGACGATGTCGTCGCCGACGTCATCCGGGAAACCACAGCGCTCGCCGAGCGCGCCGTTGCTTGCGGCGTGCCCGAAGATCTCGTGATGATCGACCCAACGCACGACTTCGGCAAGAACACCTTCCATGGACTGGAGTTGCTGCGCCGAGTCGACGAGCTCGTCGCAACAGGGTGGCCAGTGCTCATGGCGCTGAGCAACAAAGACTTCGTCGGCGAGACGCTCGACCGTGCAGTTGGCGAGCGAGTCGCAGGGACGCTCGCAGCGACAGCGTGGTCCGCCGCACGCGGTGTCGCAGCCTTTCGCGTCCACGAAGTCGCCGAAACCCTCGACGTGATCCGAATGACCGCCGCCATCCAGGGACATATGCCACCGATCAATACCGTGCGGGGGCTTGCGTAGTGCGCGTCAGTGTGGTCATCCCGGCGCTGAACGAGGCCGCAACCGTCGGACACGTTGTGCGACGCTGCTGCGTTGCAGATGCAGTTCGGCGCGATGGGGAAGTACTGGTCATCGACTCGGATTCACACGACGACACCGCGACGCTTGCCGCCAGGGCGGGGGCTCGTGTGGTGAACTGGCGCGAGGTCAGCGCGATTGAACCGCAGGAAGGCAAGGGCGAAGCACTGTGGCGCGGTGTGAAGGCCGCGCGCGGAGAGTTCGTCGTGTTTATCGACGCCGACGTCACCTCCCTCGAGCCGTGGTGGATTGATGCACTCATCGAGCCCTTCAAGACCCCGGAGATCCACCTTGTGAAAGCTCGTTACAAAAGATCCCTGGACGGGCGGCCTTCTGGCGGCGGGCGTGTCACGGAACTGACTGCAAAGCCTTTGCTACGACGGTTTTTCCCAGCATTGAGTGATATTGGTCAGCCACTGGCCGGCGAATATGCAATACGGCGAGATACAGCGCTGCGCCTGCCGTTCGTGGCGGGATACGGCGTTGAGTCGGGGCTGCTCATCGACACCTTCGCCAGGTATGGACGCAATGCTATTGCGGAAGCGGATCTTGGAACTCGCGTACACCGCAACCGCCCGCTTGAGGAGCTGGGGCCGATGGCGGACGTGGTGGCGTCGACAATTCTCGACAGGGCGTTGGTATCCGGACAGCTAGGTTCCGAACAGAAGACGAGGCAACGGCCGCCCTGGTGCGAAATTCTGAGCGCTGAACGCTAGTATGATGACATGCTTTCTTGGATCATCCTGATTATCGCCATTGCCGTTTTTTGCGTGCTTGGTTTCTTGCTCTTTAGCCAGCTGTTTGGGCGCGGCGAACAGCTGCCACCCATGATGGAGACCGAGGACGTCAAGTCCGCGAACCGGCTCGCAGTTGAGGAGGGCAACATTGGAGACGTGCACCTTGAAGTGGTGCACCGTGGCTACCGGATGGACCAGGTCGATGACTTGCTTACCGCACTCGGTGAAAAGTACGGCTTTGCTCCGACTATCAGTCAGCTAACCGAAAACAGCGTAGTATTGGATACAAACGTTTTGACTGAAGGAGAAGCGACAGATGGCAGCAATGAAGCCGCGCACCGGTAATGGACCAATGGAAGCCGCAGAAGAAAGCCGGAAGATTGTCATGAGAATTCCGTCCGACGGGGGCGGCCGCCTGGTCATCGAGATGAGCAAGGAAGAGGCAACTGAGCTCGGAAATCTGCTGATTGAAGCCGTAGGATAAGAATTCTCTAAACTTAAGGTAATATATCCAGCATGCTCAAAGACATAATTGATGTGCTGGCAGATCCTATAGACCTTACTCCTCTTTGTGGTGAAGAGGAGTTTTCACGCCTCGTTTCCGAAAGTGGCCACTCGTACGATGTGGCGAAGCAGGGCTACGTTACGCTGGCGAGCGGAAAAGGTCTGCAACATGTCGGTGACTCGTTGGAGATGGTCCTCTCCCGCGAGTCATTTTTGTCGCAGGGGCACTTCGCCCCGTTCGTTGAAGCGATGACGGAGCACGTAGAACACGTGCTTGACCTCAGCGCGCCTGAGGAAGACCACCCGGCGATCCTCGAGGTTGGCGCGGGGACCGGCTACTACCTGTCGCACACCCTGGACTCCGTGGTTGGCGCGCGCGGCGTCGGACTTGATATCTCGGTTCCAGCTGCGAAGTATCTTGCAAAGGCACATCCGCGAATCGGCTCGATTGTGGCCGATGTGTGGCAACAGCTTCCAATTGCGACCGGGAGCATCCACGCGATTACCGTGGTGTTTGCCCCGCGTAACCCAGCAGAATTCGCTCGCGTGCTTGCGGATGACGGCCAGGTTGTAGCGCTCATTGCGGATCAAGGCCACCTCGATGAGCTGCGTGAACCCCTCGGTATCTTAGGCGTCGAGCCCGGCAAGCTGGACCGCCTCGTCGAGCAGTCAGAGGGCCACCTGGAGCTGGCCGAAGACCCAAAGGAACTTGTCTTCCCGATGCGTTTGGACCGCGAATCTATCGCGGCCCAGGTCGGAATGAGCCCATCCGCCCGCCACATTGAGCGGGGCGAGTTGGCGCGTCGTCTTGACGCCCTGCCGGATCACATGACCGTAACCGCGCATGCACAGCTCGTGCGCCTGCGCAAGGCGTAAGCCGTTCCGCTCAGGAAGCACCTAGCGACTACGACGCCACTCGTTCAAGATGCTGGCGTCGCCCTTTGCGCGGGAGCGGATGCCGATGCATCCGTTCTCCGGCCAGATGCGCGAGGACATCACTACTGCACCGCCGTCGGCATAGACCTCGAGCGTCGAACCGTCCACGATAACCGTGATGGTATCTTCCTCGTCCTCGCCGATTTCGGTTTCCGCAACTTGGCCATCGAATCGATCGACGGTGAGCTTGTCGCCAGCATGGGTGACCCGAGCTGCGACCTCACCATTACCGTCGACAATCTCAGCGACGACACTGCCACCTGCGGAGATCTCGCATAGCGCAGTCCACAAATGGGCGCCGCGCGTCGTGCTCACCGCCTCGGGGAGCCCTGGCGCAGGTACCTGGTACAGGTGACCATCCTGGAGCGTGACATAGCGTGGCAGTGTGAGCGTATTTGCCCAGCCTTCGGTTTCCCAGTTCGGCTCTTTCGTCGGGGACCCTTGGCGGCCAGAGGGCGTCATAAAGCCAAAGAGATAGGTGCCTTGGTAGCGCTGCGCCGGGTCCATCGCAACCGGGAGGTAGTTGGTGTTGCGGGGGCGAGTGAAATCGTGCCCGAAATCGAGCGCCTGTGCAGGTGTGGTTACCCGGAACGTGTTGTTCTCCAGCTTGCCGATGATGTAGGCCGAACGGTCTTTGCCACCGCGCTCAAGCGTGAAGAAGAAGACGTCGTAGATCTTGGAATCAACTTCATCGCGGAGCCTGCAAATACGTGGCGCTACCAGCGTCTCATCGAGGTCGATTCCGGGGTCGCCATCAAAAGTGAGAGGTCCTTCGAAGCGCCACTCAACGCCATCGATAGAGCGAAGCACGACTGGCTTCGGCGTATCGACGCTGCCCGTGATCGCCAGCATGAGCCAGCCATCGTGCTCCTCGCGCTCGTCATCTTTCCAGTCAGGAACGACGCAGGGCGAGCGGAAGTTGTTGTACTCAGGCGTGTCCTCGACGATATCGCCAAGTCGCTGCACGCCAGGTGTGGCGTTTGTATCTTCGAGGAGTTCATCGCACAGCCCTTCCAGCTCAGGCGCGTGGGCGAGCTGGATGGTGTTGCCAGCAGCAGTTGCTGAAGTGAAGTACAGGTAGATGCCTTCCGGCGCACCAATTACGGCACCTGCTCGAACCGCGGATTCGCCACCGGCGGGGACGATGGCATCGTTGCATTCGACCCAGCTAAACGGGTCGCCGTCGCTGACGTTGTGGCCCCAGCGGCTCGGGGCTTCGGGTGTGGGGCGGTATTGGTAGAAAATATGCCAATTGTTTTCTCCTTCGCGCCCGTCGAAAATGACACCAGCTGGCCCCTCGAGGATGCCACTGTCTGCGGTGACGTGAAGTTCTGGTCGGAAAGTACTCATCGTTAAGTGGTGTTCACCCCTGCGTTATTTCGTGAGTTGTTCGTAGATCTTGACGGTGTCTTGCGCAATTGTCTTCCACGAGAAGTCATTGCGGGCGCGCGTCAGGCCAGCTTGGCCCAGCCTTCGGGAGAGATCCTTGTCACCAGCCACCCGGTTGACTGCCTCGGCGAGATTCCGCTCGAAGGCTTCCGGCTGCGTTTTGTCGTAGTCAACGAGCACACCCGTCTCACCATCCACGACGACCTCCGGGATGCCACCCACGCGAGATGCCACAACAGCGGTTTCGCATGCCATGGCCTCCAAGTTCACGATGCCAAGCGGCTCGTAGATTGACGGGCACACAAAGACGTCGGCTGCGGAGTAGACCTCGCGGATCTTTTCTGCCGGCAACATGTCCTGTACCCAGAACACACCATCGCGCTCAGATTGTAGCTTTTCGACGAGCCCCTTCGTCTCTGCGGCGATCTCCGGTGTATCAGGCGCACCTGCGCACAGCACGAGCTGGACGTCTTCCTCAAAGTGCGACGCCGCCTTGAGGAGGTGCGCGACGCCCTTTTGGCGCGTGATTCGACCGACGAACGCGACGATCGGCTTCGCCGGGTCTACACCGAGGTCTGTCAGGACGGTTCCCTCGGTGGGGTACCACTTTGCCGGATCGATGCCGTTGAGTACGACGTGAATCTTGTCCGCCGGGATGCTCGGGTAGGCACGAAGGATGGCTTCTTTCATACCCGCGGAAACGGCAATGACTGCGTCCGCATTCTCGAAAGCGTTCTTCTCGCTCCACGAGGAAACGTTGTAGCCACCGCCGAGCTGCTCGCGCTTCCAAGGGCGGTCAGGCTCGAGAGAGTGCGCAGTGACAACGTGCGGAATGTCGTAGAGAAGGCCTGTGAGGTGGCCACCGAGCCCGGCGTACCACGTATGGGAGTGAGCCACGTCAACATTGTTGGCGGCGTGGGCGATCCGAAGGCCCGTCGATAAGGTCTTGATGGCACCGTTCGCGTTTTCAAGGGCAGGGTCAACCCCGTGGACGTAAACGTCCTTCATGTCGCGGGGAGTGCCCATGCAGTGAACATCGACGTCAACGATCTCCCGCATAAAGCGAGTGAGCTCTGTGACGTGGACTCCGGCTCCCCCGTAAATCTCGGGAGGATACTCTTTGGTCATCATTCCGACTCTCATACCGCCCGAGCATAGTGACGAATTCACGTCGGTGCAGGAAAGCAAAAACTGAAATGTAGCGCTGCCCACTTTAGGAGGCAAAAGGCTGCAAGGTCACGAAGTTTTCAATAGGCTCGGAAGCGTGAGAAGTCAGCCTAGAGTACTTGCAATTGTCCTTGCCGGTGGCGAAGGGAAGCGCCTGTTTCCGTTGACCGCGGACCGAGCTAAACCGGCCGTTCCTTTTGGAGGCAACTATCGATTAATTGATTTTGTTCTGTCGAACTTGGTCAACGCTGGGTACATGCGAATCGCAGTGTTGACACAGTACAAGTCGCACTCGCTGGACCGGCACGTGGCGACGGCTTGGAACGTATCTGGCCCGACTCCGCAGTACATCGCATCGGTGCCGGCGCAGCAACGTCGTGGCAAGCGCTGGTACAACGGCTCTGCAGACGCGATTGTGCAGTCGCTCAACCTCATTTACGACGATAAGCCGGATTACGTGCTGGTCTTTGGCGCAGACCACGTCTACCGGATGGATCCTTCGCAGATGGTGGAGAACCACATCAAGTCAGGCAAGGCTGCAACGGTGGCCGGTATCCGCGTGCCTCGATCAGAAGCTACGGCGTTCGGCTGCATCCAGTCCGAAGAGGACGGCACCATCACCGAGTTTTTGGAGAAGCCCGCGGATCCACCAGGAACCCCGGACGATCCGGATATGACGTTCGCTTCGATGGGTAACTACGTATTCTCTACGGAACCACTGATTCAAGCGCTGCTCGAGGACGAGCAGAACGAGGACTCTGATCACGATATGGGTGGCGACATCATCCCGTACTTCGTGCGCAAGGGCGAAGCAAATGTGTACGACTTCTCGCAGAACGAAGTGCCCGGCGCGACAAAGCGCGACAAGGGATACTGGCGAGATGTCGGTACGATTGATTCTTTCTACGAGGCGCACATGGACCTCATCTCTTCGTACCCAGTGTTCAACTTGTACAACTCGACGTGGCCGATTCACTCCACAGAGGACGGCAACCTTCCACCAGCGAAGTTTGTCGTGGGAGGTATCGCACAGGAGTCGATGGTGGCGTCGGGATCAATTATCTCGGGCGCTACCGTACGCAATTCAGTGCTTTCCACGGATGTGCGTGTTGAGGAAGGCGCGACCGTTGAAGGTTCTGTGCTGATGCCAGGTGTGCGCATCGGTAAAGGGGCGGTGGTCCGCCACTGCATCCTCGATAAGAACGTCTATGTAGCTGACGGTGAAATTATTGGCGTCGACCTTGAAAAGGACCGCAAACGCTACACTGTTTCGGACAACGGCGTAGTGGTCGTCGGCAAAAATCAGGTGGTTCAGGAATAACTGACACTCATAGGCAAGGCCCGCTCGAAGCTCAGCGAAGTTCGAGCGGGCCTTGTTCGTGCGTACGTAGAGCTAGCGCTTCGTAATGATGGTCAGGCCACCGTCGAGAGGCAGGCGAGCTACGAGCGCTCCGTGGTCGGCGGCGAGGCTGCTCACGTACCTATCTGCCTCTCGTGCTGCCTCGGTTTCGCGGTCCCTGCGTGTCGAATCGCTGACGGTACCGTCCAGCAGAGAGTCGGCGAGAATCAGCGTGCCGCCCTCGCTGAGGAGCGGCCAGGCGGCATCAATAACCGCGGTGAACTCGATCGGCGAGACATCCGCGTAAACGAGGTGGTAGGCGTCGTTCGCAAGCCTGCCCATAACCTCAAGCGGGCGCGCGGTGAGGAAACGTGTGCGGGAGGTTGGGTACTCGGCGGCACGGAATGCCTCCTTTGCGCCGGTTTGTAGCGTGACCTCGGGTTCGATGCAGGTAAGCGATGCGCGCTCTGGAAGACCACGCAGCAGGTGGAGCCCGACGACGCCCGCAGCCGGAGTGATGGCGACTGCGCCTTGCGACTGACCACTTGGGCAGGCTGCAGCGAGCGTCGAAAGTAACGTGCCGACGATGACCGACGGCGCACGGACTCCGTTCTCCTGCGCTTCTACGCTGGCGTACTTCAACGCTTCGCGGAAAGCAGCAGGGAACGGCTGTTGCTCGGCATCAGTGAAAGACTGATGGATGTAATTTGTCAACTGATCAAAAGCGGTCGCACTCACAGCCAACATCATAACCAGAACTGTCCTCACAGCGTGTGTGCTACGCGCATGCAGTAACCTTTACGAATTTTCCTTTGGTGAATGCGATTTCAATCTGCCACAATATGAAGCATGCAACCTGATGATGCTGCCGCCCAACATGATTCCGTCGCGCCCGAAGATTTGCGCGGTACGGCTGCATTTGATGCTGGGGTGGGGGCGATGCCTTCGTGGGCTGAGCTCGTCGCAGAGCACGCCGACAGTGTGTATCGCCTTGCGTACCGTCTTTCAGGTAACCAGCACGACGCGGAAGATCTTACGCAAGAAACCTTCATCCGCGTGTTCCGTAACTTAAAGAGTTACCAACCGGGTGCGTTCGGTGGCTGGCTTCATCGGATTACAACGAATCTGTTCCTTGATATGGTGCGCCACCGGGCGAAGATCCGGATGGAAGCACTCCCGGAAGACTATGAGCGCGTTCCCGGCACTGATATGACTCCGGAGCAGGCGTATAACGTCGCGCACCTCGATCCTGCCCTGCAGCACGCACTCGATGAATTGAGTCCGGACTTCCGCGTTGCCGTGGTGCTTTGCGATGTCGTCGGTATGACGTACGAAGAAATCGCTGAGACGCTTGGAGTCAAGATGGGTACCGTCCGTTCACGCATCCATCGCGGTAGAACTCAGCTGCGTGAATCGCTCGAGGAGCAGGCGCGGCATGACGTCGCCACCGAAGAGTTAATTCGACTACGCTAGGGCGCGAGATAGTGGTTGACTACGGATGCGAAAGGAGCGTTACCGATGCGAGCGTTTTGTTCCACTGAGCATTTGAACCCTGAAGCAATTGCAGCTTTCGCAGACGGTGAACTTTCGCGCTCTGCAAGCCGTCGCGCTATGAAACATATGTTGGAGTGCCCAGAGTGCTTCCAAGATGTTCTTGTGCAGCGGCGAGCGTCCGCACGTGTAAAGGCCTGCAAGGATGACGACCTGCGAGCCCCAGATTCGCTGGTGGCGAAGCTCAGCGGCCTGTGCCACGAGATGCAACCTGCCGAGCCTTGCGGTGAAGATGCTCATCACAAGGAACGATCACCGATTGTGGCCGCCGTTGACGCCACGCTTCGGGCGCTGCGGCACCGAGAGTAGGATGTGATCCGTGTTTTCCAGTATTGGCTGGGGTGAAGTCTTTTTCATCCTGATCATCGGCCTCATTGTGATTGGTCCGGAGCGGCTCCCAAGCGTTATCGAGGATGTCCGCGCAGCCATTTACGCTGCGCGCAAGGCGATCAACAACGCGAAGCGGGAGCTCAACGGTGAGCTCGAGGAGTTTGAGGAGCTACGCAAGCCACTGGATACGGTGTCGCAGTATGCGTCGATGGGGCCAAAGCGCGCGATGGCGAAGTTTTTCTTCGAAGATGACGAGGAATTTCTCGAAAGTTTTGATCCGCGCAAAATGATGGAAGACGATGCGCCTCTGGCTCGCCAACCATCAAAGCCACAGTCCCGGGCAAAGAAAGGGCCGGAGGACGGGGGACAGCCCAGTGGAGGGGGATTCTCCTGGACTGACGTTACCTAGTTCCCACCGATCTATTCGTCAGTGTGCTTCACACCAAGGTTGAGGGACTTGCCAGCAAGTGAGTTACGGCGAATCTTCAGCTTGGTGACGATCTCCTGGATCGCCGCAGCGGCAGGGGAGTCTGGTTCTGCTGTGACGACAGGGGTTCCGGTGTCACCGTTTTCTCGTAGCTTCGGATCCAACGGGATGGAACCTAGCAGCGGCACGTCACTATCTGTGAGCGCGGTCAGGCGCTCCGCAACCTGCTGGCCACCACCTTCACCAAAGATATTCATGACGGAGCCGTCAGGCATGACCATCCCGGCCATGTTCTCGATGACGCCAGCAATTCGCTGCTCAGTCTGCTGAGAAATTGTGCCGGCACGCTCAGCGACCTCAGCTGCGGCTGCTTGCGGAGTGGTAACAATGAGCAGTTCGGCATTTGGAATCAGCTGCGCCACTGTGATCGCCACATCGCCGGTCCCCGGTGGAAGGTCAAGGAAGAGTACGTCAAGATCGCCCCAGTACACATCAGACAGGAACTGTTGGATTGCGCGGGTGAGCATCGGTCCACGCCAAACCACAGGGGCATTGCCCTCCACAAATTGCCCCACAGAGATGTGGCGCACGCCGTGTGCGACCGGTGGCATGATCATTTCTTCGACCACAGTCGGCCCCATGTCGGAAGAGCCGAGGAGACCAGGGACGGAGTGCCCGTAAATGTCGGCGTCGACAATTCCGACGCTGAGGCCTTGTGCTGCCATTGCAGTGGCCAAGTTCACTGTCATCGAGGACTTGCCGACGCCACCTTTGCCTGAAGCTACCGCGAACACCCGGGTGCGCGACGACGGGTCAGCGAAAGGGATGTCGGGCCCGGGCTGCTGTGCACGCAGCTTCGAGGCCATTTCGCGACGCTGCTCCGCGCTCATAGTGTGAAGCGTGACTGTCACGTTCTCCACGCCGTCGATTTCCTCTACGACTGCGCGGACGTTGCCCTCGATGGTGTCACGCATCGGGCAGCCCGCGATGGTGAGGTAAATGCCGACGGTGACGTTGGGGCCGTCGATACGTACGGACTCCACCATCCCGAGTTCGGTAATGGGTTTTCCAATTTCGGGATCGTCAACGCGAGCAAGCGCTTCGCGGACCTGGAATTCTGAAATGAGTTCTGCGTTTGCCATAACGGGCTTCAGTATAGTCAGAGAAGCTGGATGTTCATACGAGCAGAGGAGTGACAACGAATGGCCCAACTCAACAACAACCGCCTGGTAGCGCGCGAAGTGCCAACAGGGTGGCCGGTAGGCAGTTTTAATACCTACCAGGAGGCACAAGAAGCAGTTGACACGCTGTCGGACAAGGAATTTCCGGTAGAGAAGCTCACAATTGTCGGTGTGGACTTGATGCAGGTTGAGAGTATTACGGGCCGCCTCACGTGGGGCAAGGTACTTGGTGGCGGCGCACTATCGGGCCTGTGGATGGGCATGTTCATCGGCATCATTTTCTCGCTGTTCGCGGAAGAAGGTGGGTGGGGCATCTTCGCCTCGTGCGTCGCGATGGGTGGCGTGTTCGGAGCAATTTTCGCAGCTATCGCTTACGCGTTTACAGGTGGAAAGCGTGACTTCGCCTCAGCGACAAGCATCGTCGCACGCCGATACGATGTGCTTTGCGCACCTGACGCTGCGCGTCGAGCCCGCGACATGATCGCCGCAATGCACCCACAGCGCGTCACTGGACGGCCAACTGAGCCGTCGGCCACCGATAGCGACGCCTCCGAAGACAACGCAGCGCGCTAGACTAACTCTGTTTTCCAGGCTCGTCTGAGCACACTACGAAGAAGGTATTTATGGTGTCCCTGCGTCCTCTCCGTACACTGATTGCTGCGGCACTGGCAACGAGCCTTGTCGGCGGGTTGACTGGCTGCACAGATGACTCGCTTTCACCGGTGAAGTTTGTCAACGGCGAATCCCGCGGCAACATCGTCAAAATCGGAATTGATACCTCAGAACCTGAACAGGTAGTGCTGGGGGAGATCTACTACGAGATCATTACAGCGATGGGACATCCTGCCGGGGTAGTCCCGTTCAATGACGTGTACTCCCGAAATGCAGCCGAACTGCTGCAAGAAGAAGACGTCGATATGGTCGTTGCGTGCTCTGGTGTTCTGTTGCAAGCGCTAGACGCACACGGAGCGAAGGAGCTCGACAACGATATAGCGCACGATCGTCTCGACGGTGCGGATCCGTCAGAAGCGACGTTCGCTCTTCTTGCGGGTGCGCTGCCCGGCAACATCCAATCGGTTGACCCTTCCCCTGCGCAGGGCTGTGCGTCGCACGTGGAGCTCGAGCACCTTCCTAACAGCGTCATCCCGCTGTTCTACAAATCAAAGTTTGCTCGCAAGGAAGTCAGGCGCATCAACGCGATGACGCGCGTGCTCAGCACAGCGCAGTTGGAAGAGATGAGCGAGGAAGTCGCGCAGGGCAAAGAACCGCGCGTTGTTACTGCGGATTGGCTCCGTGAATACGCCAGCATCAACGTTGAAAACCCAGATGCCAACGGCGGGGAAGCCGAGGCGACAGCTACTCCCTAGGCGCAAGCCAAATGAGTGAATCCTCAACAGGGAAGCGCCCCAACCGCAGTAAGCGGTTGGGGCGCCATTGCGTGTAAGCGCTACTTACTTCGCAAACGCCTCATCCAGCAGAGTCTTCTCCTCTTCCTGGTGGACCTTCGCCACGCCGGTTGCAGTGGTCGACTGCGCACGGCGAGAGACGCGGACCATTTCAGGCATATCCGGAATCAGTGTGCGCAGGTGCTCGTTGTAGAACGGCCATGCGCCTTGGTTAGCGGGCTCATCCTGAACCCAGCGAATTTCCTTCGCGTTCGGGTAGTTCTCGAACGCATCCCGGATGCGGTTGAATGGAATCGGGTGCAGCATCTCGATACGGATGATGGCGACATCGTCGCGCTTATCCTTCTTACGACGCTTCTCCAGTTCGTAGTAGATCTTGCCGGAACACAGCAAGATCGTGGTGACCTTGTCGTGATCTGCGCCGTCAACCTTGACGTTGCCACGCTGTACGAACTCGGGGTCGTCGATAACTGACTGGAACTTGTCCACCTCGATGAAGTCTGCAGGCTGCGAGACCGCCGCCTTGTTACGCAGCATCGACTTCGGGGTGAAGACGACGAGCGGGCGCTTCATCTCACCGAGCGCCTGACGACGCAGCAGGTGGAAATGGTTTGCCGGGGTAGACGGCTGGGCAATCGTCATCGAGCCCTCGGCGACCAGCTGGAGGAAGCGCTCGATACGGGCGGAGGAGTGGTCCGGGCCCTGGCCTTCGTAGCCGTGCGGCAGGAGGGCAATCATGCTGGAAAGCTCGCCCCACTTGGTCTCGCTGGAGGACAAGTACTCGTCGATGATGGTCTGTGCGCCATTGGCGAAGTCGCCGAACTGTGCCTCCCATGCGACGACAGCGTCCTTGTTGCCAAGGGTGTAGCCGTACTCGAAGCCCATACCTGCATATTCGGTCAGTGCAGAGTTGAACACCTCGAAGCGTCCGCCGTTGTCTTGTTCTTCCGCGTTTGCGTCGAGTGGGTTGTACGGAGTGCCGTTATTCGGGTCGTAGAGCACCGCGTGGCGCTGCGTGAACGTACCGCGCTGTGAGTCCTCACCTGCAAGGCGGACAAACTTGCCCTGCTCTGCAAGGGAACCGAAAGCGAGCAGCTCGCCCCAGCCCCAGTCGATGTCGCCGTTTTCGAAGGAACCACCGCGCTTCTTGAGCACGTTGTTCAGGCGCTTGTTCGGCTCGAATTCCTCAGGCAGCTTGCCGTACGAATCCGCAAGGCGCTTGAACGTATCCTCGCTGATCGAGGTGTCCAGGCCACGAGTGAGCTTCTGCGAGTCCGTGATGCCGGTCTGCTCGCTTGGCTTGCCCTCAGCGGACTTGACGTCAGAGAAGACTGCGTCAAGCTGATCGTGGAAGTCCTGTGCCGCGATCTTGGCTTCTTCCTGCGTGAGGTCGCCACGGCCGATGAGGTCCTTGGTGTAGCGGGTACGCACCGAGTCGTGGGAGTGGATGCGGTCGTACATCACTGGCTGCGTCACGGTCGGGTCGTCTGCCTCGTTGTGGCCGCGCAGACGGTAGCAGATGAGGTCGATGAAGACGTCCTTGCCGAAGGCGCGGCGGTATTCGGTTGCCAGGTGAGCAACCCAGGCGGCTGCCTCCGGGTCGTCGCCGTTGACGTGGAACACTGGGCAGTTGAAGCCCTTGGCCAGGTCGGTAGCGTAGTAGGAGGAGCGGCCAGAGTCAGGGGTAGTGGTGAAACCAATCTGGTTGTTCACAACGATGTGGACGGTGCCACCAACGGAGTAGCCAGGGAGGCGAGACAGGTTCAGCGTCTCCTGTACGATGCCGAGGCCAGCGAATGCGGCGTCGCCGTGCAGCATAATCGGAACTACTGGATTGTCGTCGCGAACACCGTTTTCACGCAGCGTGTCCGCCTTTGCGCGGGCAATACCGACGAGCACTGGGTCAACAGCCTCGAGGTGTGACGGGTTCGCGGCCAGCGAGACCTTGATCTCGCCGTCGCCGAACATCTGGATGTGCTTGCCCTCGAAGCCGAGGTGGTACTTCACGTCGCCAGAGCCACCCTGCTGTGCGGACTGCATGTTGCCCTCGAACTCGTTGAAGATCGTAGCGACAGGCTTGCCCACGATGTTAAACAGCACGTTCAGGCGACCACGGTGTGGCATGCCGATGACAGCTTCGTCGAGGCCTTGGCCAGCGGCGGTATCAATCACCGCGTCCATCAATGGGATGAGTGTTTCCGCACCCTCGAGGGAGAAGCGCTTCTGGCCGAGGTACTTCGTCTGGAGGAAGTTCTCAAATGCTTCAGCAGCATTGAGCTTCTGCAGGATGTACTTTTGCTCAGCATTCGTCGGCTTCGGCATGCCAGCCTCGATGCGCTCGAGCAGCCACTCACGCTCATCGCGGTCGAGAATATGGGTGTATTCAGCACCGACGTGCAGGGTGTAGGCCGCACGTAGGCGACTAAGCACCTCGCGCAACGTCATTGTTTCCTTGCCCCCGAAACCACCGACGTGGAACGTGCGGTCGAGGTCCCACAGCGTCAGGCCGTGGGTTTCCATCAGCAGGTCACGGGAGTCCGGTTGCTGCAGGCCCGGCTGGCGCCAACGAAGCGGGTTCGTGTCAGCAATGAGGTGGCCGCGGGAGCGGTACGCCTCGATGAGCTGCATGACACGGGTGTCCTTGTTCACGCCGGAATTCGGCAGGTCCTTCGCCCAGCGCATCGGGAGGAACGGGATCTCGAGGGACTCGAAGATGGAATCCCAGAACTTATCGTCGACGAGGAGCTGCGAAATATCGCGCAGGAACTCGCCAGACTCTGCACCCTGGATGACGCGGTGGTCATAGGTGGAGGTCAGTGTCACAAGCTTGCCGACGCCCAGCTCCGCCAAACGGTCCTCGCTGGCACCTGCAAACTCTGCAGGGTAGTCCATTGCGCCGACACCAACGATGGTGCCCTGGCCCTTTGTCAGACGCGGAATCGAGTGGCGGGTACCGATGCCACCTGGGTTGGTCAGCTGAATGGTTACGCCAGAGAAGTCGTCCATCGTGAGCTTGCCGTCGCGCGCGCGACGCACAATGTCTTCGTAGCTTTCGACGAACTCCGCAAACGACTTGTTCTCGCACTCCTTAATCGCAGCGACGACCAGGGAGCGGGACCCGTCTTTCTGCGGCAGGTCGATTGCTAGACCCAGGTTGATGTGCTCAGGCTGAACTGCGAAGGACTTCTTGCCGTCCTCCTTGTAGTTCTTATTCATGTCCGGGTGGAGCTTGGTGGACTGAATGATTGCGTAGCCAAGGATATGCGTGAACGAAACCTTGCCGCCGCGAGTGCGCTTGAGGTGCTCATTGATCAACGTGCGGTTTTCAAACATGAGCTTGACCGGCATATCGCGCACGGTGGTGGCGGTTGGCACCTCGAGCGATTCGTTCATGTTCTTCGCGATAGCGCGGAACGCACCCTTGAGTTGTTCCTCGCCTGGAGTGACCTTGACACTATCGAGCTTGTCCAACGGGGAAGCGGTCGGCTTCTTGGTGCGCTTTGGAGCTGCTTCGGCGGCTGCGCGGTCTACCTGGGTTTGACGGCCGTCCTGGGTAGGAGCGCTCGTGGAGCTGGTGACGCTCGTCGCAGTCTTCGAGGAACCTTTTGGCGCCGGGGTGTTTGTCACCGTCGGCGGGGTGCCCTTCTTCTTGAAAAGATCGCGCCACTCCGCGTCAACGGAGTTGGGATCCTGTTTGTACTGCTGGAACATCTCCTCAACCAGCCAGTCGTTCTGGCCGAACGTATCTTCGCTGCTCACGGCAGGTGCTCGCCTCTCTTCTTGGGTTGTATGTAACTTTTCAACGACTTTAATTGTCTGGGATTAGGTAGTGCTACCTTACATTCCCGAAAAGCCCTCGTACTTGTGAGATCTACCCCCTTTAGCGGTTGATACACCACAAATGGGCATATCTTCCGTTTTGAGTGAGAAGGGTCTCATGAGAACCGTTATCAATGATACGTCCTCATTCGACAACAAGTATTTGAACGGTTGCTTGCTCGTGATTGATTGATTTCGAACTCTTGAAGAGGTGGGGCGGGCACGTCGACTTTGGCCTGGTGCGTGGGGAAGTGCAGAGTGGGCGTCGAGCAGTATTCACGGTGGCAGCTGTCGAGAAGCGCTCGTGTGCAGTCTCGGGGGGACCAAGAAGGTGGGGCCAAAGCAGGCTCGCGTATTTGAGGGGGCGCTGTGTTTCGGCGGCGGTGCAGGGTGTGGATCTCCAACTAAAGCAGAGGTGCTACCGGGGGTAGGCGAAAGATGGAAGTGCGTGATTCCCGCCTCAGTTTTGGGGGAGGCGGGAATGAACTTCGGAGCCGAAGCTATTTGGTAATTTCTTGCTGATTGGTGTCGCGTACTTTGTCGTCGTCACCAAAGAGTCGGAGTACCCAGCGCAGAAGGTTCTTTGGATTCGCACTGAGGCCAGCCTCCTCCTGGTCAGGCTTTTCCGGAAGAGGGCTCAAGAATTGGGAGGGAGGAGTGCCGAGTGCGACGGCGATATTGTCCATGAGGCGGTCCGCAAGCTTCCGATTCGCTGCGGTGCCAGCGATCGCTCCAAGCCCGAGTGGCAGCATCTTGCCAATCCAGGCACGGCGGAACCGCTTTGTAAACGACTTCATCGCCACGCTTGAAAGGATTCCATTGGCTTCGGCGAGCCCAGGACCGGCGAAACGTGTCAGCACATTTTTCGACGCCAGGTCCTTCGGTCGCGCCCGGTCGGCACCAAGCAACGTGTCTACTATTGCAACGCCCTGGGCGCCCATCATCACAGTGAGCACGCCGGTGCGTCGGCGCTCTTTGTCTTCGATATTGACGTCGCGCAAGTACATGGAAGAGAGGGTGTAAAACGCGGCGAGGTCTAAGAAGACCACCGATTCGCCAGCAACGGCTGCTGCGCCGGTGACGAGCCCTACGCCAGGAACCGCGGCTGCTGCGCCCACGCCTGCACCTGTTGCGGAGACTACGTTTTTAAAATGCTTGTCCATCGTGTGCTGGATTTCCGCAGGACTTTGCTCCGGGTGTTGACGGCGAAGCCAGTTCACGTAAGCCCGAATGGCACCGGACTGAAGATGGACAGCCTTATCTACTGCTGCGATAAACGCTCGGCCTGCTGGGCCTGCTTCCTCCTCGAGGGAGCTTAAGTCTTCAGCACGGGCGTCTTCAATAATTTCGACTACAGTTTCGTCGTCTTCGTGCTTGTCTTTGCGGAACTTTTCTAACATGCTGTGTGTTTTTCTCCTTATTAATTATTGGTACGAGCGTTCATCGTACCCGCCTTAGAAACTCCACGAGAATAGACAGAATTCCGGGCTAGGCTAAAAGGCATGCATCTCAACAGCAACAATCCGCAGGAGCACCTCCAGGTGCAGACCACCTCGGGAATCGTTGCTGGCACTATTGATCCACAAACCGGGGTTCGCACTTGGCGCGGGGTACCCTACGGTGCAGATATGGGCGGTGAGAACCGATTTCGGGCCCCACAGCCTGCGCCTTCGTGGTCAGGTGTGCGCACCACAACCAACTATCGGCCACCTGCGATGCAGACGAATTTCGGGTGGAAAGACACAGTAATCGGCACCGAGGACTGCCTACACGCAGACATCGTTCGGCCTGATACGGACGACGTACTCCCCGTCGTCATCTATTTTCACGGTGGATCGTTCGTAAGCGGATCGAGTCATGAGAAAGTACTCCAGGGGCACTTTCTGGCTAATGCCACCGATATCGTCTATGTCTCCTTAAACTTTCGCCTCGGGGTGCTTGGGTACTTGGATCTGCGCAGTATCGGCGAGGACTGCGCTGCCAACCCCGCCATTTTGGACCAGATCCTCGCGCTGCAGTGGGTGCACGAAAACATCGCGGCCTTCGGAGGGGATCCGAATAACGTAACCATCATGGGTGAGTCAGCCGGGGCAGCTTCAGTAATCCATATGATGTGCGCTCCGGCAGCTCGGGGGTTGTTCCACCGGGCAATCGCCCAGTCGACTCCGCTTTCTTCCGTTCATACGAAGGCACAAGCCGCGATGTGGACGTCGACACTTCTTGACGGCATGGGGCTATCGCGACTATCTACCCTCGAGCACCTCCGGGAGGTACCGGCCGAGGAACTGGTTAGAGTGGGGCAGTCCATGCTGTTTACTGGCCGCGAGCTGCGCGAACTGAATTTGAGCTTCATGCCGACGGTCGATGGCACCACGCTGCCAGCTCACCCGCTGGACATGTTCCGCGCCGGGCAACAGGCGTCGGTGCCGTTGATCATCGGGACCAATGCGGATGAGGCCAGCTTTGCAAAGGCTCTGTATCAGCGGACGAAAGCCCGTCAGCGTGCAGCACGCCGCTTGCTCGAGGCATATGATGCGAAGAACGCGACAGCGGTCATCCAGGCGTATAGCGACGTGAGCCAGCGAACGGACTTCGCCGAGTTTCTCGCTGACGCCGTGTTTTGGGGACCGTCGGTGATCGCTGCAGGGGAGCACCGTAAGGTGGCTCCGACTTGGATGTACCGCTTTGAATACGCATCGGCGACGATGCGGCGGCTCGGGTTGGGAGCAATGCACACAGCCGACCTGATGGCGGTGTTTGGCGATAGGGAAGGTACACGCTCATCGAAGATCGACCGGTTTGGCTCCACCGTTGCGTTTGAAGCAGTAGTTGAAGTGATGCAGCGCAACTGGGGGTCGTTCTTTCATACCGGCGAACCAGGGCCGAACTGGCCCCGCTACGATTTTCGTGGCGACGACCACCCCGGGCGCGCGACCGCAATCATCAACGAACATCCGTCAATCGTGTACGACCCAAAACGTCACAAACGCCGGGCATGGGAGGCTTTTGACATGCGTAGCTGGCAGGGCCGCGAAGCGTGGATGCGCATCATGGGGTCAGAACAGTAGGCTTGGCATCGTCCGCCGGTGACAACCACGATGAGGAAGAGTAGAGGATTCTTCGTGAGCTTTTTAGAAGACATTGCCGCGGCTCTAGACCGTGAAGGTATTGAGTCTCGTGTGCACGATGACACGATGTTTGTTCCTATCACCCCCGAGATTGAGATCCAGTTCGTTGTTATCGACGAGCAACTGCCAGCGGCGAACGTGTATATCGCGGCTGCTGACGTTGATGAAGACGATGAGGACTTTGAAGCAGCATTGGTCGCAGTTATATTTTCTGCCGAAGATGCTGTGTCCGCTGTCGCTGAGCATATAGCCACTGACGAGGTGGTTACCGTGTTCCGCAGCCTGCTCGAGGCTGCAGATGAACGTATCGCCGGGCTTGAATTCTTTCCGGACGCCGAAAACCATCAACTCGTCTTCGCAGAAGTTGGTACAGAGGCTGAAGTCCACGTGGAGGTCGAAGTTATCGACGCCACAGCCACTGCCCACGTGCAGTTTGTGGTTCCTGGAGACGATGAGGAAGCAGATCCCGAAGAACTTAACTTGGGTAGCTTCACCGACATCGACAGGCTTTTTGATGTCTTGAATCTGGTTGCTGACCAGGCTGAAGACTGGGAGGGTCAGATGCTTCCGCTTGACGACGAACCAGGGCAGTAGCCAGCCGGTTACGCTACGTTCAGTCCGGCGAACAGGGATGAAGGAGAGCGGACGGGGTCGAAGTGGCCGTCGACTAGCCAGACATACGTTGCCGCGTATGGATGTGGCAGTAGATGAAGCATGTCCTCCGTCGCGTCGGGGTAGAGCGCGCGCATCCAACCCTCAGCTACCGCGGGGTTGACCGGCGCACCCGACTGGGCGGTGAATCGTGCTTCGATGATGTACGCGGGACGTGCAGACGCTCCGTAACCTTGCACCATCGCCTGAGCCCGCGGGCCGACTCTCCGCCGCGTAAGCGCAAGGTTGATGTGTTGCTTGTCTATGACTCGCGGCAATGCGATGACCGGCGGGCGCCACGAGCCAGTTGGTCGTGCAAGAGAGCGAGGGTGCTTGACTGTGGCACTGAGGGCTTGGACGGTGTCGTCAAAGCGATGAATAATTTCTTGAGCAATCGTTGATTCGTAGAACATGCTTCGAAGCGTACGAGAGCAGCTAGACATGGAGTAGCGAAATTGGCCATGTATTCGAACAACCGTGCTAATGTTATTGCGTAATGGGACGCGAACGCGAAGAAAGACTAGTGTTGTCGCTGGTATGACGGAACAAACATATAAGGGCGGCGCGTCACCAAAGCTGCCATCAGTGATATGGGTGCTGTGCACCGCAGCGTTTATCATTGCGCTCGGCTACGGGTTCATCGCCCCGGTGTTGCCACAGTTCGCCGCCAGCTTCAACGTGTCCATGGCGGCCGCTGCAGCGGTGATCTCCGCGTTCGCAGCAGCTCGCTTGCTGGGCGCGCCAGGCGCGGGCGCGCTGGTGGATAAGCTCGGATCACGGCCGGTGTACCTCACCGGGCTAAGCATTGTTGCGACTGCAACCTTTGCCGTGGCGTTTGCTCAGGCGTACTGGCATATTTTGGCGTTGCGCTTTATCGCCGGCTTCGGATCCACGATGTTTACGCTCTCCGCACAGGCCTTCATCGTTCGCGTGATTCCTCCCGGCATTCGTGGGCGAGCGAATGCACTTTATGCATCGTCATTCTTGCTTGGCAACATCTTCGGGCCAATCATCGGCGCTGGCCTCAGTTTCCTTGGATACCGAATTCCGTTCGCAGTCTACGGTGTTGGTGTCGCTCTTGCGGCAACTATCGTGTGGGTTGCTACGTCTCGGCAACACAAGCCAGAGGCGCCGAAAATACAGCGGCCGCCAATGCCACTGCGCCGAGCCTGGAAGCAACCCACGTACCGTGCGTTGCTCGCCGTCGCCTTTACAAATGGTTTTGTGAACTTCGGTGCGCGCGTTTCGGTCCTTCCGCTGTTCGCTGCGGCGATATTTGCAAATGGTGGCGCGGCATCCGGACTTGCGTTGACTGCGTTCGCGCTGGGCACGGGCGTCACGCTGCAGTTTTCTGGTCGGCTGGCTGACCGAATCGGACGTCGTCCTTGCATTCTCGCAGGTCTTGCGGTCTCGGCAATATTCACGGGCACACTCGGACTCGCCACGACAGTGTGGGTGCTGTTGCTGGTCTCAGTGTGCGCGGGTGTTGGCGGTGGGCTGATGAGTCCTGCCTCGCAGGCGACGTTAGCTGACATCATCGGCAATGACCGCTCGGGTGGCAAGGTAATTTCTACCTATCAGATGGTGCAGGACTCCGGCCAGATTGCGGCACCGATTGCGATCGGCTTTCTGGCGGAGGTGTTCGGCTTTGCTATCGCGTTTGGCGCCTGCGGAGTAGTTGCTCTGGTCGCTCTATTGCTCTGGGCAATGTACGGTAAGGAATCTCTGCACAGGTCCACTGCGTAAAGGAGCACGGTGCGAATTATTATTGACTGCGCCCCGGGGGTCGAAGACACGCTTGCGTTGGCATATGTCGTGGCTGCGCACCATCGCGGGCGAGCTGAATTGGAGTGCGTGACAACCTCAAGCGGTAGCGTCTCAGCTGCACAGTGTGCCCAGCATGCTGCGTGGGTGTTGGCACGCTGTGGCCTGCCCGCTGTTGCGGTCGCAGCAGGTTGTGACGCGCCAAAACATCAACCGACGCGCGATGCTGGTCTGGGCGACGCCCAAGTCCCAGAGCGGTACGTTGCGAATGACTGGGACCTGTTGTGGGCCGACGCGTGCGCGCGAGGTACACGGGACCTGTGCTTGATTTGCACGGGCCCGTTGACAAACCTCGCCGAGTTTTCACGGCGCTACCCCGAGTACTTCGACGCACTTGAGCACATCGTTGTGTCTGAATCCAGCCTTCTACTCGACCGAGAAGCCTCCGATGTGGTGTTGCAGGACACCCCGGTGGCGATCACCGTCTGTGCAGCACCGGAAACGTTGGGGCAGGTAGATGTGCAACGGTGCGCACCGCTGGCAGAAGTCGGGGCCACCGCGGTTACTGGCGTTTCGCTTCTCGCGGCCCAGGTCGCGTTAGGTGATATCCAGACTGGTGGGCAGTGTGTGACGCTCGCGCCTGCCGAGGAAGATGATGACCCGAACGCGCTGGTGCTCGACACCGCGGATGTAGACGAAGAGGACGTCGTCAAGCTTTTCGACGCCTGCTGCGCCACGTTTGACGCTCTTGCACGCGGCGATGATGCTCTGGACGTAACGAGGCACCTCCGGGCGGAGGACTAACGCAGACAAAACGCCCGCCGGGGTGTGTCCGGCGGGCGCAATCGAAGGGTATGGGAAAGGCTTATGCCTCGGTGAGGCCAGCTTCGACCATCACGCCACGAAGGGTGTTGGCGGAGTGATCGAACTTTTCCTTCTCGCTATCTTCAAGGTGCAGCTCGACAACCTCGCGGACACCGTTGCGGTTGATGACCGCAGGGGTGCCGATGTAGATGTCTTCCTGACCGTACTGGCCTTCAAGGAGAGCAGAGACTGGCAGTACGACGTCCTCGTTCATCAGGATTGCGCGGGTGATGCGGGCAAGGCCAGCACCGATACCGAAGGACGTGGAGCCCTTGGCTTCGATGATCTTGTAGGCGGCATCGCGGGTTGCGACGAACATCTCGTCGATGCGCTCGTAGATCTTCGGATCGGTTTCTGCTTCCTTCTCCAGACGACGACGTAGCGAAACGCCAGCGACGGAGCCGGATGCCACGACAGGCAGCTCGGTGTCGCCGTGCTCACCGATGATGTAGGAGTGGACAGAGCTTGCGGAAACACCGAAGTACTTGCCGAGGTTGCAGCGCCAGCGTGCGGTGTCCAGGATGGTGCCGGAACCCACGACCTGTGCGGAGGAAAGACCGGTCTGCTTCCAGGTGGCGTAGGTCAGGACATCGACAGGGTTGGTTGCAACCAGGTAGATGCCGTTGAAGCCGTTGGCCATCACTTCCTTGTTGATGGACTCGAAGATCTTCACATTGCGGCCCACGAGCTCAAGGCGGGTTTCGCCGTCGCGCTGTGCAACACCTGCACAGTTGACGATGAGCGCTGCGTCGCGGCAGTCCTCGTAGGTGCCGACCGTGATCTTGGTGTTGTGGCCTGAGTACGGCATTGCGTGGTTGAGGTCCTCGACCTCACCCCACGTCTTCTTCTCGTTCAGGTCGATAATGGCGAGGTGGTCGCAAATGCCCTGGTTGAGAATGGCGTATGCGAACGCGACGCCGACATCACCAGCACCGATCAGGACAATCTTGTTGCCTGGTGTGATGTTGTTCGACGGGGTAGACGGATTGGTGATAGTCATGTGATCTCTCCTGAATCCAGTAAAACTATGTTCCGCTACCCATCATTGCAGATTTTCCGCCACAATGGGAATACCAATCGAAATATGTAACCAAGATAACGGAAATAGGCGGGCACAACCGGGCATTGATGGCTTTGGGGTATTAAAAGGGGAGGCGTGGCGCACGATGGAGTGGGTCGGCGCCCGTGGCGATTCGCCAAGTTTGACCTTCGATATCTACTGCAGGACCAACAAAATGCGGTTCAGCTGGAGTTACTCGTACGGCGAGGCTATCGCCATTCTTGCAAATCGGAAGGCAGAGGGCCTCTGCGATAGCTTGGTGGCGCCGGTAGTCCCCAAGGATCAAGATGCCTTCCTCCTGGAGGCGTGACCTTGATCCGCCGTTGTATCGAATGCGCTTCATTGGGTCTTTCTGCTGAGCGACAGTGTAAATGATGCCGCGCGGAATGAGCACCTGCTGGATTGAGCGAAACAACATGTCGAGGCGCTGTTGCCCAGAAGGCAATTCCATAATTTTGGCGACAGTTTCCTCATCCGCATGGAGGAGCACGTTATTCGGGTACGGGTGATCGAACCAGGCCCACGCAATTTTGTTGCGTGCTGCTGCCATGATGGTTCGCTTGCGGTCACGGTTTCCACCTGCGGTGAGGATGTCGTCGGTGATTTTGACGAAGCCTACTCGGAAAGTGGAAGTAACCTCATTTGCGTGGCAGAGCATGGCGTGGTGGCCAACTGCTTCCATCGGGATCATCCAGCCGTAGGGGTTTTTGGAGTATTTACAGTCAACTTCATGGCCGAGGATCTTGAAATCCATCTTGTCGCCGTCCGTGATAGTGCCGTCAAACCCTCGGCGAATGTTAATTTCAACCAACGATCCAATGTGGGCAAGTTCTGTCTTGCTCAGCTGCGCTGGGTCGAACCGGCCCGTGTGCTGGCCGTCATAGGCCTGGTCGAAAGTTTGTCGAAATATTCTTCCCATTGCTTCGCCGTCGGGAAACTCGTTACGGAAGAGCTCGGCGAGTTCATGGGAAAAATCGCCATCAAGGTTGTGTGTCATGGGCAGATCCTATGCGTGCGTTTGAAGCGCCAGTTGTGGGGCCACCTCGGGGGCTTTCGTTACGGCATTGCAGGAAAGTAGTGCGTCCTTGATTGCGGTTCCGATTGCAGCCGCAACCGGTGGCGGAAATGCATTGCCGACTTGGCGCCATTGGGCGGTCTTGCCACCTTGCCAATCCCAATCTTCAGGGAACCCTTGGATAACGCCGCCCATCCGCACGGTAAGGCGGGGAAGGTTGTCCGGGTCATCGACAGGGAAGTCGGGGCCTGGTGCGCTGTCTGCGATCGAAGTTCCTCGGACGCCGAGCTTCTTCCATGCTGCCTTTGCTCGAGTCGGGCCAACGTCTGGTCCGCCGTGCTTCTTTGATCCGCCAACGAGCGTCGGTGCTACCGTATCGGCTCGATCTGCCCATGCGTCCGCTCCCGGCCAGCCATTTTCTCCCATTAGGTGGCGAAGTGCGCTACCAACGGATGTGTGATGCATATTCGGGGTCGGCCATTCGAAGTACTCGGCAAACTCGTGTTTCAGGGCTACCAAAATAAACCGTGGGCGCAGTTGGGGGACACCGAAGTCTGCCGATTGAAACAGTGACCAGTAGGTGGTGTAACCCATCCGATCGAGCTCACTGACAATTTCATTGCGGTAGGAATCAAACCGCTTTTGGCCAAGGCCTCGGACGTTCTCCAGCATGACGGCTTTTGGATTGATTTCTCCTACCAGTCGTAGGGCTTGCGGGAACAGATCACGCTCGTCGTCTGCGCCGAGCTGTTTTCCCGCGATGGAAAAGGGCGGACACGGAACGCCACCTGCAAAGAGATCGACCTGATCGCGCCATACGGTGCCGTCGAAGTCATGTACATCCATTTCGTGTACTGGCCACGGATGGGGATGGTCGCAGCCGCGATTGGCTCGCAGTGTCTCTGCTGCCCAGTTGTCGATTTCCACCACGGCTAGATGCTGGAAACCTGCTTGCTCGAGCCCAAGTGCTTGGCCTCCAGCGCCAGCGCAGATCTCGATAGAGGTCAACGTGGGCTCGGAAGTAACCGTAGACAGGCGCATCGCGTCTCCTTCTGGCTAAAACTTGGAATATGTAGGCATAGGATAGCGTGCACAGCAGACAATGGATACTTTTATTCGAAATTATGTGCTACTTCATCTCGTAAGTGACGTGCGCTGCCGCAACTGCCTTTGGGCGCCCGGTGACAAAGTAGAGCACAGTCATGATTACCACGAACGCAACGCCTACGGCGAGCGCCATGTGATACTGCGGCAGCCACACCATGATGCCGAATGTGAACAAGATGAAAATGATCGCGAACCACTGCCCGTAGGGCCAGAACGGTACAGGGAAGCTCAAGGTCTCGCGCTCTGCCGCGGACATGTTGCGACGAGATGCGACGTGTGCCAGCAGGATCATCAGCCACACAAACACGGTTGCGAAGGTGGCCAGCGCTGCGATGGTCTCGAAGACGTTCGGATAGAGCGCGTTGAGCACCACGCCGATGATGAGTACGAGCAACAGGGTAATGGTCGTCATTACTGGGATGTCGCGGATGGTGCGCTTCATGATCTTCGGGGCTAGGCCTTCCTTCGCCAGGCCAGTAAGAACGCGCCCAGTGCCGAACAGGTCTGCATTAATTGCAGAAAGGGCAGCAGTGATGACCACCAAGTTGAGCAGTGCAGCGGCCCAGTTCACGCCAAGTGTGTCAAAGATCTGAACGAAGGGGCTTTCTTCACCAGTCATTGCACGCCACGGGTTGAGCATCAAGATAACCAGGATGGCGAGGACATAGAACAGAAGGATGCGCAGCGGTACGGTGTTGACGGCCTTCGGGATCGAGCGGTCCGGATCGTCTGCTTCGGTGCCGGCGACGCCGATGATCTCAGTTCCGCCGAAGGCGAAGAGTACGAGGATGAACGCTGCGATCATGCCTTCGATGCCGTTCGGGAAGAAGCCACCGTCGTTCCAGAGGTTAGAGATTCCGGTCGTCTCTGGGTCGGTACCCAAACCAAATGCGAGGATGGCAGCACCGCCGACGATCATCGCCATTACGGCGACGACCTTAATGAGCGTGAATGCGAACTCCAGCTCGCCGAACCAGCGCACGGATGCGAGGTTCGCCGCACCAATGACCAACAGAGTAGTGGTAATCCATACCCATGCTGGGGTGTCGGGGAACCAGAACTTCATATAAATGCCGATGGCAGTCAAGTCCGCAAGGCAGACGATCATCATCTCGAATGCGAACATCCACCCGGTAATGTACCCGCCCAGGCCACCAAGGTGCTCCCTGGTGTACACCGCGAACGACCCACGAACCGGGTGCTGCACACTCATCTCACCCAGGGCGCGCAACATAAAGTAGACGACGGCCCCTCCGAGCAGGTACACGAGGAGCACCGAGGGGCCGGCGGCCTGAATCGCGCCGGCGGAGCCGTAGAAGAGCCCGGTGCCGATCGCCGAGCCGAGGGCGATGAAGTGAATATGGCGGTGTGTAAGCCCCTTGGGCTTCGACGAGCGGGAAGTCATGGCAGACATCATAACGTTTAATTACGCTGCCCTGTAAATTATTCACAGGTAATTCTGTGAGTTCGGTCGCGTTTTCAGGCAGCGCTACTGCGCAGTATCAGCATCGCGCTTCCGCGAGCGTGCAACTGCGGCAACTGCCAGTGCGATAACGACGGCGGCACCGGCAGTGATGAGCATCCACGTCGGCATACCACCGTCATTTTCTGTGGCGGTCGTTTCGGCCGAGTCTTCCTTGGCGGAGATTTGCTCACGGATCCAGTCCGCCTGCGAAGCAACTGGCGCAAACGCGACCTTCGGGCTCACTCCTTCCTCAGCGGAGTCCGGGTTGTCTGGATCCATGAATAGTGATGCAGACGCGATGGCTGCGACTTTGCCTTCGCTGAAGAGCGCGCCGCCGGAATCACCGGGCTGGGTTGCTGCCCCACCTTTCATGGTGGCTTCGACGCCGTCGGTGCCGTCAAACAGAATCATCGGAGTTGGGCCGTCGACGGTAGCGTCTGCGTACGGAAGGGTGCGTCCGGCACCAGAGCCATCAGAGGACCAGCCGTAGAAAGTAGCGTCGCTGCCTGCAGCTGGGATATCGCTAGCAAGCTCAGGATAAGCATCGAGTCCGAGGTCCTCAGAGGTGTGCAGCAGCGCGATATCGCCTTTCGGGGTTGTCATCCACTTATCGACGTCATAAAACTTCTGGTTATCACCCTGGCCAGTACGCACGGACCCGCCAGCTTGTGGCAGGTGGTCCATACAATGGCGCGCAGTAATAACCCAGTGGGACGCAATGGCGGTACCTGTGCACACGCCGGTGTCTGGGTCATCGTCCGCGGTGCGGACGGAGACTACTGCGTTGGACTCTGCCGAAGGCTCAGCGAACGTATCGGACTGCATTGCCAATGCAGGTGCTGCCGGGAGTGCTACGAGCGCGGCAGCGACGCAGGAGCTAAGAATACGAGTGGAAGTGTGCAGTTTCATGAGTTTTCCTTTTCTTTAGTGTTGGAGCGGAGGAAGATCGGTCCGGGTTGCGCGAGCCACGATCATGCGCATCGCGGCCTCGAGTGGTCCACGGGCGTAGAAGCTGCGCCACAGCACAGCGAAGGCGAAAGCAACTGCCAGCGTGAGTACTGCGTATACCACCCCGCTGTGGCCGTTGGCCGTGACAACGTGTGCGCAGTACACCGTCAGAGGCATCCGGCCCATGTCACAACCAAACGGAACAAACTGTGCGAGGATGAGACACAGCGCAGTGATACCAGTCGCGACGGCGCACTCGCTGATCACTGAAATGAGTCCCCCGGTGTGCCCATTCGGATCGATCGCGGCGATGAATAGGCCAGCACCTGCCGTGTTGAGGTGCAGCCGAGCCGCAATCACCGCAGGCAGCACCGCCGCCGCGACAATGACTGCGACCCAACGACGCCATGGGTGGTGGAGGATGACACGCCACGACACCATGCCCGCAACCATGAGTGCCGCCCACGAAAAGACAGGGTAGGGGGCACCGAAGACTGCGGCCGGTAGTGCAACAACTGTCCCGAGCGCCGTCGTTGCAGCCGAAGCAAAGAGCAACCCCGCAAGCAGTAAGCCCAAACGCGCAGTTGGCCAGTGGGGAAGCGTCGCTAAGCAGAGGTAGCAGATGCCAAAGACAAGGAGCACAACCTCGATGTCGCCAGCGAACGGCACGAGGAGCACATGCAGCACAATCAGTAGCGTCCCACGAACATAAAAGCCATGGCGACAGCGCGCGACAGCCTCGCCGCCTACCGCTTGGGCGCGCCGGGCCATCAGCTCCATCGAGATGCCAGCCAGGAACGCGAACGTTGCTGCGGGGAAGCCGTAGAGCAACTGACCCGTGACGCCAGCAGGATGGGTGAGGTGCGCGAAGATCATGGCTGCGAGTGCTACGGCTCGCGCGTAATCAATACCGTGAACTCGCAGATCCGGTGTGGAAGTCTTTGACATGCTCCTCACGCTATGCAGGGCGATGTTGCGAGAGCGTTAACATTGCGACCCCGTAAGAAGCCCCAATTAGAATCACAGCAGAATACAAGAACTCCAACGTGGAAGGGGCTGTTGTGGCTGCACCGCCGAAGATTTTGATCGTTGAGGACGAGACGCTGCTCGCCGATGCGTTAGGCAAAGCACTGCGCCGTGAGGACATGCTCGTTGATGTGCGTTACGACGGCCGCTCCGCGCTCGACCGCCTGGAATCACAACCGATAGATGTGATCGTGCTCGACCGAGATATCCCCGAGGTTCACGGCGACGACGTCTGTGCAACCGTCCGTGAGCTGTACCCAAACACGCGGGTGCTGATGCTCACGGCGTCCGCAACGCTCGAGGATCGTCTCCAAGGCTTCGAGATTGGGGCGGACGACTATCTGACCAAGCCGTTCGAGCTGCCCGAGTTGCTGGCTCGCGTCAAAGCCTTGTTGCGACGAGCCGCACCTGAAACAACCTCGACGCTCACGTGCGGCGACGTCATCCTCGACAGAGGCACTCACCAAGTCCACCGAAGCGGCGCGTCGATTGCGTTGTCGCCGAAAGAGTTCGCGGTGCTTGAAACGCTGATGCGAGCACAGGGGCACGTTATTTCCGCGGAGCAGCTCTTAGAAGAGGCATGGGACGCGAACGCGGACCCGTTCTCCAATTCGATTCGCGTCACTATCTCGCACTTGCGGCGCAAGCTGGGGCAGCCTTGGATTGTGCAAACAATGCCCGGCGCTGGCTACTACGTTGCGGAGGAGCCGTACCAATGAGGCTTTCACTTCGCGCGCGTACGTCGTGGTTGTTCGTGGCAACGGTTTTTACCGCAGGGCTGAGTTTGACTGCGGTGGTGTACCTCTACCTGCGCCTGACTCCGGTACCTGTGCAAGCTGTCATCGAGGGCGTCGGGGGCGTTCCCGGCAGTGACGGAGCATTTATTGATGGCTCCGTGCCCATCTCACACGAGGTGCTCAACGTGATGCTCGGCGCCTCGCTCGTCGCGCTGTGCGTGCTGACGGCGCTCGCCGGCGCCATCGGTTGGTTCGTCGCGGGTGTGTTGCTCAAACCCGTACGTACCATCGCGGCGACTGCACGTCTGGTCTCTGCTGGCGATCTTGATCAGCGGTTCGACTACGAAGGCCCCGCTGACGATGTCGCTGACCTCGCGCACGCACTCGACTCGATGCTGGAGTCCCTCGCGCACTCCATCGCGGCACGGCAACGCTTTGCATCAAACGCGTCCCATGAGCTGAAAACCCCGATCGCTACCATTCAGACCATCGCAGATGTCGCGCTACTAGACCCGAATGCACCTGCAGAGGAGCTACGCGACGCCATCCGCGACATCCGCACCGTGAATGCGTCGTCTGCGGAGATGGTCACGTCGCTGCTGAACTTCAGCCAGGCCGAGGCCAAAGTACTCGAGGCGCGCGACATTGACATCTCAGAGCTCATTACCACTGTCGCCTCGAGCGCCGAAGGTATCGACGCCACCATCGAGCCAGACATTCACGTCCTCGGCGACGTCGTGCTATTGCGCCACGCGATCCAAAACCTCATCGAGAATGCTCGTATCCACGGCGCGGACGGGACTGTGCAGGTGCGTGTTTGCCGGACTGGATCCGGCGATGGGGTCGAAGTGGGCGTCGTCAATGATGGGGACGTGTTGGACCCTGCCACAGTCAGCCAGCTCGTAGAGCCATTTAGCAGGGCGAATGCGCGCGTTGCTGGGGCGCGTCCGGGGCACGGACTAGGGCTAGCGCTGGTTGATACGATTGCGCGTGCGCACCACGGGGAGTTGGAGCTCGAGGCGCGAAGCGCTGAAGTTGGTGGCGGACTCGTGGCGCGGATGACATTGCCAGTGGCGAATAGGAAAATCACTGCAGGGTGGCGTACTGTGGGGAAACAATGATCACTTCCGAAAACGCCACCGGCGGCGAGAAAGAGCCGGATATGAATGTGTCGGAAAATCAGGAAAACCCGCAGGATGTCGCAGCAGATGCTGCACGTGAGGACACCAGGGATGCGGGAGTTTCTGAGGAAACCGGCGCTGCGCAAGACGCAGCCAATGCCGAAACTAATGAGACTGAGCAGATTTTGAGCCTTGCCGACGTCGTCGGTGGCGACGTGGCGGACCTCGCTGGGAGCGAGGCGGACGAGGCCACAGAGGCAGACGAGACCGCTGAAGAGCCAGTGAACGGGTTCGAGAACCTGAATCTGCCTGAAGAAGTCGTGGATGCCGTGAAGAAGGTTGGCTTTGAGCAGCCATCCGCGATTCAGGCTGAAACCATTCCACTGTTGATGGAAGGCCGCGACGTTGTCGGCCTTGCGCAAACGGGTACCGGTAAGACGGCCGCGTTCGCGCTGCCGATCCTTTCGCGGATCAACCGCAAGGAGCGCTACCCGCAGGCACTGATCCTCGCGCCAACACGTGAGCTTGCGCTGCAGGTATCAGACTCTTTCCAGTCGTTTGCAGACCACCTTGGCGGGATCTCCGTGCTTCCGATTTACGGTGGCCAGGCATACGGTATCCAGTTGTCCGGTCTGCGCCGCGGTGCCCAGATTATCGTGGGTACTCCGGGCCGCGTCATCGATCACTTGGAGAAGGGCTCGTTGGACATTTCCAACCTGCGCTTCCTTGTCCTCGATGAAGCAGACGAGATGCTGAACATGGGCTTCCAGGAAGACGTGGAACGCATCTTGGAGGACACACCGGAAGAGAAGCAGGTTGCGCTGTTCTCTGCGACGATGCCGAACGCTATTCGCCGTATCTCGAAGCAGTACCTCGACAACCCGACTGAAGTCACGGTGAAGTCGAAGACGCGCACCAATACGAACATCACCCAGCGTTACCTGTTCACGGCGCACCGCAACAAGCTCGATGCGATCACCCGAATCCTTGAAGTCACTGAGTTTGAGGCAATGATTGTCTTCGTGCGTACGAAGCAGGAGACTGAGGAGCTGGCTGAGAAGTTGCGTGCCCGCGGGTTCTCCGCAGCTGCGATCAACGGCGACATCGCTCAGCAGCAGCGTGAGCGTACCGTTGATCAGCTTCGCGACGGCCGCCTTGACATCCTGGTCGCTACCGATGTCGCTGCTCGTGGCCTGGACGTTGAGCGCATCAGCCACGTGCTGAACTACGACATCCCGAATGACACCGAGTCATACGTGCACCGCATTGGTCGCACCGGGCGTGCAGGCCGTACAGGTGAGGCGATCCTCTTTGTCACTCCGCGTGAGCGTCGCATGCTGCGCTCCATTGAGCGCGTAACCAACGCGACCATCGAAGAGATGGATCTGCCGACGGTCGACGAGGTCAACGAGAGCCGCAAGACGAAGTTTATGGACTCCATCACCGAGTCGCTCGAGGCGAGCGAGGTGCAGGTGTTTAGGTCCATGGTCCGCGAATACTCCGCTGCCAACAACGTGCCGATGGACGACATCGCCGCCGCTTTGGCAACGCAGGCTTTGGCGGGTGACGAGTTCCTGATGAAGGAGCCGCCGAAGGACCGCCGCGATCGGCGGGACCGTGATCGGTGGGATCGCGACGACCGCCGTGGCCGCGGGCGTGACCGTGATGACCGTCGTGGAGGCCGCAGCCGCTTCGACCACGATTCGGAGAACTTCGACACCTACCGCCTGGATGTTGGCAAGCGCCAGCATGTTCGCCCGGGTGCAATCGTTGGTGCGCTCGCCAACGAGGGGGGCTTGAGCTCCAAGGACTTTGGTCGCATCACTATCGGTGGGGACTTCACCCTGGTTGAGCTGCCGAAGAACCTGGACAGCGCGGTCCTTGATCGTTTGACGGATACCCGTATTTCCGGTCAGCTGATCAATATTCAGCGTGATCACGGTGCACCTCCGCGCGGACGCGGCGGGCGCGGGCGCGGTGGATACGACCGCGATGATCGCCGCGGTGGCCGCGGGCGCGGGCGTGGCGGTTACGACCGCGATGATCGCCGCGGTGGCCGCGGGCGGGGACGTGGCGGTTACGACCGCGACGATCGCCGCGGTGGCCGCGGGCATGACCGCAACTGGGACTAAGCGCCCTTGAACCTGAGCGCACCTGCTGAGTAATGACTACTCGGCGGGTGCGTTTTTCATAGCTTGGTTGTGCAGTAGACTGCACAGGCATGAAGTTGAATCGCCGTTTGCTCACGCTGGGATGGGCGCTTGTACTCGGAGCGGGCGTCGTAACGAACTTGCCGACTGCGCAGGCACAGAACCTGCAGCGAGTAGAGCAGGGCGGAGCCGTGATGGTTGAAGGCGGCGGTTACTGCACCGTCGGATTCAATGAACCGTCTCGCAGGCGAAGCCTGGTTGCGGCGCACTGTGGACCGGACGGTGCGCGTGTGCGCATCGTCGACCACAACGCGAGGGTTGCTTCGCCACAGCTCGGCACCCTGTATCGTTCGAAGGCGTACGATGGCCGCCTTGGCAATGACTGGGCCGCTATCCAGTGGGACGCGCCGGTGCAGATCGGCGGCAACCGGTTCTCCGGTGACGCGTGGGTAAACCCAAACACTATCGCCGTCGGTGAGCGCGTGTGCTACTTCGGGCAAACATCGAACCGGCCGACGGGCGCCCCCACGTGTGGTCGCTTCGGCGGAGCAGAAGGAAATACGTTCTTCGTCGAAGCGCCGATGACCCGTCCCGGCGACTCCGGTGGCCCGCTGTGGATTCCGGGCCGCGGATTTGTTGGCGTTGTTTCTTCGCAGTGGGTTGCACAAAAGGTACCGCTGCTGGGCTCGCGCGACCTGGTCGTTGGCGTGCACGCTACTGATGGGCCTCGCGTCGCTGAGTCACGCTTGTTGGGCCTGTATGCGCAGAACCTCATGATGCCGGCTTCGGGCTCGGCCGTTGGCCCGGCTGCTGATGCGGTTCGTGGCGCTGTGACTGACGGGTTCAGTGCACTCGCAGGGTTCCTACCAGGCGTAGTGAATTACAGCTAGCTCATTAGCATTCCTGCAGAACTGTGCCAGTATAGAAGTATGTTGACAAGGAAATTCATATCTTCGCTGGCCGTCGCAGCATGCTCGACTGCAGTCCTCGTGCCAAGCGCTACCGCGGCACCAATCCAGCCGACCCAGGGCGATGCTATCTATACCGGTAGTGGTCTGTGCACGCTGGGATTTAACGATCATGAAGCTGGTGTCAGTTACACCGCTGCGCACTGTGGACACGATGGGGCTCGTATCGCGTTATACGACAGGAAAACTGATCGTCCCACTACGGAGAGCATCGGGACGCTGCATCTCTCACCTGGATACGATCATTCATTTTCGAATGACTTTGCCTGGATCGAGTGGGACCGGGGCGTCACGATGGGCGAAAACATCTACTCCGGTGACGCAAAGGCCGACATCACTTCGATCAAGCGGGGCGTGAAGACGTGCTTCCACGGGGAAACATCCCACACGGGCACGAACGACGTTACCTGTGGGAAGTTCCATCGCGCTGCGCGTGGTGGGGGAGGATTTTCTGCGACGGTGGGCTCACCCCAGTCAGGCGACTCCGGTGGACCGATTTGGGTCGAGGAACAGGACGGGACAAAGAAGTTTGCAGGGGTCTTGTCAGCCGGCCCAGCATTCGGCAACGCAGGTTTCGCCAGCATAAATGGCATCAAGATTAACGGAAAGGATTGGCTGTGGGCCGCCCCGATTGTTGAGGGGAAGAGGGTGAGTCAGTCCGAGGCGTCGGACCTGGTTTTTGGAGCTGCTGGCATAAATGAAGCCGGTCTCTACGACCGGCTGCTGTCCTCCGACAAGAGCTCGGAGCGGGACTCCTCGTCGAAATCCGAAAGCTCCAGCGATATGACACCGGGTGAGATTGCCGCGATCGTTGTTCCGATCGTGTTGGCGTTGCTTAGCCTGGCGTCGTCGATAAAGTTTTAGTGACTACATAGTTGGTGCTGGCAAGAACATCAGCACCAACACGATGAACCACAAAAGGTTAAAGACACCAGCGAACGCGGAAGCCTTAGCTTTCGACTTTTCAAAGTTCGCGGTGACATCGGCTGGGTCGGCCTCGGCTGGCTCCAGCTCACCGAGTGTACCGACCATCTTGCGCTGGGTCGGGATGACCACGAAAAGCAGCAGTGCCCAGGCGATGACTGCCAACACGATAGAGGTGTGCAGGAAGTAGTTCGTCTTGTACGCAGCCCAGTCGCCGAAGAGGATGGCGACACCGAGCAGCGGAACGAGTGATGACGCGATGCCGTAAGTGCGCGAGATGCGGTACAGGATCGACGCGCGACCGGCAGCGGCCGCATCGCCCGCCTGTGCTTCGGCGGCCTGGCGCGGGAACATCGAGGTGGATACGACGATCGGGCCCAGCAGCAAGATGGCGGCTGCGACGTGAAGGAAAGTTAACAGAGTAGTCATAGGCAACCACTGTACTTGATACGTCCACCATCACCTAGGCGAATTGGTGGTAGGGAACATACCAATTCCAATGAGGTGGGCGGCGACGCCTCGCCATCCCTTGCATGCACGGCGCATTGTGCGAAGGTCATTGGTGGTTACGCGCAGGTCGTACATGTTTGCAACGCGTGCCAGCTGCCGTGCGTATGCGCATTGCTGCGGGATCGATGGAGGCATCCACTCGCTCGGAAGCATGTCTGACTTTTGTTGGTTCGCCTTGCTCGAGGTCACGATGAGGTTGTGGGGGTCATTCGCGAACCGGAGTCGCTGCTCGTCGCTCCAGGCGAAAGCACCCATGTCCCATGCTGCGGAGAGGGGGAAGAGGTGGTCGAGCTCCACATCCTTAGGTCTGATGCGTTCGCGGGTGTACGGATCGATAGCGTCAACCGGCTCCCACTGCCGGTGGGGAACGTTGCAATTAGGCTGCTCAAACGCGTACGCCATGGCATGCTCGCGAGTCGTACATCCGGTGGCATGGCGCTGCCAGCCTGGTCCGAAGTTGTCCCGCTCGTAGCCGATGATAGTAACGCGTTGGCGGGTCGTGGGGGCGTCGATACGCGAAAACCCCGTTGGAAACGGGGCGTACGCGATGGTCAGGATAAGTAACAGAGTGAGGTAAACACGCACGTCTAGTTAGACGCGTGGGAGGCCCCTTCGGTTCCCGCAGTCGCCTTGAGCGCGTCAGCGAACGTTGCGTCCGGAGTGGTGAGCGCAAAGTTTGTCACTGCAAGAGCATGGTCAAACTCGTCTTCGACGCCCTGCTTCGGCTTGGTCAGCAAGGAGACAGCGACAAGCGCGATCGTCGCGAATGCGATACCCGGAACGATTTCGTAGATGATGCCGGACAGCGTGTCGGAGGAGCCCCACACGAATACCGTGATTGCACCGACGATCATGCCAGCGATGGCGCCCGGGGCAGTGAGACGACGCCAGTACAACGATGCAATTACAACGGGACCGAAGCTTGCGCCGAAGCCTGCCCACGCGAACGCGACCAGGCCCAGGATCGTGTCCGATGGGTTGATTGCCAGTACCATCGCGACCGCTGCAACCAAGACCACCATCGTGCGCGAGAGCACCAGCAGCGCCGTCTGGCTCGGACGCTGCTTCGCCACGGCCCGATAGATGTCCTCAATAAGCGCGGAGGAGGTGATCAATAGTTGGGAGGACATTGTGGACATAATCGCCGCGAGCACCGCTGTAAGGACGATACCTGCAATGAGTGGGTGGAAGAGGATGCGGGCCAGGTCCAAGAAGATGGTTTCGAAGCCGCTTTGGTCAGTGACACTGTGCGGTGTTTCGGCGAAGAAGACCGTCGATACGAGCGCGGTGAACACCGCACCTGCAAAGCAGATGGTGACCCAGCTGATTCCGGTCCGGCGTGCGCTGGCTGCCTCAGCCGGGGAGCGCAGCGCCATGAAGCGGGTAACAATATGTGGCTGTCCCAGGTAGCCGAAGCCCCACGCCAAGTTGCCGATGATGGTTGCCAACGAGACACCGGCGATCATGTTGAAGTAGTCCGGGTTGCCGGCCTCCCACGGGCCGTAGGCGTTGTGGGAAGCGAACGAGAAGATATCAGAGGGGGTATCGAGCGAGATCAGTGCCATCAGTGGCACCGTGACCAGCGCCAAGAACATCAAGACCCCTTGGACAACGTCGGTATAGCTCACAGCGAGGAAGCCGCCGATGAACGTGTACAGCACAGTAATCGAACCGACGATGAGTACGCCTGTGAGGTAGTCACCGTGGAAAGTGGATTCGAAGTAACGGCCACCCGAGACCATGCCTGACGAAACGTAGAACGTGAAGAAGAAAATAATGATCACGGCCGCGACAAACCGCAGGACGTGTGAGGAGTCGCGGGTGCGGTTCTCGAAGAAGGACGGCAAGGTAATCGAGTTATTTGACACTTCCGTATAAGCGCGGAGGCGTGGTGCGACAAACTTCCAGTTCGCCCACGACCCGACCAAGAGTCCAATAACGATCCACAGCTCGCTCATGCCGGAAACGAACAATGCGCCCGGCAGCCCCATCAGCAGCCAGCCCGACATATCTGATGCGCCCGCGGATAGGCCTGCTACGAATGGGTGCAGTCCACGGTCGCCAAGAACGTAGTCGTCATACTTGCTCGTCTGGATCCACGAATAAAACCCGATGGCAACCATGACACCGAAATACAACACAATGGCAAGGACAAGCCAGAAGCTATCGGCCATGTTTGCCTCCCTAAAGCAATAGAAAAAATAAGCGAGTAGAGTTTTAAAGATTACCGTTAGAACCGTAGTCGATGTAGCGAAATCAAGGATGGTATAAGGGTGGGCTTGCCAAAATTCCTTCTTCACGGGCTGTGGCTGCCAGATTCTGGCTTGCAGGTCTGGGTCGAGCAGGTGGCTGGCCATAAAATCATCACACTCGACGAAGTGCCGAAGGGGACCTTCCCCGAACCAGTCCACACACTGCTCGAAGGGGTCAAGTTCCGCCACCGCGGCAAGGTCATGTTGCGCACGCCGAAAGGCAAACTATTGCGGCTCCGGGTGCCGACGGCAGCATTCGCCCCCGATGAGGCAGTACAGTTTCTACGAGCAATGTCCTTCCTCCTGGACCCAGACGTTCCGGCACCGGAAGGGCTCACGGAGCAACAGCGGGCGTCGGTAGCCCCGGATCTTTTGTGGCTCATCCAGATGTTTCTCGGGCTTGAGCGGTTTGTACAGGCTGGCAGGGTATCGATTCACGTGCCGTCTCAGGACTTTCAGTGGTTCGCGCAGTGGCAGCTCGGCACCGGGGTGGAGGAACGCGGTTGGCTCGCGGATATGATTGCGGCTGCGCCGGGAGTACTTACGGAGAACAACCGACGGCTCGACGAAGACTGCTCGCGCACATTTGTGCACTGGATCGCGTCTGCCCAGCTGCGTAACTCCCCTATGCTGCGTGGTGAGCGCCCGTTTCCGTGGCACGATTTTGTACAGTCGCTGCTTAACGGGACGCCGCTACGGCGAGGCTCTAGCGCGTTTTCGCGACAGATGAGCCAGTGGAACGGCTCAATCACTGCGACGAATTTCCAACTGGTGTTCATCGTGGAGCAGCCCGCAGACGCAGAAGATGGGGGCGATGAGGCGCTCACGCAGTGGCCGATTCGGGTGAACGTGCGCTCCGGGGACGAGTCGCCGCGGCCCATCCGGCTGTCGGAGTATGACGCCTATACGGTGCAGCAGCTCCACTCCGTGCTTCGCGACGCCATCAGGGTCTCCGACCTGATTGATCCATCGACGCACCGGCGTGCCGCGACAACGCCGGGCTCTGCGCTCGATGGCGACTGGGACGTGTACCTGTCCGCGGAAGAGATTGTGCAATTCGTGGAGACTGAGGTGAGCAAGCTTCGGCTTGCGAACTACGCGGTGATGCTGCCACGCGCCTGGACAACTGCAGAGACAACATCGAAGCTGCACCTTTCGGAAGCGAAGAACCCGTACGACGCAACAGCGGTGACCCGGCTTGGCTTCGGCCAGCTGGTCAATTACGACTGGCGCGTCAGCATCGGCGGCACTGAACTGACGGATGACGAAATGCAGCGGCTCGTCGAGTCGAAGTCTGGGCTGATCAAGTTGCGTGGCGAGTGGGTGCTCGCCGATACACGGCACCTCGAGCGCACGAAGCGGTACATGGAGAAACTCCACGGGACGGCGCTTGCGCGGGCCAAGCGTGAAGCAGAAGAAGCCCGGACGACTGCGCAGCTCGCAGCTGATGCGGGAGCAGATGACGCCGAAGCGCTCGCTGCCCGCGCCGACCAGCTCGAGGAGGAGTACCAGAAACTCGAAGCGTCAGAGGAACACGGTGCGGTAACCGCGGAGGAGCTGCGTCAGCTTGCGCTGGAGAGTGGGCCAGACTCGCCGCTTGAGTTCACTGGTTCCCGTTGGTTTACGTCTCTGGTCGGCGGAATGGACCGCCCGGCGCCGGAGCGCGTCGACATCCCAAGAACTGTGCATGCTGAGCTCCGCGAGTACCAGCGTCGTGGCGTGGATTGGCTCTACTACATGTCCCGCAACCACCTAGGTGCCGTGCTTGCCGATGACATGGGGCTCGGTAAGACGCTCCAGCTGCTCACCCTGCTTGCCGTCGAAGAGGAACGCGGGCAGCGCACCGGACCAACCCTCGTTGTTGCGCCGACCTCCGTGGTGGGCAACTGGGCACGCGAAGCCGCGAAGTTCGTGCCGCACCTTTCTATATATGTCCACCACGGCAGTGCCCGGTACAAAGGAGAGGAACTGCGTGAGGCTCTCAAGAAGCATGACGTCACCATCACCTCCTATGGGATCGCATCGCGCGATGTGATCGACTTGTCTTTGATCGAATGGGACCATGTGGTGCTCGACGAAGCTCAGGTGATTAAGAATGCGGGGACGAGGGCGTCGAAAAGCGTGCGAGCGCTGCCAGCTCGCCACCGTATCGCGCTGACAGGCACCCCGATTGAAAACAAGCTCTCCGAGCTGCGCAGTCTCCTCGACTTTGTGAACCCCGGCATCCTCGGCTCGCAGTCCTTCTTCCGCAACCACTTCGCACGGGCAATTGAGTCGCGCCGGGACGAGGGCCTCGCCGACGAGATGGGGGAGCGCCTGCAGCGCCTCACCGCGCCGTTTATCCTGCGCAGGCTGAAGACGGACACCGCGATCATCGATGACCTGCCGGACAAGGCTGAGCATGTACTGACAGTGGACATGACTGCGGAGCAAGCGGCGCTCTACACGGCACTCGTTGACCGCATGCAGCGCGAACTGCAGGAACGCAAGGGTATGGCGCGTAAAGGTCTCGTGCTTGCCACGATCACTCGCATCAAGCAGATCTGCAACCACCCGGCTCACTTCCTGGGCGATGGATCACCAGTACTTGCCGACGGCCACCACAGGTCCGGTAAGGTCGCCCGCCTTGTGGAGCTGCTCAATGAGGCAGTGCGAACCGACCAACGAGTGTTGATCTTTACCCAGTACAAAGCGTTTGGTGACATCCTGCGGCCCTACCTGAGCGACTACCTCGGTGAGCTCATCCCGTTTCTCCACGGTGGGGTAGGAAAGAGCGCGCGCGATGCTATGGTTGCGCACTTCCAGGAGCCGGACGGGCCGCGCGCGATGCTGCTGAGTCTTAAAGCAGGTGGTACCGGACTCAACCTGACTGCTGCATCGATGGTGATCCACCTTGACCGTTGGTGGAATCCCGCCGTGGAAAACCAGGCGACGGACCGCGCGTTCCGCATTGGCCAGAAGAAAGACGTCACGGTGTACAAGATGATTACGCGCGGAACCATGGAGGAATCGATCCAAGACATCTTGGATGGCAAGATGCACCTGGCAGGTGCGGTGATTGGCGAGGGCGAAGGCTGGATTACGGAACTCGACGCTGACGATCTGGCACAGCTGATGAGCTACCGAGGAAACGGAGGCGAGCGCAACCTATGAGCACCCAGCGACCACGCGAAGACAACGTTATTTATGCAAACTTCGGCGCACGTCGGCGCTCCCCGGAACAGAAGCAGGCGAAGCAAGCTTCTGAGACTCGATCGCGGTACAAAGATGTGCCTGCGACGTGGAATGCCGCAGGCCGCAGGATCTGGGAAGCAGTCGTGCGATACAGCGATGCTGGTCGCATCAAGCGGGGCATTGCGTACGCCAACGGCGGCCACGTTGCCGAGCTCTATCCCCGGTTGGGCGGGATTGATGCGGTTGTGACGGGGTCACAAATCGAACCGTTCCACACTGTGATCGAACTGCCACGTCGCACTGCCGCTGACATAGGCGGGCTGCTGTCCGACATTGCGCACGACTCCGCCGCATTGATGAAAGCGCGCAATGGCGTCTACACCGATGAGGCGTTGGACACCTTGATTGCCAACGGTCCTGAGGAGTTTCGGCTGCACTGTAGCTGCCCCGACCCCGCCGTAGCCTGCAAACACATCGTCGCAGTGGGGTATCAGGCAGCACAGCGCATGAGCGAACACCACGAATTCATTCTCCAACTCCGGGATAGTTCGATTGCGCGACTGACCGGCATGGCGCCACCGACTGTGCAGCACGAGGCAGCGCAGCCTGACGCGCCGGGCGAAGTCACGGTGTCTGCACCGCGCCCGCAGCCGGACTTTTGGGAAGGCGGCGCGCTACCTGATTTGCCTACCCCGAAAGTCGCTCCGATGATCGAAGATTCTGACATCACGATGTTGCACAAGGCGATGCAGACGATTTCCTTTACCAACATCGACCAGCTACGAGCGGTCTCCGATATCGAAGATCTGTTCTATGCTCTGACTGAAACTGAAGACTAATGTCCGAGCCGTTTGGTAGTAGTGAGTATGTGAACACGTTTCGATTTATCCACTCCTCTGACCTGCAGCTTGGCATGACTCGGAAGTTTCTGCGCTCCGAAGCCCAATCGAGGTTTGACGACGCCCGCTTGCGCGCCGTTGAACGCCTCGGCCAAGTAGCCACGGAGCATGATGCAGACTGTATTGTGATCGCCGGCGATGTGTTTGAGCACAACGCGCTCGAGCGGGAGACGCTTGGACGAGCGCTCGAGGTGCTGAAGCGCCTGCCAGTGCCGGTGTACTTGCTCCCGGGTAATCATGACCCGCTGGTGGCGGACTCCATTTTCTACGCCACCGATGACCTTGAGAATGTGCACGTGCTCGATTCCTTCGATCCCGTAGAGGTCGTCCCGGGCGTTGAGCTTGTCGGCGCGCCTCTCAAAGCCCGATACGCCTCTGAGGACTTATGCGCTCGCGCCGCGCGCGATTTGGAACCAACGGATAGAATTCGCGTGCTTGTCGGCCACGGCCAAGTGGATGGCTACGGCAAAGAACAGGCGGAAGCGCTCATCGATCTGGATTTGCTGGAGGAGAAGCTGGCCTCGGGGGTGATCGATTACGTCGCGTTGGGGGATACGCACTCTACGCAGTCACTCGGCACGAGTGGGCGCGTGTGGTTCTCGGGCAGCCCGGAAACCACTGATTTCCACGACTTTGCTATCGGTGGCCCTGGTGGCGGCGGCGAGGTTGATTCCGGTAACACGCTCGTCGTCGAGATTACGAAGTCCTCCACGGAAGATTGCGTTGTAAACGTCGAGCCGGTTGAGACGGGAGCGTGGACATTTGAGGCATTGGACTGGGAGGTCAGTGACGAAGGTGACGTCGAAAGGATAGTGGAGCAGCTTGAACGCTACGAGCACAAGGACCGCACTGTGGTGAAGTATTCCGTCCGCGGCACGCTTGGCCTTGCGGCGATGGCGACCTTTGAGCAGGCGATCGGGCGGCTTGAGCCGGTGTTCGCTGCGTTGTATGAGCGTGAACGGCTCATGAGCCTGCACCTGGCGCCCAGCGATGAAGAGCTCGAAAACCTTCCGCTGAGCGGGTACGCGGCCGAGGCGATGCGGGACCTGATTTCCCAGGCATCCGCGCATGACGATGCTAAAGGCTCTGCGACAGCACGTGACGCTGTGAACCTTCTGTTCCGATTCTCCAAGGAAGTGAACTAAATGCGCATCCATTCGATCACCATTGAAAACTTCCGTGGTATTCAGCGGTTAGAGCTCCGTGACCTGCCAGATACCGGTGTGATCGTGATCCATGGCAATAACGAAGCAGGCAAATCCACCATCCTTGACGCGCTGACGACAGTGCTCAACGAACGCCACACTGCCGGCGGGAAGAAGATTGGCGTGCTCACCCCGATCGGGAGGGACGTTTCGCCTGCGGTACGGCTTGAGGCGACGGTTGGCGATTACAGCTTCACCATTGCCAAACAGTGGGGGAAGGGGAAGTACTCGGAGCTCAACATCACCAGACCGCAGCTGCGCCAATACACCGGCCGCGAGGCTGACGACGAGCTTGCGCGGATCCTCGCGGAAAACCTTGACCAGGAGCTCGCCTCGACGCTCTTCCTGCGCCAGGGGCAGTTCGCAGCAGGGATCAGCGCAGCTGGCATCCCAAGTGTTGTGAGGACCCTTGACGGGGACGCTGGACGTAGCGCAGAGGAAGCCGCCTACGATGACACTGCGCTCATGCAGCGCATCAGCGACGAATACACAGCGTACTTCACACCCACAGGTCGCCCGCGTGGCGAATACGACAAGCTCCGGAAAGCAGCAGAAGAAGCGCAGCAACAGTACGAATCGCTGTTGCAGGAAAAGCGGAAGTTTGACAATGAAGTCGTAGAAGTTGAGCGCTTGCAGCAGCAAATGCAGCAGATCCAGGATGAGCTGCCGGAAGCACAGCGAGATCTTGAGTCCAGTCAAGCCGAGGCGAAGCGCGCCGAAGAGGTTGCCGCAAAACTTCAGGCTGCGCAAGCAGCTGTGAAATACGCAGAGCTCACGGCACAGCGCGCAGCGCAGGATGTGGAAAACAGGAAGAAGTTGGAGCAGCGCGTCGCACTGTTGGGTGAGCAGCAGGCAGCGCTCGAGCAGGAGAAGGGCGCCGCCCAGCAAGCCAGTGATGAAGAGGAAGCTACCATTGCGACACTCACCGAAACCGTGGAGCGGCGTCAAGCTGCACTGACGAATGCACGCGAGGAGGCACGCCGTGCCAGCGCTCTGCGTGAGTACTCGCTGTGCCAACAGGAACTCTCAGATCTGCAGGCAGTGCTTGACCAGGTTGACGGTGCGCAAGCCGAGTATCAAAAACTCGTTGCTGAGGCCCCTAGTCGTCCCGTCACCGACGCCGATGTGACTCGAGTGGAAGAAGCTGCGAGTGAAGTAAAGGTACAGCGCACCATCCGTGCAGCCTCGACCGCGAAACTGACCGTGCGTGCCGATGACGCCACCTTCGTGCACGACGACGCCCCCACACACGTCAAAGGCGAGCGCACTATCGAGCTTTTCGACGCCACCACCTTTGAATTCGGTGAGTTTCATCTGACCTACAGTGCTGGCGCCAGCGGCGCGAACCAGTACAGCGCGGTGGAAGATGCGGAGCGCGCGCTTGAGGAGCTACTCGCGGAGCTTGGTTGTGCTGACGTTACGGAGGCGCGAGCGAAGCGTGATGAGCATCGGACGTTTGCTCAACGCGTGGAGGAATCCAAGCGACGCAGGGAAGACATCCTCGCAGGCAGGGACTTGTCAGCGTTGCAGGAGCGTCACCTAAAGCTGCAGAAACTACACGCAGAGCACGCTGAGGCCTTGGGGGAAGACGTAGCTTTAAAGGAACTCGATGCTGCTGAGCACGAGGCCGCTGCTGCAGAGGCTGCTTTACAGAATGCCCAGCATGACGCGGAAGTGGCGGTGGCTGCGCTGGAGCCGCACCGGGAGCGAAAGGCCCGCCAGGCACTGCTTGTACTGGAGACCAAACTCGCAACGCACGAGGAAGCAGTACGTATCGCCGATGAAGAGTTGCGAACAGAACAGGAACATACAACGTCGGAAGACTTGGGCGAGGCACAAGCAACTGCTGAGGCTGGACTGCGCGCTGCGCGCACAAAACTTGAAGAGGTCACCACGGCGGCAAACGAGGCCAACGTGGACATGGCACAGGCGCTGCTCGAAAGCGCGCAAACCCGCGTCGTGAACTTGCAGGACCGCTACAATGCCGCCGATAGACGCGTTGCCGAGCTGAAAAGCTTTTTTGAAATGGCGACTGGTATTGCGGAAAAGGTCGACCGAGCCGAAGCGATGTTGGACGCAGCTGAGTCTGAGTACCGCCGTACCACCCGCCGTGCTGAGGCAACCAAGCTCTTGTATGACACGCTACAGCGCTACCGTGAAGAGGCGAATGCGCGCTACGCGGCGCCGTTCGCTGCTGCGCTGGAGGGCTACGCGGGGGCGCTGTTTGGCAGAGATGTGGAATTCGAGCTCGACGACCAACTGCAAATCACCCGCCGCAACGTTGCTGGTGTGTCCCTGCCGATCGAGGAGCTTTCTGGTGGCGCACAGGAGCAGCTCGCCTTGCTGACCCGTTTTGCCATTGCGGAGCTTGTCGCCCGTGATGGAACAGCACCGGTACCTGTGGTGATAGACGATGCACTCGGCGCGACGGACCCCCACCGGCTGCAACTGATGAACGCGCTGTTTAACAGGGTGGGCAAGCATGCTCAAGTGATTGTGCTGACGTGTTACCCCAACCGGTACGACGGCGTTGCCAGTAGCAACCGATACGAGATTGAGCAGCTAAAAACCAATTAATTAATGCTATGAAACTGTTTGGTTGATCTACTACAGTGGGGTGCATGTCTGACGCACCCCACTGGCTCAGCGACGCCGAGCAAGACCTGTGGCGGCTCATGCTTGCCACTGCGCGCAAAATTTCGCGCGCGCTCGACGACACACTCCAGGCAGACTCAAACTTGTCGACTTCGGAGTTCTCTGTGCTGGTCAGCCTTTCAGAAGTGGATGGGTACACGATGCGCTTGCGTGACTTATGCGGTGCACTGGAGTGGGACCGATCCCGAACATCGCACCAGGTCACCCGCATGGAGAAGCGCGGTTTGGTATCAAAGCAGAAGAGCCCGGGAGACGCCCGTGGCGTCTTGGTAGCGCTCACCGAGGACGGTCTACAGCGACTCGAGGCTGCAGCCCCGGGCCACGTTGAAAGCGTGCGACGCCTGGTGTTCGACCACCTTGATGACGCCGACATCCCAGCTTTGACCAGATTTTTTCAGGGTGTACTCGGTGCGCAAACCGGCCCTGGGCATAACAAGTAACGACTCTAGGAAAGCGAGGCGCCATGTCTTATCCGACGAACCAACCTCACTACCAACCGAACCCGGCACCGAAGCGGCTACAGCGTTCCATGGTGGACAAATACATCGGCGGGGTCTGTGGCGGCATCGCGGAGTACTTTGGACTCGACCCTGCGATTGTACGAATCGGCACGGTGTTGATTGGGCTCTGCACGGCGTTTGTGCCTTTGTTCATCCTGTATATAGTGGCCTGGATTGTGATTCCCCCGGAGTTTTAGCACGAAATTGCGTTCTGAAAGCGTAGGGGAGACGATTTCAGGTAAAATCAGTCAAAACCAACAAACCCCCGCTACCAGGAATTTCACCAGGTAGCGGGGGTTGAAAAATTGTGTCCCCGACAGGATTCGAACCTGCGACCTTCGGTACCGGAAACCGATGCTCTCATCCGCTGAGCTACGGAGACTCACTGCTTATTCACAAGCAATGACGCAATCTTAGCACCAGATATGCTGGGCACATAACTGGCCTAAGACTGCGGAAAGTAGCTGCTATTGGGCCTCCCAGTAGCCTGGTGCATCAGTGCGATCGGCCTTGCCGGTGCGCAGGTAGTTGATGACGGTGGCGTCGACAACTTTATTGCCGGTGCCGAAGTGCGCGTGGCCCGGGCCGTGAATCGTGACTACCTGGGTTCCCATTCTGCGGGCGAGTTGTCCGTGGCCTGAGTACGGCGTCTGGGGGTCACGGGTCGCGGACAGCTGCAATGGGCGAGTCTTTAATGCCGCCCCGTTGAGTGGCGCGATTCCGGTGACTGCGCCGGCGCCGTTGCAGTACCACCCTGAGCCGCGTGAAGCGTTGAAGAACGTAAACGGGTCTCCCGTGAGCTGTGACCATGCAAATGAGGGGAGCAGCGTTGGGTCGCCGGGGACAACGTTCTCATTGCACCACTGGGCAGCCTGCAGCTGCTCGACCGCCATCATCTGATCCACCGCCTGCTGAATCTCTTCCTTGGACGGCTGCTTCGATTCTTCAGCGGTCAGGGTGCCGTTTGTGGACCGTGCCAGGTAGTCCCACATCTTTGGGGTTGGAAGCATAGCGCGGGTCTCCTGCAGGAGCGGCGACTTAGCTTGTACAGCACCAGGGTTCAGCATGCGGCTGATGACGCCTTCACCTTCGACACGGGTTTTCCCGACTGCTGTCATGGCGTCCGCGCCAGCCTGCCCGGCGAACTCCAGGCCCGCTGGCAGATCGCCAACGCGTGCAGGCGGGGGAGTGACGGTGGGATTAGTTCCCGCTTGCGCGCTTACCTTGCGCGACCAGTACTGGTACGCCTTCAGGGGAGTGTTGCCCATGTGATACTTGGTGTCGTTGAGTGCTACCCACGCGAAGTATTCGTTGAGCGCCTTCTCGTACGCTGCTTGTTGGTCGGCGGCAATGCCGTTCCAGGAACGGGTTGGATCCATTGCGGAGTCAAGCACAACCTTGTCGGTGTGCTGGGGGAATAGCGTCGCGTATACGGAACCAAGGTACGTGCCGTAGGAGACACCGAGGATGGAAATCTGCTGGTAGCCCAGCGCGCGTCGAACTTCCTCCCAATCGCGCGCGGTGTTCTCCGTGGTGATGGTTTCGGGGTAGCCAGGCTTGTCGCCTTGGCAGGCCGAACGGTTGAAACCTCCTGCGTTGAAGAGACTGTCAGCAGTGAGCTTGGCTATCTGGCCAGGATCGTTCACATCGGGAATTGCGCACTCAAGTGCAGTCGAGCCGGGCAGGCCACGGGGTTGCACACCGATGATGTCCCACTCGTTGTTGAGTTCTTTCGGGAAATCAAGAATGTTGCCGGCTGCGTAAGCGTAGGCGTCGCCACCTGGGCCACCGGGGTTGGTAAACAGTGCGCCTCGGCGCGCTTGGGTTTTCGCTGGGACTCGTACGAATCCAATTTGAATCTTTTTGCCGTTCGGCTGGTTGTAGCGCATGGGGACGTCGATGTGTCCGCACTGCGCTGTTGAATCTTTGACTTCTTTCGGGCATTTGGTCCACTGCACAGCCGGTGCTGGCTGCGCAGTAGCAGGCGTTACGACGGCCATGCCAAGCAGTCCGAGCGCCGCAATTACTGAAGCTGTGGTGCGCATTGCATTCCTTCCGTTGGGGTGCGAAAAGACAAATCCCTACCGATGCGCTGATCGGTAGGGAATGTCGACGGTGTGTTTCTACTTCACAACCATCACGATCAGGTCGCGGGGCCCGTGGACGCCCTCGACACGAACAAGCTCGATATCTGAGGTCGCTGAACCACCAGAAATCATGGTAGCGGGTTTTTCCGGATCGATGCGAGCGATCATTTCCGGCACGCCGTAGACCACTGACTCTGGACGGACGATGACCACATGGCGATCGGGGACCAGTGACAGTGCACGGCGGCCGCACAGCTCGCCAGCTTCGAGCACGATCGAACCGGTCTGTGCTGAAGTGACGTGGGAATCCGTTACTGCGGCACCGATAGTGCCGAGCTCACGCGGATCGCTCGATGGGTCGTCTGGGCGGGCGCTGCCAGCAAACTCTTCGAACAGCGCGGTGTCGAGACCCGGGGCGTAAACAATCTCGGTTGCCTCGCGCTTCGCCAGAATATCGGCGATGTCTGCGGCAAGGGTCTCCTCCGTTGTCTCTACAACTGTGGCCTTGTAGTCCAGGAGACGATCGATGAGAATCTCGCGCAGCTGCTCGGGAGTGTGGTCGCTGGTGGTGCGGTACTCGCGCACAGGTTCGACGTGCTCTGGGGTATGGGAGAGCTTCTGTGCAGTGCGGATGCGGTCAAGAATCTCGCGCTTCGCGCTTTCATTTCGGGTGCTTGACATTGTTAGCCATCCTTCCTGACATTAGCTGGGATGCCTTCGCGACGGGCCTCAGCGAGGAGGTCCTTCGCCTCGTCCGTATTCCACCACTGGCGGAACGACTTCTTCGGCGGAACTGCTACGTCGCGGTAGTCGGTCCAGCCAGCAACGAAACCGGGCATCGAGGAAATCTCGCCCTTGAAACCGCCAAGTACGCGACCCAGCGCTACAACGTGCATTGCGGCGTTCCACAGTGCAGGCTTGCCCCACAGCAGGGAAATAGCGCCGAAGGCCGTGGATTCCAGGAAAGGCTTGTGCTCCTTTACCTTTTGGTGGCGAAGCTCAAGCAGGATGTCTGTGATCGGGATCTTCACTGGGCACACTTCGTTGCAGCGCCCACACAGGGAAGATGCGAACGGTAGCGACGCGTTCGGGTCCTCGGCGGACTCCATGCCGGTCAGCTGCGGCGTGATAATCGCGCCGATTGGGCCAGGGTACGTCGAGCCGTAGGAGTGGCCACCAGCGCGCTCGTAGACCGGGCACACGTTGAGACATGCGGAGCAGCGAATGCACTTCAGCGCCTCGCGGCCGATCTCATTCGACATCGCGTGGGTACGACCGTTGTCCAGGAGCACGATGTGGAAGTTCTGCGGGCCGTCGCCCTCAGTAACACCGGACCACAGCGAGGTGTACGGGTTCATGCGCTCACCGGTGGAGGAGCGTGGCAGCAACTGCAGGAAGACACCGAGGTCCTCGAACGATGGCAGGAGCTTTTCGATGCCCATCACTGAGATCAGTGTTTCCGGCAAGGTCAAGCACATGCGGCCATTGCCCTCGGACTCGACGATGGATACGGTACCGGTTTCCGCGATGCCGAAGTTGGCACCCGAGATCGCGACCTTCGCCTTCATGAACTGTTCGCGTAGGAAGGTTCGGGAGGCTTCGGCGAGCTCTGCCGGGTTGTTCGTCAGTGAGTCGTCGGTGTTTGGCATCTTATCCACGAAGATGTTTCGGATTTCTTCGCGGTTGCGGTGGATTGCGGGCACGAGAATGTGCGACGGGAAGTCCTCACCAAGCTGCACGATGAGCTCCGCAAGGTCAGTTTCCTGTGCGTGGATGCCGCGCTTCTCCAGCTCTTCGTTGAGCGCGATCTCCTGCGTTGCCATCGACTTGATCTTGACAACCTCAGTCTCGCCTGTCTCCTCAATGAGCGAAGCGATGATGTCGTTGGCTTCCTTGGCGTCGCGCGCCCAGTGGACGTGGCCGCCACGCGCGGTGACGTTGCGCTCGAACTCCTCGAGCAGCTCAGGCATGCGAGCCGCAACATCCTGCTTGATGGTGGAGCCAGCGGTGCGAAGCTCCTGCCAGTCGTCGAGCTCGTCGACAACGTTTTGACGCTTTACACGAATAGCAGTGGTTGCGTAGTTGAGGTTACGACGCTTCGTAACGTTATCGAGTTCGTGGTGCGCAGCCTGTCCGAAGCGCTCCGAGCCACGCAGGTGGTTCGGTCCTTGCGCCACTGGGGGCATCGTTGGCTTGCCGAGTGCAACTTTCACAGCATTTTCTCCTTCGAATACGCAGCGGTCGTAGGCGTCCACGGGTGTTCCTTCGTGGATGCGAGAATCTCTGCAATATGCAGCGCGCGGATGCCGTTGTGCTGGCGGCTCATCGCGCCAGCGATGTTCATCAAGCACGAGGAGTCACCGGCAGTGACAAACTCCGCCTTTGACTCCTTGATGTGGCGCACCTTGTCGGAAACCATCGCCGCGGAAACCTCGGGCAGTTTCACCGAGAAGGTGCCGCCGAATCCGCAGCACTCTTCGACGTTCGGCAGGTCCACGAGCTCGATGCCTTCGACGGCTTCAAGCAACTTGTAAGGGCGGTCGCCGACCTTCAGGAAGCGGCGAGAGTGACAAGACTCGTGGTAAGTCACCCTGTGTGGGAAGAACGCGCCGAGGTTGGTCACGCCAGCGACGTCCACGATGAACTCGGTGAGCTCGTAGGTTTTATTCGCTGCTTGCGTAGCGCCGTCGACAAGTGCTTTGTTGCCGTATCGTTCGGCGAGGCGCACGTGCTGTTCGCGAACTGCGCCTGCGCAGGAGCCGGAGGGGGCCACGACATAGTCGATGGAAGGGTCGGCAAACGCATCGGCGTATGTCTGGATGATCGGCACAGCTTGTTCCTGGTAGCCCGTGTTGACGTGCATCTGGCCACAGCAGGTTTGGCCCTCAGGGAAGACTACTTCGTAGCCCAGACGAGAGAGAACAAGCGCTGAAGCCTTGTGCGCGTCAGGGAACAGGGCGTCACCGATACAAGTAGAAAACAGTGCTACTCGCAATGTGGACTCCTTTGTTGGTCGTGAACGATACAGATAATGGTAATACGTCTACGGTACAACAGTTGGGGCTAGAAAACTCAGTATGTTGGTTTGCAGGAACACAATTACGCACACTGCTACCAAGAATGCTGCCGAGAAGCCAGCGACCTTCTTAAAGAGTTCAGATTCTTTACCCTCCATATTCACAGCGGTTGCGGCAATAGCGAGCGACTGCGGCGAAATCATCTTGCCGACGACACCACCGGTCGTATTCGCCGCCAGCATCAGGTCTGGGTTCAGCCCCAACTTATTCGCCGCAGTCACTTGCAGATTGGCGAAGAGCGCGTTGGCGGAGGTGTCGGAGCCGGTTACTGCCACGCCGACCCAACCAAGCACTGGGGCAGCGAATGCGAATACGCCGCCCATGTTGGCGAAAAACTCGCCGATCGAAACGGTCTGGCCCGAGTAGTTCATGACGTAGGCCAACGCGAGCACCAACATGATAGTGGTGGATGACCAACGCATGCGCCAGAAAGTATCGACGAACTCACGTCCCACCTGTGCCCAGTTGAGCTGGTAGAGACCGTTTCCGTCAAAGATCATGTAGGCGATAGCGACGATGAGGCCAGAAATGACCAGGAGCGTGCCGGGGTTGTTGATGTAGGCGAAGGTGTAGTCGGTGTTGATTGGCTCACCCAGCTGGTTGAAGAGCAGTCCGCGCTCGATAACAGGCCATGTCAGGCTGATCTTGAACGAGCTCAGCCACTGCGGGATGGTTGTGCCCAGGTTCGCTAGACCGAAGACGACAACCACGACTGCGTACGGCATCAGCGCCATCCAGACTCGGGTGCCAGGCAGTTCAGTATTGTCCTCGTGCTCAGGCAAGCCGAGGCGTTCGCGGAGAGCGGCAGTAGTCGAAGGCTTCCAGAAGCGAAGCGCCACGAAGGCAGCCCCAAGGGCAACGATGCAGGCTACGACATCCGTGAGCTGGTAGGCGAAGTGGTTCGATGTCCACCACTGGGCAATGCCGAAGCTCAGCCCGATCGCCACCGCGATAGGCGCGGTTTCTTTGATGCCTCGCCAGCCGTCGATAATTGCTGCGATGATGAAAGGAACAAAGAATGCGAGCAGAGGGGTCTGGTGGCCAACGATCGCGGCGATGTTCTGCGTTTGCTCGAGGGTGCGGCCACCGACCTCGCCCGCGGTGGTAATGGGGATGGCGACGGCGCCGAATGCCACAGGCGCTGTATTTGCAATCAGGACTACCGTTGCGGCTTTCAAAGGTGGGATGCCGAGCGCCAGAATCATCGTCGCGGTAATCGCGACGGGTGCGCCGAATCCAGCGAGGGCCTCGAGTAGGCCACCGAAGCAGAACGCGATCAGCATTGCTTGGATGCGGACGTCGCCGCTGCCCATCTTGTCAAAGACCAGGCGAAGATCTTCAAAGCGACGCGATGCAACCGTAATTTGGTAAAACCAGATCGCGGTCAAGATCACCCACACGATTGGAAAGAGTCCGAACAATCCGCCGCGTAGTGCAGTCGCAAGTGCCATCTCGGTTGGCATGTTGAAGCCGAAAACGGCGACTGCAATAGCTGCGACCAGCGCTACTGCGCCGGATGTGTGCGCGCGGGCCTTGACCGCGAGCAGCATGAAGAAAAATGTGAGAAGGGGAATCGTGGAAACGAGCGCAGAAAGCCCGAGGCTTCCCCCTACTGCGTCGGTAATAATTTGAAACTTGTCCACTGAGACACTCCTTGGAGTCAGAGGGCTACACAAAATACCTCCCCAAAGTACTGTGGTGACATCTGCAATGAGAAAACCAAAAAGTATGCTAGGTCACACAAATGGATGAGGTCTGTAGAAGTTCAAGCTAGTAGCGTTTTCAGTACCTATGGTGGGGGTAGTCAAATGGGGGTCGCGCGGCATTTATGGGGGAATAGGGAGAATGTCCGGCACGTGAATTAGACTGTTTGCCCATGACTCCAGCTGATCTCGCTCCAACAGTTCATGAAGCGACCGTCAAGGTGCTTTCCGACCACAATCTCGACGCATCCGTCGTGCCCGATGCAGTGACCGTCGAGCGTCCGCGCAACCCTGAGCACGGCGATTACGCGACGAATATCGCACTGCAGGTGGCGAAGAAAGCCGGTACGAACCCGCGCGAGCTTGCACAGTGGCTTGCCGACGCCCTCCTGGAAAACCCCGCAATCGCAGAAGCTGACGTCGCAGGCCCAGGGTTCTTGAACCTGCGCCTCGCCACGGACGCGCAGGGACAGCTGGTTGCGGACATCTTGGCGGCAGGCGAGACCTTCGGCAATTCATCTCTTCTTGACGGCCAGCGTATCAACCTCGAATTCGTCTCGGCGAACCCAACCGGCCCGATCCACCTTGGCGGGACCCGCTGGGCAGCTGTGGGCGACTCGCTTGGCCGCGTGCTAGAGGCGAGCGGTGCCGAGGTGACCCGCGAGTACTACTTCAACGATCACGGTGGCCAAATTGACCGCTTCGCACGTTCACTAGTAGCAGCGGCAAAGGGGGAGCCGACTCCAGAGGACGGCTACGGCGGCTCCTACATCAATGACATTGCCGCCGACATTGTGGCGAAGCAGCCGAATGCGCTTGATGGCAGCCCCGAAGACGTGCAGGAAACGTTCCGTGCCGCAGGCGTGGAAATGATGTTTGCTCAGATCAAGGAGTCCCTACACGAGTTCGGCGTGGACTTCGACGTGTTCTTCCACGAAAATTCGCTGTTTGAGAGTGGGGCCGTCGATAAGGCGATTACAACGCTCAAAGACAACGGCAACCTGTACGAAAACGAGGGCGCCTGGTGGTTGCGCTCTTCCCAGTTTGGCGACGACAAGGACCGTGTCGTGCTGAAGTCCGATGGCGACGCCGCCTACATCGCGGGCGACATCGCGTACGTGGCAGACAAGTTTGACCGCGGTCACACGCTTGCGATCTACATGCTTGGCGCGGACCACCACGGCTACATTGCGCGCCTCCGCGCCGCAGCGCAGGCTCTTGGCTATGATCCTGAGGCTGTCGAGGTGCTCATTGGTCAGATGGTCAACCTTGTGCGTGATGGCCAGCCAGTCAAGATGTCGAAGCGCGCCGGGACGATCATCACTCTCAACGACCTCGTGGACGCTATTGGCGTTGACGGGGCTCGCTACTCGCTCGTGCGCTCCTCTGTAGATTCCACGCTGGACATTGACCTTGACCTGTGGACTAAGCAGTCCTCCGACAATCCCGTGTACTACGTGCAGTACGGTCACGCGCGTCTGTGCTCCATCGCTCGCAAGGCGAAGGAAGCTGGCGTCACTATCGACGGCGCGGACGTTGCGTTGCTTGAGCACGAAAAGGAGGGCGACCTCATTCGTACCCTGGGTGAGTTCCCGGAGGTGGTGAGCACCGCCGCGCAGCTGCGCGAGCCGCACCGAATCGCGCGCTACGCAGAGGAACTAGCTAGCTCCTTCCACAAGTTTTACGACGCCTGCCAGATCCTGCCGAAGCCTGGCGAAGAAGTTGAGCCGTTGCATACCGCGCGCTTTGCACTGGCGATGGCAGCGCGCCAGGTACTTGCAAACGCACTCGGCATGATCGGCGTGAGCGCGCCGGAACGGATGTAGGAGGAAGTACATGACCGCAGCGTTTGATGCGCTTCCCGCGCACGTATGGCCACGCAACACCAGACGAGAAGAAGACGGGGTCGTGACTATCGCTGGCGTGCCCCTTCCAGAGATTGCCGAAGAGTACGGTACGCCCGTCATGGTGGTGGATGAGGACGACTTCCGCTCGCGGTGTCGCGATATGGCAAAGGCGTTCGGTGACCCAGCACATGTGCACTACGCGTCGAAGGCGTTCTTGACCACGCACATTGCCCGCTGGGTTGACGAGGAAGGCCTCGCGCTTGATGTTGCGAGCGAAAATGAGCTTCGCATTGCGCTTGCTGCAAACTTTCCGCCAGAGCGGATTACGGTGCACGGGAATAACAAGTCGCGCAGCTTTCTGCAGCTGTGCATCGATTCTGGGGTAGCGCACGTCGTCCTTGATTCGCACCAGGAGCTTCGAGAGCTCAATGAGCTTGCCGGGGAAATGGGGACCACCCAAGAGGTCTTTATCCGCGTGAAGCCAGGCGTAGACGCGCACACACACGAATTCATCGCGACGAGCCACGAGGACCAAAAGTTTGGTATTTCCTTGGCGTCTGGCTCTGCCTATCAGGCGGCGTGTGCCGCGATCGATGCGGAGCATCTGCGCCTGTCCGGCCTGCACTGCCACGTAGGCTCCCAGGTCTTTGATGCAGAGGGGTTCAAGCTCGCCGCGGAACGTGTGCTTGCGCTGTATGCGCAGATTTGGACCGAGCGCGGCGTTGCGCTTGAGTACTTGGACCTTGGCGGCGGATATGGCATCGCGCAGCTTGAGGAAGAAGCGCCATTGGACGTTGCTGCGGTTGCGAAAGATCTGTTGGCTGCCGTCGACGAGGTTGCCGGTGAACTCGGCATCTCGTCGCCGACCGTGGTTGTCGAGCCTGGCCGTGCGATCGCCGGGCCATCCGCCATTACGCTATACAGCGCGGGCGTGGTCAAAGACGTCGAGATTTCGTACACCAAGACGCGTCGCTACATTTCCGTTGACGGTGGCATGAGCGACAACATTCGTCCAGCGCTTTACGACGCCGTCTACGAGGGCCGGGTGGTCAACAGGTTTACAGGCGGCCAGCCGGTGGCAACTCGTGTGGTGGGTTCCCACTGTGAGTCCGGCGATATTCTCATCGAGGATGCTCAGTGGCCGGACGACATTGTCAGCGGCGACCTGATCGCGATGCCTGCGACAGGAGCGTATTGCTACCCGATGAGCTCGAATTACAACTCATTTGGGCGCCCTGCCGTGGTCGCGGTCCGGGCTGGAAAGATCAAGCCGATGGTGCGGCGAGAAACTGTTGAAGACATTCTCTCGCGTGAATATAAATAAGAATGTATTCTGTGCGAAATAGACAAAGCGGTACACTGCGCCGTAGCTGAACGTACCAGTATCGAAGTAGGAGAGAATCTAGAGATGTCGGTCGAATCTGCAGAGAGCCGTAACGGTAATTACCCAGGTAAGGGAATTGGTCAGCCGGTCGGTGTCGCTATTTTGGGGAAAGGCACTGTGGGCAGTGAGGTGCTTCGCCTCATTCGGGAGTTTTCTGACAATCTTGAGCAGCGTATCGGTGGCCCACTTGAGGTGCGCGGTGTTGCGGTCTCCAACGTGGAAAAGCACAAGGATGCGCCTGAGGTGCAAGGCATTGAGCTGACTGATGACGCTCGCTCGCTGATCACTCGCGATGACGTTGATGTTGTAGTCGAGGTCATCGGCGGCATCGACTACCCGCGTGAACTGGTGTTGTCTGCTCTGAAGGCAGGTAAGTCCGTTGTTACGGCAAACAAGGCGCTGGTTGCAGCGCACGGTTCCGAGCTTGCCGACGCCGCGAATGAAGTAGGCGTCGATCTCTATTATGAGGCAGCGGTTGCTGCGGCGATTCCAGTTGTTGGTATGTTGCGTCGCTCGTTGGCCGGTGACCAGGTTCAGCGCATTTCCGGCATTGTGAACGGTACGACTAACTTCATCTTGGACGCGATGGCTTCGACTGGAGCGACCTACGAGGAAGCACTCGCTGAGGCGACCCGTTTGGGGTACGCAGAGGCTGATCCGACCGCCGACGTTGAGGGGCACGACGCGGCTTCCAAGGCAGCGATCCTTGCCTCGATGGGCTTCCACACACGAGTCACGTTCGACGATGTGTCCTGCGAGGGCATCACGAAGATTACCGCTGAGGATATTGCTGCGGCGAAGCAGTCGAACCAGACGATTAAGCTGCTGGCGATCTGTGAGCGCCTCTACGACGAAAACGGTAAGACCACTGCTGTTAATGCTCGCGTTCACCCGACGCTCATCCCGAATGAGCACCCGCTGGCGAGCGTTGATAAGTCGTACAACGCCATCTTCGTCGAGGCTGAGGCCGCTGGCCGCCTGATGTTCTACGGTAACGGTGCTGGTGGCGCTCCTACCGCGTCTGCAGTGCTGGGTGACCTGGTCGGTGCAGCCCGCAACAAGGTGCACGGCGGCCGTGCACCAGCGGAGAACCCGTACGCGAACTACCCAGTGGTCGGCTTCGACGAGGTGGCGACTCGCTACCACGTGAACATGACCGTCAACGACCGCGTTGGTGTGCTGGCGGAGCTGACCCGAAAGTTTGCGGAGGCAAACGTGTCGCTCTCCGCAGTGCGCCAGGAGGAGTCCGGCGATGAGGCGCACCTGATCGTGGTAACGCACAAGGCGCTAGAGAAGGACCTGCGTGACATCGTGGAGCGCCTCTCGCAGCACCCGGATGTGCAGCAAATCAACTCGGTGATCCGCCTAGACGCCTAAGCTGAGATACCTACAGACAAGGAGCACATCATGGCGACAGACATTGAAGTAGGCCTAAAGGCGACTGTGACGGTGCCGGGTTCGTCGGCGAACTTAGGACCGGGCTTCGATACGTTGGGGCTCGCTCTCTCCATTTACGACACTGTCGAGGTTGAGGTCATCGAGTCCGGGCTTGAGGTGGAGATCTTCGGCGAAGGCGCCGAGGACCTGCCGCGCGACGGTTCCCACCTCGTAGTCAAAGCGATTCGTTCTGGCCTCAAAGCCGCTGATGTTTCTGTACCAGGCCTTCGCGTAGTGTGCACGAACAACATCCCGCAGTCTCGTGGGCTTGGTTCGTCGGCCTCTGCGGCTGTCGCAGGCGTTGTAGCGGCAAACACACTGGCTGGTAACCCGCTTTCCACAGAGGAAGTTGTGCAGCTTTCCTCGGCGTTCGAGGGGCATCCTGATAATGCTGCCGCATCCGTGCTCGGTGGGGCGGTTGTCTCCTGGACCGAGATTCCTGTCGATGGTGTATCGCATCCGGTCTACCGGGCTGTCGGGGTCCCCGTGGATCCCTCGATTCGTGCGGTGGCGCTGGTGCCGAACTTCCACGCCTCGACCAACGCGGTGCGGCAGGTGTTGCCGAGCCACGTCACGCACACGGATGCGCGTTTCAACGTGTCGCGTACCGCGGTGATGACGGTTGCCATCCAGTCCCACCCCGAGCTGCTCTGGGAGGGCACCCGCGACCGCCTGCACCAGCCGTACCGTGCCGACGTGCTGCCGGTGACCGCTGAGTGGGTCAACCGCTTGCGCAACCGCGGCTACGCAGCCTTCGTCTCTGGTGCGGGCCCGACCGCGCTGGTTCTGACCACGACGGACGTTGACGAGGAGTTGCTTGACGACGCCCGCGAGGCCGGACTACGCGTCATCGAGCTCGAGGTAGCGGGTCCGGTACGCGGCGAGCTGACCCGCGCTTAATCCGTCCTGGCTGTTACAGGCCTGAAAGGGGGCGGAACTGTTCGACGCCCCCGCGCAGGCTCGCTGTGCCGGTCACACCGCGCGCATCGAGCGCTGCAACAGCTTGCGCTGAGCGCGCCCCTCGGGCGCACACCACAATGGTGCCGGGCTGCGCTTCTGGCGGTGTGTAGCCATCGATAATGGTGCCGAGCGGCACATTGATGGCGCCGTCAAGGTGGAAGTCAGCGAACTCTTCGGGCTCGCGGACGTCGAGAATCGTGGCGCCTTCCGGAATGGTGGTGACTTCCGCCGGTCCTTGTGGAGGTGCGCTCGTACGCACGCGCTCAGTGACCTCTGGGTCTGCGACAAGCGGCATGTACTCCCACATACCTGTGAGTGAGTCGAAGTAGCCAATCTGGCCAATTAGTGGCGAACCGAGTCCGGTGATGAGCTTGATGGTTTCCATTGCCATCGCGGACCCGACAACGCCTACAAGTGGACCGACCACGCCTGCCTGGGAACAAGAGGGCACGCTGCCTGGTGCTGGTGGAACGGGGAAGAGGTCCTCGTAGATTGGCCCGTGGCCTGCCCAAAACACCGTGAGCTGTGCTTCAAACCCGAGGATTGACCCCCACACGTGCGGCACGCCCAAGCGCGTGGCCGCGTGCGATGCGATGTGGCGAGTCTGGAAGTTGTCAGTGCCGTCGACGATGATGTCAGCGTCACTGAGCAGCTGCAGTGCGTTATCCCAGGTGAGGCGGTCGGATACAGTGCGGACGTTGATATCCGGGTTCAACGCCAGCATCTGTGCCTTTGCCGACGCCGTCTTTGCGGTACCGATGGCAGCGGTGGTATGGATGACCTGCCGGTGCAGATTGGACAGATCCACCCGGTCGTCGTCGATGACAGTGATCGTGCCGACGCCAGCACCGGCTAAGTACAGCAGGGTCGGAGACCCCAAGCCTCCGGCGCCAAGAACAACGACGTGGGCGTCGAAAAGTTGTTGCTGCTTCCTCTCACCGATGAGTGTGGTTTGCCGTAGGTAGCGCTCATCGAGCGTCATCGATACCAACCCACTGCGTTGCGCCGTCCGCCATGGACTGCTCTTTCCATATTGGGACCTGTGATTTCACTCTGTTGGTGACCTCTTCACAGGCGGCGAATGCCTCGGCGCGGTGCGCACTGGCCACGAGGACCAGGAACGCCATCTCGCCGATCGGCACGGAGCCGACTCGGTGGGCGGCCCAGATTCGCACCGGGTGTTGTTGGGCGATGTCTTCGACAATCGCGCGGAGCTCGTCTTGGGCGCTGGGGTGCGATTCGTACGTCAGCGAACGCACTGCCTGCCCGCCGTCATGGTCGCGGACAACGCCCTCAAAGCGGACGAGCGCACCCATGGAGCGCGTCATTGTAGCCGTGGCCGCATCCGCAGCGAACTGCTCAAGCGGCGTTTCGGTAATGCGTGCGTCGATGACGGTATTGACCTGCTCGGCGACGAACTGTGGGTCCGAAGTAGAGGCTGGTTGTGAACTAGTGCTCATGTGATCCTTCTATGAGTGCAGTGATGTGGTCGAGCAGGGGAGCGAGTACGGCACACCCGTCCTTCACCCCGCCGCGTGAACCTGGCAGTGTCATGACAAACGTGCGACCCGCCACTCCGGCGACAGCACGCGACAGCACTGCCGTCGCGACTTGCTGCTGGCCATAGGCCCAGAACGCGTGCACGATACCTGGCAGCTGCCGGTCCAACAGAGGCTCCACAATATCAACCGTTTGGTCATCCGGTGTAATGCCGGTTCCGCCCGAGGTCAGCAGTACCGACGGGGAAGCGCCGAGTGCCTCCTGGACCGCATCCGAAAGGTCGGCATCGGCCACGATGGTGGCGTCTGGAGTGTCGAACCCCGCTTCCCGCAGGAACCTGACCGCGATCGGACCTGACTTGTCCTCGTAGACACCTGCGGCTGCTCGCGTAGAAGCCACGATAACCCGTGCAGTACGTTGATTGGTATTCATAGGCACAATCTACAGCGGATAGACCATGACTGGTGTACCCGCGGGAACCGTAGCCGCGGCGGGAATGCGGATCAGGCAGGTCGCGGTGGCACCCTGGGTAAGCAGGTGCGAGCTTGTACCGTGGTACGGATGCACAAGGCCCTCTCGAATTTCACCGCGCAGGAACTGATCCTTGCCGGCGATTCCAACGCCCTCTGTATCTATAGCAACGCGTACGGGAGCCGGCGCGCGTCCCAACACTGGTGCGACGTACAGGACGAATGACACGATGGTGGAAATCGGGTTGCCTGGCAGGCTCAGCACAGGCACACCGTGAAACGCAGAGATGCCTTGTGGCCCGCCGGGCTGCTGAGCGACATGTCCGTACCAGCCATCCGTAAACACCTGACGGATGACCTCGAACTTGCCGTGGCTGATCCCGCCTGAGGTCACAATCGCATCCGGTTGGTACTCCTCGACCGCTGCTGCGACCTCTCGCTCGAGTGCCTCAGGATCGTCGTTGGTCAGTAGGCGCGCTACAACCTCGATGCCATGGCGCGCGGCTAGCGCCTCAAGCATCGGACCGTTCGAGTCCGGAATTGTCGCGGGGCCTGTGGCCTGGTCGCTCGGGGAGACCTCAGCGCCACCCGTGATCACTAAGATGCGAGCAGTGCGCTTGACCTCAACGGTCTCGATTCCCTGGCTGATCGCGGCGCCAACAAGCGCCGGTGTCACCCCATCACCGCGATGTGCAATGCAAGCCCCGGGCTGGATATCGCTGCCCGCAAGGCGCATGAACTGACCACGCTTGACCTCAGGGATCTTGACAGGTTCACCAGTCGCCCCGAACGTCGGCGGGGTGCAACGCTCCACTGGGACGACTGCTACCGTGCCACGAGGAAGTTTCGCGCCGGTCATGATCGGCGCCACAACGCCCTGCAGGCCTTCTGGATACAGTTCGTCGGGGTCAGCGCCTGCGGCAATCGTCGGGCCGATCGTCGCTGTGTGCGCTTTCACCTGCGTCAACGCGTACCCGTCCATTTGCGAGTTGTCGAAGGTCGGTTGCTTGCGCACGGCAACAACATCGGCCGCGAGCACACGCTGCTGCTTGCCAGCTTCAACGACGCTGATGCGCTCCGAAAGCCGAGGGCCGACGGCCTCGCGCACCGCATTCAGGTGCTCCTCAGTAGTTCGTGTCATGGCGCCTACTCTACGCGCCACCACCAGTTCGCTACCATGGACGACATGCAAATTCACTACTTTGCCGCCGCACGCGCGGCCACAGGCGTCGCACAGGAAGAAGTTGGGAACTTTGCCACACTGCAGGAACTGCTTGCCGACGCCGCTTCGCGCCACAACGGCACCACCGACGCAGGCCAAACGCTCGCAGACATCCTGGCGCGCTGCACCTTCCTGATCGACGGAAAACGCGCCCAGCAGACTGACTCGCTCGAGTCCGCTGAGCGCGTTGATGTCTTGCCACCGTTCGCTGGGGGCTAATCCGTCGGCTTTGGGTAGATGGCGATGTCATCCGTTTTGACGTAGCACGTTACAGATGCGCCGGGCTCAATGCCCGCATCGAGTGCCTCCTGACGCTGGACCGGGAGCGCCACAACCGCACCGTGGACGTCGAGCTCCACAGTGAGGCCACCCGAGGTACTGACATCGACTGTGGCCACGGTGGCCTCCAGCGAGTTGTAATCTCCCGGCGCTGCTCCGGCTGGGACGTGCAGCGAGACGTCCTGCGGCGCGAAGACTACGACGGCATGCTCATGCTGTTCGCACTGCTCTGAGGCGACACCGGTGAGCTCACCGACTGTGGTTGCCACGCACGCAACGGAACCTTGGTGCGCGGCACCCACCATGTGCGCTGGAATCCAGTTCACGCTAGCGGGCAACCAGTTCACGCCAGCGAGCCGTGCAGAAAACTGCGTCGCCGGAACTTTGAGCTCCTCGGCCGTCGGCTGCAGGCTGATGACGTTGCCTCGGTCCATTACCGCAACGTATTCCGCAAGGTTGGCCACGTCCAATGGGTTGTGCGTAATCACGATCGTGGTGCGGTCGTGCGCTGTAGCCCGCAGTACCTGGCGCCAGTGATGCGCAGAGTTCACGTCGATCGCAGCGAGTGGCTCGTCAAGAATTAGCACGCGGGGGCGCGGGGCGAGCGCTCGTACTAGCGACACCTGCGATGCTTGACCGCCAGAGAGAGCACGGACGGGGACGTCGGCAAGGTCGCACAGGCCCGCTGAGGTCAGCAGCTCAAGTGCGCGCTGTTTGCTGCCAGTGACCATCGCGACAGCCTTCAGTGGGGTCGACGTAGGTGGCAGACCGGGGTTCTGGGTAAGCAACACAACTCCGCGTTTGTGCGCCGGGACAAGCTTGCTCGACGACGTGCCCGCATCAACCACGCGGTCGCCGATCAAGGTGCGCAAACCGCCGAGGCGCCCTGCAATCCTGCCAACCAACGTGGTCTTCCCCGAGCCGTTCAAGCCTATGAGCGCCGTCGTGGCGTTCGCAGGGAACGTTGTTTCACCGATGACGACGGGTACGCCCCCGTCCTCGGGGCTTGTCAGTAGGCGCAGCCGTTCCGTGTCCACCTCGTGGGTAGCGCGAGCGACTTCACGGGAGCGCGTACGCGACAGGAAGACCGTCGGCAGCGTCGATGCGGCAAGCGTGAGCACCGCCAGTGCGATGAGGATGGCTGATAGCCCATACGCGACATCCTGATCCACTTCGCGGGCAATATAGATGCCCAACGGCATGGTGCGCGTGGTGCCAGGCATCGAGCCGGCGAAGGTCAACGTGGTGCCGAACTCGCCGAGCGAGCGCGCAAACGCTAGCCCGGCCGCAGAGACGAGTGAGGGCGCGATTGCAGGTAGGATTATCTTGCGAGTAATCGTCGAGGGGCTCAGCCCCACGCCTGCGGCCGAGTATGTAATCTCCGGATCGAGTTGCCGCAGCGCCGCGTCAAGTGTGATGACAACGAACGGCAGCGCAATGAACACATGTGCAGCGACGACACCCGGAAACGCGAACGCGAACTGAATATGCAGCGCGTCCAACAGCGGCGCAGCCAAGCCTCGGCGTCCGAGAAACGCGCTGAGCGCTAAACCACCGACGACCGGCGGCATCGCTAGCGGAAGTAGCACGAGTACTCGCGCAAGGCCTGCACCTCGTCGCAAGTGTTGCATCCATAGCGCAAGCGGTGTGCCCAGCAGGAGTGTGATGACGCACGCCAGGACAGCGGAGCGCAGCGTGACGCGGAGCAACTGCTGTGTCGATGCGGAGGCAAGGATCTCACCGAGCTGGTCCCATGGCACACGTGCACCAAGCGCCAGGATCGGCAGCACAATGGCGGCGAGTGCAAGAAGCGCCAGGCCCCACACCAACATTGGTGTCTGGCGTGGGGCCTGGCGAAGCGTTGATTGCTGCATGAATACGGACTCTACCCGGTGGTTACTGTTGCGCAGCAGGGGTGAAGCCGTACTTCTCCCACACCACGGCCATTTCTGGGCTTGCAAGCAGTTCGAAGAGATTCTGCGCGGCAGCCTCGTCGGTGGTGTTGGTGGTTACAGCGGCGACGAGGGAGTTCGGCTTCTCGTCAGCGTGAGGGATATCGAGGACCTCCACAGCATCGCCAGCGGCAGCAGCATCGGTGCGGTACACAAAGCCTGCGTCAGCCTCGCCCGAGACAACCTTGCCCAAGGTGTCAGACACGCTGTGTTCCAGGGACACCGGATTGATGGTGAGGTTGTTCGCCGTCACGAGCTCGTTGGTCACGGAGCCGCAAGGAACCTGGGCGTCACAGACGACCAAGTTCACGCCGTCCTTCTGTACGTCTTCGACACTCTTGATGTCCGCTGGGTTGCCCTTCGGCACCACGAGCACCATCGAGTTCGTCGCCACTACCTTCGGGTCTTTTGCGACGCCCGCTTCGACAGCCTTGTCCATGTTCTTCTGGTCAGCTGTGATCAACACGTCACCAGGTGCGCCCTCCTTCAGTTGCTGCACCAGGTCAGAGGAGCCGGCGTTGACGAACTCGAGGTTGTTCTCCGACATTTCCGAAAGGTCCTCGTTGAGTACGCGCGTGGAAGCCGCGCCCATCACGATGAGGTCGCTGGGTGCCTCAGCGGTCGGTGCTTTTGAGGCGGCGCTTTCGGAATCGGTGCCACCGGCGCAGGCGGTCAGACCGGTCGCGGCCAGGGCAGCCACGAACAATGTGGCAAGGCGAGTAGAGCGCATGAGAACTCCTTCGAGTAGTGGTTTGAATATGAATATAAATTATCTTAAAAAAGGGGTAGACACGAAGAATGCCCCCGGAAGAAGAGCTCCGGGGGCAGCACTGGCGAGCGGGTTGAAGCACTAGCGCTTCAATTGACGTCCGTTCGAGCGGATCGGCTCCCACTGGGCCTCAGAGCGGCGGCCCTGGACCTCTTCACCGCGCGAGCGGTAGACCACGTACGGCCTAGTGGAGTAGCCGACCGGAGCCGAGAACGCGTGGACAAGTCGGGTAAACGGCCAGCAGGCGATCAAGGTGAAGCCAGCAAGCACGTGGACCTTAAACTGCCACGGAGCCTGCACCATCAGGTCCGGCATTGGGTTGAAAATCAGCAGCTGGCGCAGCCACGGTGAAATCGTTTCGCGGTAATCGTAGCCGCCGGGCACACCGAAGACCTGCGTCGAGACGGTCGCGATAAAGCCGGAGCAGATTGCGATTGTCAGGAACACATACATGAACTTGTCGGAGGTGGCCGTCGATAAGAACACCGAACGGTTGACCACACGACGGTAGAGCAAGCCAAGCAACCCCAACACCACGGCGATACCCGCAATCGTGCCAGGAATCGTTGCGATGAGGTGGTAGGCATGGTCGCTGATGCCCATGCCTCGGGTCCAAGTCTTCGGAATCGCTAGGCCCATGAGGTGGCCAATGACCACGAAGACCATGCCCCAGTGGAACAGTGGCGAGGAAAGCCGCAGCAACTTCGATTCGTAAATCTGTGACGAGTGGGTAGTCCAGCCCATCTGGTCATAACGCCAGCGCCAGATAATGCCGATGACAAACGCAGCGATGGCCAACCAGGGAAAGGCCACCCACAGGAATTCTTCAATACCAGTCATAGTGAGTTCAGTCCTTTAACTGTGGTTGGGAGAAGCCGTTGGAAACGGCAGGGGAGTAGTTTCAATACCGACCATCTCCGCAGGAGGGCCCTGGCGAATCAGGTTGATGTAGCGAGCGATAGTTTCCTCGTCAATGCTGGGCAGCAACATGCACACAGCCGTGAGCAAGTGAGCGTACGGGCTACCCAGTCCGACCAGAGCGTGACGCAGCACCTCGAGGCCGTCTCGGTGCGCGGCAATCATCTCTAAGGCGTGCTGTTGGGAGTCGGAGTCAGCGAACGCAAGCGCTTCCAGGACGACGCAAAGGTGGTCCGGGAGCTCCTCCGAGATCTCTTCCATACCTAGACCTGCCAACTGTTGACGAAACGCCAATATCGCGGCACCGCGCTGGCGGGTATCACCAACCGAATAGTAGGAGAGGTGCAGCGCGCAGCGACGCCGCTGGTCGAAGGTCTCGACGTAGTGCTCCTGGAGCGGCAGGAGTCCGAGGCCACGTGCCCTGCCGATGAACTCCGCGATTTCTGCAGCAACAGGGGCTGGAAGCAGCCCGAGCTGCTCCTCGACGGTCTCCAGCGTGGAGAAGAACTCCTCTTCTGGGTACCGCAACGTGAGGCTGAGCGCCATCGCTGCGATCTGACGCTGCTGCGTATCGCACGCCACTGGTGCCACTAGGTCCTCGGGTACAACCCCGATTTGGGTTCGGGTGCTCATTACTGCTCACCCTCGCGTCGCGCGATGTTGCCGTCAGCACTCGGTCCTTCCTCAACCGGGTTCGGCGTTGGAGTCGATGCTTCCGGAGCAGCAGGGCGGTAGTTCTCGCTTGCAGTCTTCGGCTCGCGAGTCTTCAGCGCGGTGGGGAACATCGCGTCAGGGCGGTCGCCGGTCCACGACATGAGTGACACCTTGCCAGGCTGCGCGTTGTCTGCCTCTTCGTGGCAGGCGCTCGGCGCACCCATGCCCAGGTTGGCCATCAGGTCGCCACTGGCAGGGTCGACGCCGCCAAACGGATCCAGCGAGGCAACACCACGCGGGGTCTCCGGCGAGGTGGTCGGGATGACGTAGCGGTCGTCGTACTTGGCGATCGCCAGCAGGCGATACATCGCTTCCAGGTCTTTGCCAGTCATACCGACGGCGCTTGCAATCGCCTCGTTCGTCGGCTGGCCTAGGTTGATGTCGCGCATGTAGGAACGCATCGCGGCGAGCCTACGCAGCGAAAGCTCGACTGGGACGGTGTCACCTGCAGTGAACAGGCCAGCCTGGTACTCGAGCGGGATACGCATGTTGGAGATCGCGCTGAGCAGTACCTTGTGGTCTTCGCCGTCAGCACCAGTCTTGGTCACCTGATCGACGATCGGCGACAGCGACGGGATGTACCACACCATCGGCAGTGTGCGGAACTCTGGGTGTAGCGGCAGCGCCACACCGTACGTGAAAATCAGATCGTAGATCGGGGAGTTCTGCGCCGCCTCGATCCAAGAGTGCGGGATGCCCTCTTCGGTCGCCGCGCGGACGACCTCAGGGTCGCGTGGATCGAGGAAGAGCGACTTCTGCGCCTCAAACAGGTCCTTCTCATCGGGTGTCGACGCCGCCTCTGCAACACGGTCCGCGTCGTAGAGCAGTACGCCAAGGTAACGCAGACGCCCCACACATGTCTCCGAGCACACGGTCGGCTGGCCGACCTCAATGCGCGGGTAGCACAGCGTACATTTTTCGGCCTTGCCCGTCTTGTGGTTGAAGTACACCTTCTTGTACGGGCAGCCAGAGACGCACATGCGCCAGCCGCGGCAGCTGTCCTGGTCAACCAGGACGATGCCGTCCTCAGTGCGCTTGTACATCGCGCCTGACGGGCAGGAAGACACACACGTTGGGTTCAGGCAGTGTTCACAGATGCGCGGGAGGTAGAACATGAAGGACTCTTCAATTTCCTTCTTCACCTCCAGGTTCATCTTCTCCAGGACTTGGTCATCGTCCATGGTTGCCGTCGAACCACCAAGATTGTCATCCCAGTTCGAAGACCAGGAGATCGTGTCGATCGGTTTGCCAGTGATCTGCGACTTCGGCCGAGCCGTCGGTTGCGTCTTCTGGCCAGCTGGGGCGCTGATGAGCTTCTCGTACTCATAGGTCCACGGCTCGTAGTAGTCCTCGATCGTCGGCATGTTCGGGTTGTGGAAAATAGTGGCCAGACGCTTGATACGTCCACCCTGGCGTGGCTTGAGCTTGCCGCTGCCGTCAAGCTTCCAGCCGCCCTTCCACTTGTCCTGGTCCTCCCACGAGCGTGGGTAGCCCACACCGGGACGGGTTTCAACGTTGTTGAACCAGATGTACTCCGTGCCTTCACGGTTGGTCCATGCCTGCTTACACGTCACCGAACACGTATGGCATCCGATGCACTTGTCCAGGTTCATGACCATGGCAATTTGCGCCATAACTCGCATTAGTACTGCACCTCCTGGGAGCGACGACGGATGCGGGTAACCTCGTCGCGGTTGTTGCCGGTTGGGCCGATGTAGTTGAATCCGTAGGTCAAGTGGCCGTAGCCACCAGCCACATGCAGTGGCTTGATGGTGATGCGGGTCAGCGAGTTGTGCGTGCCGCCACGTCGGCCGGAACGCTCGTTCAGTGGTGTGCCCACTGTGCGTTCCTGCGCGTGGTTCATGATGACCGTTCCTTCCGGAATGCGGTGGGTGACCACAGCACGCGCTGAGACAACACCGTTGCGGTTGTAGAGCTCAACCCACTCGTTGTCCTTGACACCGATCTTCTGAGCATCCGCATCCGACATCCAGACGACCTGGCCACCGCGGGAGATGGACAAAACATGAAGGTTGTCGAAGTATTGCGAGTGAATCGACCACTTATTGTGCGGGGTGAGGTAGCGCACCGTGATCTCTGGATTGCCGTCCTCGCCCTTGAGAATCTCGCCCGGACGGGTCTCACCATTAAGACGCATGCGGTCAAGCGGAGGTTTAAACACGGGGAGTTGCTCGCCGTAGTCAATGAACCAGTCGTGATCGATGAAGTAGTGCATGCGACCGGAAAGCGTGTTCCAGGGCTTGTCCATCGCGAGGTTCAGCGAGAACGCGGTGTAGCGACGCCCATCGCGCTTGTCCCCAGACCACTCCGGCGAGGTGATGACCTCTTGCGGGCGTTCCTTGACCTTGTCCCACACGATCTGGGCGTCCTCGGTGCCTTCCCAGAACTCGCTAGTGTCCGAACCGAGCATCTTGCCCAGGTTTTCGAAACCGTTGCGTGCGACTTCGCCGTTGGACACACCGGACAGGTGCAGGATCGCTTGTGCGGCCTTCACCGCAGAGTTCAATGCTGGGCGGTCGCCTGCTGAAGCAGTCTCAGCGACGCCGTTCATACCGAAGAGCTCACCAACCTGCTTTTCAACGTTAAACGGCGTGCCGTGTACGTTCGTACCAGCCTTCTCGGTCAGTGGGCCGAAAGACATCCACTTCTCGAACACCTTGGTGTAGTCGCGTTCAACCGGGACCAGCTTTGCCATCGTTTGGCCCGGAATCATGCCGACTTCCTTGATATCGGGCACCACGCCGTTCGCCATGTTCGGGTTGATCTCGTCCGGTGCGTCGTGGGAGATAGGCGCGGTGACGATGTCCGTCTGTACTCCCAGCCACTTGCCGGCCATGCGGGAAACAGCGTCGGACATATCGCGGAAGATCTCCCAGTCACTGCGGGCCTCCCACGGCGGGTTGATCGCAGCGTTAAACGTATGGATGAACGGGTGCATATCCGTCGTGGACAAGTCGTTCTTCTCGTACCAGGTGGCCGCAGGGAAAACGATGTCTGACACCAGGGTGGTCGAGGTGTTACGGAAGTCCGTAGTCATCATCAGGTCGAGCTTGCCCATCGGTGCCTCTTCGCGCCAGCGAATCGACTTCGGGCGCTCATCCTCGGCCAGCTCTTCCGCGGAGACATCCGAATCAACCCCCAACATGTGGCGCAGGAAGTACTCGGTACCCTTTGCCGAAGAACCCATCAGGTTCGTGCGCCAGTTCAGCAGGATGCGAGGCCAGTTCTCCGGAGCATCCGGATCCTCAGCAGCGAACTCCATCTGACCCGACTCGAGCTGGTCGACGACGTAGTCCTTCACATCCATGCCCGCTTCCTTCGCTTGCTCAGCAAGCAGCAGTGGGTTGCGGTTGAACTGCGGATACGACGGCATCCAGCCACGCTTCATGGCCTCGACCAGCGTCTCCGACAGGAACTTATCTTCCGACGCGCCCTTACGAGCCAGCGGCGAGGCCATCCTGGAAGCCTTCGAGTTATCGTACCGCCACTGGGACGTGGTCAGGTAGTAGAACCCGGTGGTGATCATGTGGCGCGGCGGACGGTTCCAGTCATTCGCGAACGCGTACTGGCTCCAGCCCGACTGAGGGCGCAGCTTCTCCTGACCCACGTAGTGCGCCCAACCGCCGCCGTTGACACCTTGGGTGCCACACATAGAAGTCAGCGCAAGGAAAGTGCGGTAGATCGAGTCCGCGTGGACGTAGTGGTTCGCGCCCGCGCCCATGATGATCTGGGAGCGGCCCTTCGAGTCCAGCGCGTTCTGCGCGAACTCTGTAGCGATGCGCTCGATCTGCGCAACCGGAACACTCGACAGCTCTTCTGCCCATGCGGGCGTGCCGACCTCAGAGGCGTCGTTAAAGTCAGCCGGCCAAGAGCCAGGCAGCTGCAGCGACGGACGGTTCACACCGTAGTGCGCCAGCATGAGGTCGTACACGGTGGTGACGGTGCGGCCTGCGACCTCGCGGACCGGAACACCGCGGCGGTAGACGCCAGCGCCGATAGGACCGTCCGAGTCCAAAGCCTCGCGCGAGGCATCCATGTCGAAGCGTGGGAAGCACACCTCGGCTGTGCCGTAGGAGTTGGTATCCGCCATGGACATCACCGGGTTCGCGTTATCGTGGCGGAGATTCCATTTGCCCGGATCGGTCTTGTAGTGGTCCGCGATAGTGCCACCTGGGTCGACAACGGTACCGTCCGCTTCAATGTTGAGCAGACGGTACTGTGCGTTATCGCTGCTGGCCAGGGAGGCGTCGTCAAGCTTGTCTGCGGTGAGGAACTTGCCTGGAGCCAAGGTGCCGTCCTCGAGCTGATCAAGCTCTACCAGGAACGGCGCATCCGTGTACTTGAGCATGTAATCCATGAAGTACTGCGGTTGCTGCGCTACATGGAACTTGCTCAAGATAACGTGGCCCATCGCGAAGGCGAGCGCGCCGTCGGTGCCCGGCGACATGCGCATCCACTCGTCGGCGAACTTCGCCGCATCGTTGTAGTCCGGGGAAACCACGACGATCTTGGTGCCCTTGTAACGCACCTCGGTCATGAAGTGTGAGTCCGGCGTACGGGTCACCGGGATGTTCGAGCCCCACATCATCAGGTAGGAAGAGTTGAACCAGTCGCCCGACTCAGGCACATCCGTCTGATCGCCGAACGTCTGCGGGGAGGCAGGGGGCAGGTCTGCATACCAGTCGTAGAAGGACAGCATCGCGCCACCGATCAGCCCCAAGAAACGGGTACCGGCGGCGTAGGAGACCTGGCTCATCGCAGGAATCACTGTGAAGCCAGCGATGCGGTCCGGGCCCCACTGCTTGATGGTGTACACGTGTGCTGCTGCAGCGATCTCGACGGCCTCTTCGTAGGCAACGCGCACCAGGCCGCCCTTGCCGCGGGCACCGACGTAGGCGCGACGCTTGACTGGGTCTTCCTGGATCGCACGCCAGGCGAGGACAGGGTCGCCGTCGTGTTGCTTCTTTTCGTGGCGGTACATCTCCAGCAGCGCGCTACGCACGTACGGGTAGCGGATGCGCGTCGGCGAGTAGGTGTACCAGGAAAAGGATGCGCCACGCGGGCACCCTCGAGGTTCGTACTCTGGGAAGTCAGGGCCGGTAGTCGGGTAGTCAACCGCCTGGGATTCCCAGGTGATGACGCCATCCTTGACGTAAACCTTCCAGGAACAGGAACCGGTGCAGTTCACACCGTGTGTGGAGCGCACCATCTTGTCGAAGGACCAACGGTTGCGGTAGAACACGTCGGCTTGTCGGCCGCCTTCGAGGAAAATCTGCTGGCCGGAAGGCGTGACGTCGCCTTTGCGAACGAACCCACCAAGTTTAAACAGCGGGTTGGACTGTGTCGCATCAGTCATGGTTCACAATCTCCTTGGATGAAAGTGAGAAAACGGGGTCGTGAATGAAATGGATGTTAACCAGGGAACGGAGCGTTCGGACGGGCGTAGTAGATCCATGCGAGTGCCGTAGCGAAGATGAAGTAGACCACGCAGCCCCAGAAGAACGTTGTTGCGCTCATCAGCGTGAGCAGCACGCCGACGATGAACGGGCCGAACGCGGCGATTGCGCCGGTGAAGCCGATGACACCGCCTGCCTGTCGCTTCGGCAGGATCATCGGCATCTGCTTGAACGTGCCGGCGTTGCCGATACCAGCGAAGACAGACATGGCAAGCATCGTGTAGAAGAACGGTGCTGCGGCGTCGCCACCGCGGGCAAGGAAAATTGCGGCAATTGCAGTGGTGACGGTCATGCCGACACCGGCGACGAACGTCCAGATTGCACCGCCGTACTTGTCGCACAGTGGGCCCCACAGTGCGCGGATCAGCGCACCAAGCAGGGCGTACATGAACGCCCATCCGAGCAGCTTCGTCGCGTTCTCACCGAAGGAGTTCTTCATCAACAGAGCAAGCTGCGCGCCGAACCCGGCAAGTGCACCGAACGTCATTACATAAATGATGGTGAGGATCCAGGTGTTCTTGTTTCCGAAAATATCGATCTGCTGGCGGAAGTTTGCTTTGACCGGAACGTCCTTCAGCATCAGCCAGGACACAATCACCATGATGATGACCCAAGGGACGAAGAACGCTGGGACATTGTGCACGTTAATTGCTGCGCCAGAGCCATCCGATGCCTCAATGGAACCGATCATGGTGATGCCGATCAGCCAAGGCGCCAGCAACAGTACGAAGGACATGCCGAGGTTGCCCAGGCCGGCTTGGAGGCCGAGCGCTGTACCGGACTTTGCCTTCGGGAAGAAGTACCCCGTCGACGGCATGAAGCCAGAGAAGATGCCGCCGCCGATACCTGTCATGAAGGACAGGATCAACAGGGTTGCGTATGAAGTCTCGGGGCTCTGGACCGCAAAATACCAGCCGACCAGTGGGATGAGGAAGAGTGCTGTCGAAAGCGTAATGAGCTTTCGGGTACCAAGAACTGGTGGCAAGAACATCCAAATCAGGCGGAAGATACCAGCTGCCAGTCCTGGGACTGCAGTAAGCCAGTAAAGCTGTGCAGCAGTGAGGTCGAACCCGATCTCATTGAGCCGCGGCGCAATCGCCGCCACGATGTACCAGGTGACGAACCCGAAGAACATCGAAATCGTCGTGATCCAAAGTGTGCGCCATGCAATGCCAGCGTCCCACTTTTCTGGATCTTCAGCGTCCCAACCGGTGAGTACCCGTTGGGAAGTGTCAAGCTTGGACATGGAGTGAAATCCTCTTCAGAAATACAATAAAGGTCTACATGCTCCGGGTGAATAAAAATGTCAGAAAAACCCGCAACTAATATTAAGAATAGTAGCAGTGAGCTGCTACTATCAACTTATCCACGAAAAAAGTCGTGTATAATTTCGCAACATATATGTGTCTTAATTCGGCGATTTGTACAGATGCTGGTATTTGCGCAGGGAAGGAACACTTCATGGAAACAACTACGGACCCCACAGCGATAGTTATCGTCGTTTCGGACCGGGTTTTCGGGGGCGAGCGAAAAGACAAAGCATCCCCCGCAGCCACCCGGCTGCTCACTGAAGCCGGATTCCAGGTCACGCAGCCGGTGATCGTCCCGGAAGGTGACGAAGCGCTCCGGAACGCAATGGCACAGGCGGTGAAGGATGGAAACTCGCTCATCCTTACCTGCGGTGGCACCGGGCTCGGACCGCGCAACCTCACCCCTGAAGTAAGCGAAGAGTTCATCTCCACACGGCTCCACGGCATCGAAACCCAAGTACTGATCGACGGGCTGGAGCATTCACCGCGCGCCGGACTTTGCCGAGGCCTCATTGGTCTCACTTCCCGGGAGCCTGGTGCAAGCCTCATCGTCAACGCCCCGAGTTCGCACGGTGGCGTGCGAGACACCCTCGGTGTCATCCTTGCGCTGTGGCCTAGTCTGACAGAGTGGGTTCGCTAACCAGACGCTACTCGGTAGCGGGAAACTCGACGTCCCCAAGCTCGTCGAGTTCCAACCGCGTATCGTAGTCGCGCTCAGCGCCAGTGCCCTGGACTCGTACTACGTGCTCAACCGCGTCGAAGAGGCGCTTCGCGGGAATGTCGCGTGAGCCCGCAGCGTCGAGTGCAGCTACTAAGGAGGCCCGGTTCCACACCGCACATAACGGTTGCAGATACCCATCCGCAGCTTCAACGACCGCAACGTCCGCACCGTCGCGAGCGGCTCGAGAGAGTACCGGGATCAGTTCAGGGGATCGTGGTGCGTCGACGGAGACGATAGCGACGAAGGGGGCGTCGATACGCGAGAGCCCTGCAGCAATCCCTGCGACGGGACCCCCGAACGGCGGATCCTCACTCACCGTAGGCATTCCCAGCGGTTTCGGACTGACGACGATGCGCGGCACATCATCAGGAATGCGGGCGCACACCGCATCAACGAGGCGGGTGCCATTCACTTTCACCTGGGCTTTATCGGCGCCCATTCGTGTCGAGCGTCCCCCAGCGAGCACAATGACGCCAACATCCTCCCACTTGTGTTGCACGCTTCGCACGCCTCGCACGCTATGTCTCGGGAAGCTCGCGCGACCAGTCGCCAGAGCGGCCACCAGACTTTGCCACGATCCCCATCCGGCGCACATAAGCCGAACGGTCGACACCCTTGACCATGTCCACGATGGCAAGTGCCGCAACGCTGACAGCGGTCAGCGCCTCCATCTCGACACCGGTGCGGTCCGCCGTGCGAACGGTGGCCTCGATGAAAACGTGGTCTTCGCGCAACTCCACGTCTACCGCGCAACCGTGTACGCCAATCGTGTGGGCGAGTGGCAGCAAGTCCGGCACGCGCTTCGCAGCCGAAATGCCTGCGACGCGTGCAACGGCTAACACGTCGCCTTTCGGCACGGTGCCTTCACGCAGTGCCTTCATCACCTCAGGCGAGCAAGCGACTTCACCTTGCGCGGTTGCATTCCGAACGGTTGGCTGCTTCTCCGTAACGTCAACCATGTAGGCCTGGCCAGCAGCATTGAGATGGGTAAATTTCATGTTGAGTCTTTCTTTCTTTAAAACAGCATCACTGGGATGCGAGTGGGGGCGTCGGTTCCAGGGGCAAGGACCGCGATTCCGTCCACTGCAGGTAGGGAAGCCACGAATCCGGAGCCGCCATGTCCGCCGGCAAAGGCTTCAGCGCGGACAGCACCGTGTTCGGTGTGCAGGCGCACAGGTACGAATACATGACGATCAGCACGCGGGGCGGGGAAGTGCGTATCGACGTCCGCTTCCACCATTGTTCGCTCGTCCATGCTGCAACGCGTGTGGTCCCCGGCACTCGCGCGCAGTAACGGGATCGCGTACAGCGCGCACGAGACGAACGCCGCAACTGGATTTCCGGGCAGGCAAATAAATGCAGCTTCAGACCAACGTCCAACGCCCTGCGGACTTCCCGGGCGCTGGGCGACATGGCCGAACCACATATCTGGTGAGGAGGCTGTGACAGTGCGGACTACGTCGTACGCTCCAGCGCTGACTCCGCCGGTAGTGACCACGATGTCTGCCTGCTGCGCGGCCTGCTGGAGTAAGACCTCGGTCGATTGCGTATCGTCATCAGCGTGCATCGTGAATACCTTGGCGTAGCCGCTTTCGCGCAGAAGCGTCGCCACCATTGGCAGGTTTGAATCGGGAATTTGCGCGCCGCGAATGTCGCCGGGCCAGGCAACGAGCTCGTCGCCAGTAGAGACGACTGCGACGGTCGGGCGTTCGAAAACGTCCACAGTGCGGACACCAGTGGCGACAAGTGCGGCGAGTGTGCCAGCATCAATCCGTGTTCCCTCTCGCGCAACGACTTCACCGACGCCGACATTCTCACCAGCATGTCGGATGTGGGAACGGCCAAGGTCAACAGAAGTAATCTGGACCTCGTCAGGGAGAGGATAAGGGCCTCGAGGGATATTCGTCTGCTCGACGGGGACGACATGAAGACCGTCCTGTTGCGGCATCGGTGCGCCAGTCATGATTCGGACTGCGTGGCCAGCTGGACAATCGATTGCGTCATGTCCGGCCGGGATCTCACCAGCTACAGGCAGTACCCACGGCCCGTCACCGAATAGATCCGACTCGTGGGCTATGAAGCCGTCGACCGCCGAGTTTGAAAAAGGTGGCACTGGGAACCGTGCCACGACGTCGGCTGCGAGTACCTGGCCTACGCAGTCACCTAATGGGACGTCGCGCTTAATACGGGGCCGCGCCGCAGCCAGGACACGGGCCAGATGTTCGTTGACAGAAGGAAGAGTGTTCATTAGTTGCTAACCACCAATTTCGCTCATGAGGCGCTCCGGCTGCAGGAAGCCCTCGTCATCAATGCCGTGTCCGGGCTTTTTCAGCCACATGGCTTTCGACCAGAGGTCCGCGAGCTCCGCGTCGGAGGCGCCCCCACGCATGACGTCGCGGAGCGAGACCTCGTCGGCCGCTTTCGAGAACAGGCAGGACCGGATGGAGCCGTCAGTCGTGAGGCGGGTTCGGTCGCAGGCGCCACAGAAAGGGTGTGTCACAGACGCGATAATCCCAAGCTTGCCGCTGCGAGTACCGTCTGTGACATCCCATAGGGCAGCGGGTGCAGAACCCCGTGGCTCGACGGCAGGTGCAAGCGTGAAATCGTGGCGGAGACGCTCAACCAAGTCATGCGCCGTCACCATGTCGGTGCGCTTCCACTGCTCGCGTGGGCCCAGCGGCATTTGTTCGATAAAACGCAGCTGCAGCCCGCGTTCCAGCGCAAAGCGCACGAGGTCTGTGACACCGTCTTCGTTGATGCCCGGCATCACTACCGCGTTGACCTTCACCGGCTGAAGGCCTGCTTCCACTGCGGCGTCGATGCCCGCAAACACGTCGTCGATGCGGTCTCTGCGGGTGAGCTGTGCGTAAAGCTCCCGATCCGTGGTATCGAGCGAAACATTCACTCTGTCGAGGCCGGCGTCGGCAAGCCTCTGCGCCCGGCGCGCAAGGCCCAGGGCATTCGTGGTGACCGCAGTTGAGGGTGCGACGCCCTCGTCGGTGCGCATGGTCTTCGTCTCACTGATGATGCGTTCCAACGAGCGCCGCAGCAGTGGCTCGCCCCCTGTGAAACGCACCTGGCGGATGCCGAGGTGCTCCACAGCCAGGCGGATCAGCCGGATAGTCTCCTCGTCGGTGAGTGCCTCTTCAGTTGGCATCCATTCAAGGCCCTCTGCAGGCATGCAGTACGTGCAACGCAGGTTGCAGCGGTCGGTAAGGCTGACCCGGAGGTCTCGTGCCGTACGCCCAAAACGATCGTCGAGCGTGCGCGGGGCGGGCTGCTCACCTGGGTCCAAGCTGGCGTTTGGTGCGAGTGGACCGTCGGAAGCTGCGCGGGACGCTAACGGCGATGCAAGAGGAAGGTGAATGGGCATAGTGCTGTCAATAATAAGTACGAAATACGCCAGGTCAAGAATTAGCAGTGAAAAACCCGTGTTTATTGCTCGGGTGTTTGTGCCCTCCTTCCGCGGTTACCCGGGCCAGGCAGCGCGATAATCTCATAGTCGCCCTTGGCGAGGTGTTTCCTTAGGTCCTTCTTGTCAAACTTGCCCACCGAAGTCTTGTCGATCACATCGACGAACGTCCAATACTCAGGTGCCATCCATGTTGGTAACACATCGGCGAGGTTCTTTCGCAACCGCTCCGCTGTTTCCGCGGTGCGCGGGATATCGTCCAAAAGCACGGTAATAGCCAGTGGGCGCTCGCCCCACTGGCGGTCGGGGAAGCCAATCACAGCGCACTCGATGACATCTTCGGCTTCCATGATGAGGTTTTCCACCTGCGCGGAATAGATCCATTCGCCACCAGATCGGATAACGTCGCGTGCACGGTCGTACAACGTCATGTAGCCATCGGCGGTGACCGTTCCGACATCACCAGTGCGCAGCCAGCCGTCTTCAGTGAAGTGGTGGCGGGCGTCATTAATCTCTTTGCCCCGGAACGTCGAGGCCAACTCGCCCTTTTCTTGGGTTGGCGAGTGGTAGTAGCCGTTGGCAACCAAATTTCCTCGCACCTGCATCTCGCCTTGTGAAAGGTCAGTTGATGCCATCACCTCTCCATCGTTGACCACCCGGTATTCCAGCCATGGCACAAACCGTCCCTGGGACACACGATACGCCTGGCGAGCTTCGCCTGAAGCGCCTGATGGCGGGCGTGCCACCGTGCCGACAGTTGACGTTTCCGTCATGCCCCACACGTGGACGACGTCGACACCGTAGCGTTCCTCCCACACCTTGATCAGTGCAGGCGGGGCAGGAGAGCCTCCGACGAAGATCTCCTGCAAACTCATGCGCTCAGGCGGCGTATGCAGATAGTGCACCATTAGCTGGATCCACAGCGTCGGTACACCGTGCGCCACGCGTGGGTGCGTCGAGGCAATAATCGTTGCCAGCGTCGGTGCGGAAACGTCGGCACCTGGTAGCACCATCGGTGCGCCGGTGACGTACGCTGCAAACGGTACGCCCCAGCTCAACACGTGATAGATGGGGATGCAGCACAGGAAAGACTCGCCGTGCGTAATCGCTAGTGAATCCGTTGAGCGAAGCGTCATCGCCTCGAGCCAAAGGGAACGGTGCGAATACGCCACGCCTTTTGGCGCGCCAGTCGTGGCTGTCGAATACACCAGTGCGGCTGCAGTGTTTTCTGGCAGTTCCGGCCACGAGTACCGTGTTGCTTGGCCGTCGAGAAGCTGCTCGTAGCTATGCACCTTGGCAGCTCCGAACGACAACCCAAGGACGTCGTCGCTGAGCAGAGCGCCAATAAAAACAATGTGCTCAACCAGCGGGCACATCTCCATCACTCGGCCAAGCTTTTCAGCTAGCCGCGGATCAGCCACAATGACCTTCGCCTCTGAATGATTCACCACATAGGCAATCTGATCCGGCATCAACTGAATATTCAGTGGGGTGAACACGGCGCCTTTCGCGGCGGTACCAAACATCACCTCAATATGCTCGGAGCAGTTAAACATGAACGTAGCCACGCGCTGGTCCCCGTCAATGCCCAGCAAGTTTTCCGCAGCGTTGGCAAAAGCGCTGGCCCGCGCGCCAATGTCCGCAAACGTGCACTCTTCGGCGCCCGTGGGCCCCCACGTCGTACACTTCGTCGAGGCGTGAGCGGTGCGCCCATACTCCAAAATGCGACCGACGGAAAACGGCACTTCCTGCATCGTTGAAAGCATGGGCACCACTTTAGCGCGAATGAAGCACGCGCAATTCAATCATGCGATACAATACGAGGCGGATCACGCGCATCGCACGAACTTTGCTGCGCAGCCAACCTCATCGATCCGCTTCCCCTTTTTGCAATCTACGTGCAGTGGCGTAGTTTTATTACATGGTTTTCACTGACCATGGGGGAGCGCGCAGGCAATTCAGTTACTGCTAACGAAGTTGCAGCGCACAGTGAACGAAACGACACAATGCACACGAAAGCTTCGAATCAGTGTTCACTCTCTTTGCTGGCGAAGTGACGAAAGGACATCCGTGACAGATACGGGAAACGCAGCAGGAACTGACCTTCAAGCGCTGAAGATTCCTGAACTGCGCAAACTTGCTGCAGAAAAAGGCCTCAAAGGTGTCTCCGGTCTGCGGAAGGGCGAGCTTATCCAAGCAATTACTACTGGCACCGTGCCTGGAAAGGCTCCTGCGAAGGCAGTAGAACCTGCGAAGGCAGTAGAAGAGGAAACTCACAGCGACAACCGTCGCCGCGCCACCCGCAAGGCCGCAGATCCCGCTGAAAATAGTGAGGAACAAGGCGACAAGACGGGCAAAGAGGAAAAGGGCAAAGAGCAGCAGTCCGGGCAGCACGAGGGGCGCTATGAGTCCCGATCTGCGGCACGCCGTGCTCGCCGAAACCGTGCGCGACACAATCATGAGTCCCACGATGCCGACGCAGAACAGAAGCACTCGAACGACGAGAAGAACGATAAGCCCGAAAAGCACGATAACGGCTCGGCCGACGAAAAGTCTGAAAACAACAACGACGGCAACGGCGGCCGCGGCCGCAACCAACGCAATGACCGCGGCGGTCGTAACAACCGCGACCATGACGAAGACGGAGGAGGCCGTCGTGGACGCCGTGGCCGTCGTGGACGCCGCGGCCGTGACAACAACCGTGACCAGCAGGATAACCAGAACATCCCACCAGAAGAGCTGCAGGAAGTAGCCGGCATCGTCGACGTCATTGACAACAATGCTGCATTTATCCGCACCACTGGTTACCGTCAGAGCAGCGCAGATGTGTACGTGAACAACCGCCTCGTTCGGGCGAATGGGTTGCGCTCCGGCGATGCGGTCATCGGTCAGGTGCGCGCGAACGGGCAGGGTCACCAGCATGGCTCTGGCCGCAACCGCCAGCGCTACAACCAGTTGGTCCGTGTCGATTCCGTGAACGGCATGACGCCAGAGGACGCTAAGCAGCGCAAGCAATTCCACAAGCTGACCCCGCTGTATCCGAATAAGCGTCTGCGCCTGGAGACAGAGCCAAACATCCTGACCACGCGAGTGATCGACCTGGTCATGCCGATTGGTAAGGGTCAGCGTGCACTGATCGTCTCCCCTCCAAAGGCTGGTAAGACGACAATTCTGCAGAACATCGCGAACGCAATCGCGAAGAACAACCCAGAGTGCTACCTGATGGTCGTCCTCGTTGACGAGCGTCCTGAGGAAGTCACGGACATGCAACGCAGTGTGAAGGGTGAGGTTATCGCCTCCACCTTCGACCGCCCGCCGTCAGAGCACACCGCTGTCGCGGAGCTCGCGATTGAACGCGCCAAGCGCCTCGTTGAGATGGGCCAAGACGTTGTAGTCCTCCTCGACTCGATCACGCGCCTGGGTCGCGCGTACAACAATTCGTCGCCGGCATCGGGCCGTATCCTGTCCGGTGGTGTTGATTCCAACGCACTGTACCCGCCGAAGCGTTTCCTGGGTGCTGCGCGCAACATCGAGGAGGGTGGCTCGCTTACGATCATCGCTACGGCGATGGTGGAGACGGGCTCCGCTGGTGACACCGTCATCTTTGAGGAGTTCAAGGGCACCGGTAACGCCGAGCTGAAGCTTGATCGTAAGATCGCGGAACGCCGGGTCTTCCCAGCTGTCGACGTCAACCCGTCTGGTACCCGCAAGGATGACCTGCTTATGGGGCCGGATGAAGCGCGCGTGATGCACAAGTTGCGTCGAATCCTGTCGGCACTTGACCCGCAGCAGTCCATCGACATGCTGATCAAGCAGTTGAAGAAGACGAAGAGCAACGGCGAGTTCCTGATGGGCGTTGCCAACTCGGCACCAATGGTGGCCGATCAAGACGCAGAGGAGTACATCTAATGGCTGGCGAAGTTTCGCTCGTCGACGACTACGTCGCCGAATACGAGGGCATTCAGGCCCAGATGGGCGACCCAGATATTGCGGGCGACCAGGATAAATTCCGGAAGCTTTCAAAGCGCTACGCCGAACTGCAGCCGATCATCAAGGTCAACGACGCGCTGAACCAGGCGAGGGAAGATCACGAAGCTGCGGCTGAGATGGCGTACGAAGACAAAGAGTTCGCCGAAGAAGCTGAACGCCTTGCGAAAGAGATCGTCGCGCTTGAGGAGGAACTCGCGGACCTGCTCGCACCTCGCGACGAGCACGATGGTGATGACATCATCATGGAGCTCAAGGCCGGTGCTGGCGGTGAAGAGGCGGCCCTCTTCGCTGGCGACCTCGCCCGCATGTACCAAAAGTACTGCGAGAAGCACGGCTTGACCTGGGAAGTACTCGACTTGTCTGAGTCGGACCTTGGCGGCGTAAAGGATATGACCGTCGCGGTGAAGGCGAAGACGCCGTCACGTGACGGTGCATGGTCCAAGCTGAAATTTGAGGGTGGCGTACACCGTGTGCAGCGCGTGCCAGTCACCGAGTCGCAGGGCCGCATTCAGACGTCGGCCGCGGGTGTATATGTGTTCCCGGAGCCGGACGAAGTGGCGTCGGTAAATATTGATGAGAAAGACATTCGCGTTGATGTCTACCGATCCTCCGGCAAGGGCGGCCAGGGTGTGAACACCACTGACTCCGCCGTGCGTATTACCCACCTGCCGACGAATATCGTGGTGACCTGTCAGAACGAGCGCTCGCAGATTCAGAACCGCGCCCGCGCAATGCAGGTGTTGCAAGCTCGCCTTGACCAGCTCGAGCGCGAGAAGGCCGAGGCCGAAGCCGCCGAGGGACGCGCTTCCCAGGTGCGGACTATGGACCGCTCCGAGCGCATTCGGACCTATAACTGGCCCGAAAACCGTATTTCGGATCACCGCATCAACTACAAGGCGAACAACCTTGACACGGTGCTCGATGGCAACATGGACGATCTGATTACGGCGTTGCAGACACACGAGCGGCAGGAACGACTTGAAGCCGAGTAAACAACCCGCTCAACAGGTCATCGCCCGTGGCGCGGAGATGCTTGCGGCCGCGGGCGTTGCCACGCCAGCAGTCGACGCGAGGTTGATCGCTGCCTGGCTTCTCGACGACACCCCGATGAACGTACTGTTCCTCGACGTTGACCAGGAGTTTGAAACAGCGTTTGAAGCAGCGATTCAACGCCGGGCATCGCGCGAACCACTCCAGCACATCGTTGGAGCCGCGCCGTTTGGGCCTTTGACGCTGCGTGTCGGACCAGGCGTGTTTATCCCGCGGCCGGAGACCGAGGTCCTAGCCGATTGGGCAGTGAAGACATTGCAGCAGTCCGCCACTTCGCAGGCGCCCACTGTCGTGGATCTGGGCACTGGTTCGGGCGCGCTCGCGCTCTACATCGCGCATGCGGCACCGTGCGCCGAGGTGATCGCGGTGGAGCGGTCCGAAGCTGCTCGCGAGTATGCCCAACGAAATCGCGATGAACTCGGCTTGAACGTCCGGATCGTCGAAGGGGACATGACTGATCACAACTTGTTGTCTACGCTGCATGGCACCGTAGACATGGTGGTAAGCAACCCGCCGTACGTTCCCAATACCGACGGTCTGGACCCAGAGGTCTACGTAGACCCACCGGAGGCAGTCTTTTCCGGAGACGACGGTATGGATGCGATACGTGGCCTGGTTCCGGTGGCTGCGGCGCTGCTGAAACCGGGCGGAGTATTTGCAGTTGAACATGATGACGCAACTTCTGACCTGACTGTCGACGCCGTTACGGCATCCGGCATGTTCGAAAGAGTGGAGCGGTTAGCGGACCTCACCGGAAAGCAACGCTTTGTCTGTGCCCGGAAGCGGAGCGAGTAAGCTAGTCCGGTACTGAACAAAGGAGACGAGGAGCATTATGGCGAGTAGGGTTTTCCAGTGCCTCGAACCAGAAGAACGCGAACAAGGACTGCAGGCAGCAGAAGCCGCAGTGAAAGAGGGGCGTTGCATCGTCCTTCCTACTGACACCGTCTACGGCATCGGCGCCGACGCATTTAATAACCAGGCGGTGGCGACACTGCTGGCAACGAAGCGGCGGGGCCCCGATATGCCAGTGCCAGTGTTGGTAGGGTCTTGGACTACTATCCAGGGGCTGGTGCGGGAGTTCACGGACACCGCTAAAACTCTCGTTGAAGCGTTTTGGCCGGGAGGGCTTTCAATCGTCGTTCCGGAAGCCCCGAGCCTTCCCTGGAATCTCGGCGACACTCGTGGCACCGTGTTGTTGCGGATGCCGAATCAACCCCTGGCGCTTGAACTTCTGCAGCGAACTGGCCCGATGGCGGTCTCGTCGGCGAACCTGACGGGCAATCCACCAGCGCTCAACGCGGCTGCTGCACGCCAGCAGTTCGGGGAGGCAGTCGGCGTGTATCTCGAGGGTGGGCCCGCCGAAGTTGGCACCCCGTCAACGATTATCGATATTTCTGGCCCTAGCCCAGTCATCCTGCGAGAGGGAGCTATCAGCACGGAACGCATTGCTCAAGTCCTAAAACTTGACCCAGAGCAGTTGCGGAGGAAGTAGATGGGCGGCGCCGGAGTCCCGCTGCGTGAATTGGGCTTGGTTCTGCTTGTTGCCGCAGCGATCACCTACCTGCTCACAGGCGTGGTGCGCACAGCGCTCGTTCGGACGGGCAGGGTGGCAGAGATCCGCAAACGCGATGTGCATACCCAGCCGACGCCTTCTGTCGGTGGCCTTGCCATGTTTACAGGGCTCGTGTGCGCCCTTTTTCTTGCGCAGCAGCTCCCGGCGCTCACACGTGGGTTCGCACCGGTGACGCCCGAAATGACGGCAGTCTTCGCTGGTGCGAGCGGCATCGTGATTCTTGGAATTATCGACGACCTCTACGAGCTTGGGGCCGTCGTAAAGCTGTGCGGACAACTCTTGGTAGCTGGCCTCATGAGCTTTCTTGGACTGGTCTTTACCGTCTTTTACGTCCCGTTTGGGGAGGGGACCACGCTAATCCTCGATCAAGTGCAGGGTATGTTGTTGTCCGCGTTCTTCACTGTGTTGATTATCAACGCTGTGAACTTTGTTGATGGCATTGACGGACTCGCTGCTGGCCTGGGGATGATCGCCGGGGGAGCTATCCTTCTCTTCTCCCTCACTGTGCTCCACGACCAGGGTGGTGCTGTTTCGGCCTACCCGCCGGCGATCATTTGCTCGATTCTCGTCGGAATTTGTGCCGGGTTCTTGCCGCATAATTTCGAGCCTGCCCGAATTTTCATGGGGGACTCAGGCGCGATGCTTATTGGATTGCTGCTGGCAGCCGCGTCGACGTCAGCGTCGGGCAAGATCAACATGTCACTCTATGGGGCTGCGGACATGGTGGCATTAGTGAGCCCAATCATCGTTGTGCTTGCTGCAATTGCCTTGCCGTTGCTTGACCTGATTTGGGCGGTTATTCGACGGGTGATTCGTGGACAGCGACCGTGGGAGGCAGACGCCGGACATATTCACCACCGACTGCTTCGCCTCGGGCATACACACAGACGCACTGTTTTGGTCCTCTATATGTGGATTTCTGCAGTAGCCCTCGGTGCGGTGAGCTTTTCGATCGTCCCCACCCGATTTGCTGTAGCTTTTACCGTCCTTTCGTTGGTGGTGGCCTTTGTTGCGACGCTCATTCCATGGCTGAAAGGCAAGATCGGCCCGGTATCTGTGTAGGATGTCCAATCGTGGATACTCCAAAGAACCCTGTGACGCCGAACCTGGAAGTGTCAGACACTGAGCAGTATGAGGACCAACGGCGACCGCTGCTGCGCGCGCTGCGCTTCGGAACGTTGGCATTGCTGGCGCTGCTTATCATTTCGCTGATGGCATGGGGAGCCGTGAGCGGCGCGCCAGGTCTTTGGGCTGTATTGATGGGGGTCGGTATTGGTGGTGGCTTTGTGCTGTTGACCGCTATCAGTGTTCTTGTGACGTCAAATTCCACCCCTACAACCACGATGGCTGTCGTACTCGGCGGTTGGCTCATCAAGATGGTCGTCATCGTGCTTATCTTGCTTGGGCTTCGGAACGCGACGTTTTACGACTCGACAGCATTCGGCGTAACTACGATCGCGGCACTTGTTGTTGCGTTAGGCGCCGAAGCCATGGGGGTACTGAGCGTACGAACGGCATATATTCAGAAGCCTTAAGGCGTACAGACATTTGCGTTGCTACCCCCTCGCCTTGGGGTGGCAACGCTTTTCTATGTCGGAATGTAGGGGAATTACTACCGAATTTGTGGGTGTCTACCCCTTTTTGGAACGGGTGTGGGGGAAGTAACATTTTAGGTGAAAACGCCAGTACCAGCCATATTTAATGGCGTGGTACCGAAAAATGCTCAGAAGAAGCTTTGGAAGACCCCCTAAAGCGTGAAAATACGCTGTGACCTGTTAAAGTATCGGGCGGGTTAGTTAAGGTTTGCTGCTTCCTTATTTTTCGCTGGAAGAAGCACGAAAATACATCCCCTGTCCCGTGGTAGAAGATGTGCGACGGAGTCCGCCACGGAGACAGCTTGTTGGAGACGTCCATCGCACCGCACATTAAGTGCGGCCCGAGAACGGGAGAGAACGCTGAGCGTTACAACTTTGGCCATGAAGGGTACATTCCACGCACCCCAATTGGGTCCAGAATTTTTCCCGGGGCACACGTTCGACCAGTTTATTGGTGAAGATTTCGCCAATGGCTGGTTCGCGCTGGACCGTATCATGCTGGTTCGCCTGTTCATGGCGGCAGTACTGGTGGTCCTCTTTGTTATTGCTTTTAGGAAGCCAAAACTGGTTCCTAAGGGTCTGCAGAATATCGGTGAGTTGGGCGTGGATTTCGTCCGCATCCACATCGCCGAAGACACGCTGGGGAAGAAAGAGGGCCGGCGCTTCTTGCCGGTAATCGCGACAATCTTCTTCACGATCCTGTTCATGAATGTCGCCACGATCATCCCTGGCCTCAACATCTCGCCAAACGCACGTATCGGTATGCCGATTGTGTTGGCCGTTGTCGCCTACATCGCGATGATCTACGCGGGCGTGCAGCGCTACGGCGTTGCCTTCTTCAAGCACTCGACCGTGATTCCTGGGTTGCCGTTCGCTCTGCACTTCCTTGTTGTGCCGATCGAGTTCTTCTCGACGTTCATTCTGCGTCCGGTCACGCTGGCACTTCGTCTTATGGCGAACTTCCTGGCTGGCCACATCATTCTCGTTCTGCTGTACTCTGCTACGAACTTCTTCTTCTGGCAGATCTCGGCCTGGACGAGTGTGTCAGGGCTGACCCTGATCGCGGCGTTGCTGTTCACCCTGTATGAGTTAATCATTATCTTCCTGCAGGCGTACATCTTCGCTCTGTTGACTGCGGTGTACATCGAACTGTCGCTGCATGCAGACGCGCACTAACAAAGCGCAACCTACTGGTCAAACTGAATAAACCCCATACAAATTGTCACTCGTTTGTTTGCAGGAAGCGTTGCAAGCAAACACCAAGAAAGGGAACGACTTTCACATGAACGACATCATTCTTGCTCAGGCAGCAGCCGCTACCGAATACACCGGTCTCGGCACCATCGGCTACGGCCTCGCTACCATCGGCCCTGGTATCGGCATCGGCATGCTGGTCGGTAAGACCGTTGAGGGTATGGCACGTCAGCCAGAGATGGCCGGCCAGCTGCGTACCACCATGTTCCTGGGTATCGCCTTCGTTGAGGCACTTGCCCTGATTGGCCTCGTTGCAGGCTTCCTGTTCTAAAAAGAACTCACGAATTCCACGTACACTTTTTAGATCAGGAGCAACCAATGACTAACGTCAACGATATTTTCGTGTTGGCAGAGGGAGAGAAGCTTCCGCTTGAGACGGAGCCGTCCATTCTCCTGCCTGCCATGTACGACGTGGTTTGGTCGACCGTTGTCTTCGTCATCGTGTTCTTGCTCTTCTGGAAGTTTGTCCTTCCGAAGTTCCAGGAAGTACTGGCGGAGCGCGAAGACCGAATCAAGGGCGGCATTGAGCGTGCTCAGGTTGCCCAGGCCGAGGCTAAGGCTGCTCTAGAAAAGAACAACGCTGAACTCGCTGAGGCACGTGCCGAAGCTGCTGAGATCCGTGAAGCTGCCCGGGCAAAGGGCAAGGAGATTCAGGCAGAACTTCGTGAGCGCGCTGAGGAAGAGTCTCGTCGAATTGTTGAAGCAGGCGAAAAGCAGCTTCTGGCTTCCCGCGAGCAGGTCGTCGCTGAACTGCGCAACGAGATGGGTCAGAACTCCATCAGTCTGGCAGAGCGTCTGCTGGGTACCGAGCTTTCGGATGATACCCGCCGCTCGAACACGATTGATGCTTTCCTCGCCGAACTCGACAACGTTTCTACGAGGAAGTAGGCGAAATGAAGGCAGCTAGTCGCGAAGCACAAACAAAAGTTTCTGAGCAGCTTGATCAGCTGATTCAAGGGGCAGGGGACACCGTTGCTGTTGCATTGCAGCTTGGTACGGAACTGTTCCTGACCGTGGATCAGCTGGACGCCGAGCGTGCACTGCGCATCGCTGTCGCTGATAACTCGCTTGACGCCGCGCAGCGTCGCGGGATCATCAACGATGTTTTCGGTGCCAAGGTGGCAGAGCCTACGGCACAGATCCTTGCTGCAGCAGCTTCCGAGGAGTGGTCAAACCCGCGCGAGTTCCGCGCAGGCCTGATCAACCTAGGTCGACGCGCGCTGATGAAGGGCGCGGAGGCTCAAGGGCAGTTGGAGCAGGTCGAAAACGAGCTGTACCAACTCTCCACCTTGCTTGAGAAGGAGCGGAAGCTTACTCAGCTTCTCTCCGACCGAACCGCTACAGCCGCACAGAAGCGCGGTCTGCTTGCGAATGTCATTTACGGCAAGGTCACCACGGTTACTGAAGCGCTAGCTTTGCAGGTCATTGGCCGTCCAGAACACCACCCGGTAGACGATCTCGCTGCTCTGGCAGCTGACGTCGCCGCGTTGCGTGGGAAGGCCGTGGCACGTGTGGTCACCGCACAGGCGCTCTCTGATGCGCAGCGCGATGCACTGGCACAGAAACTTGAGAACATTTACGGTCGTGAGATGGCGATCCATTCTGAGGTTGACCCCAGCCTCCTCGGTGGACTGACCATCCGAGTCGGCGATGAACTGATTGACGGGTCGACGCGCGGTAAGTTGAACCGCATGCGCACCGACCTTCTCGCCAACGCGACCCTTTAGTAAGAGATAATGCTGGAACAAACTACCGAGAGCAGGAAGAACATGGCGGAGCTGACGATCTCCTCCGATGAGATCCGTAGCGCGATAGCGAACTACACCTCGAGCTACTCCGCGGAGGCCTCCCGTGAGGAGGTCGGCGTGGTGACTTCGGCTGCAGATGGTATTGCCCAGGTTTCCGGGCTGCCAGGATGCATGACGAATGAGCTGCTCGAGTTTCCGAACGGCGTCATTGGCGTCGCACAGAACCTTGAGACCGATTCGATCGGTGTCGTGGTTCTGGGTAATTTCGAGACCCTCACCGAGGGCGACCAAGTAAAGCGGACAGGCGAAGTTCTGTCCATCCCGGTTGGGGAGGAATTCCTCGGCCGCGTTATTAACCCACTGGGCCAGCCAATTGACGGCCTTGGTCCAATTGAATCCAACGAAGAGCGCGCGCTTGAGCTGCAGGCTGCAGGCGTTCTCGACCGCCAGCCGGTTGAGGAACCAATGCAGACCGGTATCAAGGCTATTGACGCCATGACCCCAATCGGTCGTGGTCAGCGTCAGCTCGTCATTGGTGACCGTAAGACTGGTAAGACTGCAGTCTGCATCGACACGATCCTGAACCAGAAGCACTTCTGGGAGACCGGAGATCCGTCGAAGCAGGTTCGTTGCATCTACGTCGCGGTGGGCCAGAAGGGCTCCACGATCGCTGGCGTTCGTGCAACCCTCGAGCAGCACGGCGCGCTTGAGTACACCACGATTGTGGCTGCACCTGCATCCGACTCCGCAGGCTTCAAGTGGCTCGCACCATTCTCTGGTGCAGCGCTGGGCCAGCACTGGATGTACCAGGGCAAGCACGTGCTGGTGATTTACGATGACCTGACCAAGCAGGCAGAGGCATACCGTGCCATCTCGTTGCTGCTGCGTCGTCCACCAGGCCGCGAGGCATACCCAGGTGACGTGTTCTACCTGCACTCTCGTCTGCTGGAGCGTGCTGCGAAGCTCAACGATGAGCTGGGTGCAGGCTCGTTGACCGCACTGCCGATCATCGAGACGAAGGCTAACGACGTGGGTGCGTTCATTCCTACCAACGTCATCTCGATTACAGACGGCCAGGTCTTCCTCCAGTCCGACCTCTTCAACCAGGGTGTTCGCCCAGCTATTGACGTGGGTATCTCCGTGTCCCGTGTCGGTGGCGCTGCGCAGACTAAGGGTATGAAGAAGGTTGCAGGTAACCTGCGTCTCGACCTTGCTGCATACCGTGACCTGGAAGCGTTCGCTGCGTTCGCGTCCGACCTCGATGCAGCTTCGAAGCGCCAGCTCGAGCGCGGTCAGCGTCTCGTAGAGCTCCTCAAGCAGTCGGAGAACGCTCCGCAGCCTGTTGAGTTCCAGATCGTATCTATCTGGCTTGCAAACGAAGGCGCCTTTGACGTCGTTCCCGTCGAAGACGTGCGTCGCTACGAGTTCGAGCTGCAGGAGCACATTCGCTCCGTCGCTCCGGAAGTCTACGAACAGATCTCCGGTGGCGCTGCGCTCGACGATACGAGCAAGCAGACGCTGCTGCGCGTCAATGATGACTTCGCTCGCTCGTTCCAGTCCTCCACCGGTGAGCACATCGTGCGCGAGCCAGAGGCGGATCCGCTGGACAAGCGTGAGGTCAAGAAAAATACCCTTAACGTCGGCCGTTCCAAGAAGTAGTTCTTGGAACAAGACGTAAACGTCTACATATAGGAAGGGAGGAGAGTAAACCATGGCAACACTTCGCGAACTACGTGACCGTATTAGGTCTGTAAACTCCACGAAGAAAATCACTAAAGCCCAGGAGCTGATCGCGACTTCGCAGATCACCAAGGCACAGCAGCGCGTCGAAGCGGCAAAGCCGTATGCCGACGAGTTGAAAGACGTCATGGAACGCCTCGCAGCTGCGAGCTCCCTCGATCACCCCATGCTCCGTGAGCGTGAGAATGGTCGAGTCGCAGCAGTCCTCGTGGTCACATCAGACCGCGGTATGGCCGGCGGGTATAACCACAACGTGTTGAAGAAGGCAGCAGAGCTCGAGCGCATGCTTGAGGAAGCTGGCTACGAAGTCGTCCGCTACATCACGGGCGGTAAGGGCGTGACCCACTACCGTTTCCGCGATATGGAGGTCGAAGGCTCTTGGACTGGTTGGTCCCAGAAGCCTTCGTGGGAAGCGACCCACGACGTTCGTCGTCACCTGATCGACGGCTTCATGGCGAGCTCTGAAGGGACCGCTAAGTGGCGCGAGGGCCTGCATGGCCCTGAGGGTCAGGAGGTTCGTGGCTTCGACCAGGTACACGTGGTGTACACAGAATTTGTGTCGATGTTGACACAAGAAGCCAGGGTGCACCAGTTGCTCCCAATTGAGCCGGTGCTTGAGGATTACGAGTACGAGCAGGAAGACATGCTCACCACAAGCGGGGATGTGCAACCGGACATGGATTTCGAACCTGATGCGGATACGCTGATGGACGAACTGCTTCCGGCGTATGTTTCTCGCTCGCTGTACTCGATTTTCTTGGAGGCATCTGCAGCGGAGTCCGCTTCACGCCGTACGGCGATGAAGAACGCTACGGACAATGCGACCGAATTGGCGAACAACTTGTCCCGTGAGGCTAACCAAGCCCGTCAGGCAAAAATTACCCAGGAAATCACCGAGATTATCGGCGGCGCTGGCGCGCTGTCTGGTAGTGGAGAAAGTGACTAAATCATGACTACTGCTCACTCTTACGACGAGCTCGGCGAGGAGCCAACGGGTCAGGCTCAGAATGAGTCCGATTTCGCTCAGAACCCGGCAGGGTCTGAGAATGGCCGCGTCGTGCGCGTCATCGGCGCAGTCGTCGACGTGGAGTTCCCGCGTGGCGAGCTGCCCGCTTTGTACAACGCGCTTGAGGTTGACATCGACCTCGGCGAAATGTCCCGCACCATCGTGCTTGAGGTAGCCCAGTTCTTGGGTGACAGCCTCGTCCGCACGATCGCCATGGCACCAACCGACGGTCTGGTCCGTGGCGCACAGGTACGCGACTCCGGCAATCCGATCTCCGTTCCGGTTGGCGACCAGGTCAAGGGCCACGTGTTTAACGCGCTTGGTCAGTGCTTGGACGACCCATCGGTCGGCGTCGGTGGTGAGCGTTGGGGCATCCACCGCGAGCCACCAGCGTTCAAGGACTTGGAAGGCAAGACCGAGATCCTTGAGACCGGCATTAAGGTCATCGACCTGCTTACCCCTTACGTGAAGGGTGGCAAGATTGGCCTCTTCGGTGGTGCTGGTGTCGGTAAGACAGTTCTCATCCAGGAGATGATTACGCGTATTGCACGCGAGTTCTCCGGTACCTCCGTGTTCGCCGGCGTCGGCGAACGTACCCGTGAGGGTACGGACCTCTTCCTCGAGATGGAGGACATGGGCGTTCTTCCAGATACGGCCCTTGTTTTCGGCCAGATGGATGAGCCGCCAGGGGTTCGTATGCGTGTCGCGCTGTCCGGCCTGACCATGGCGGAGTACTTCCGCGATGTTCAGAACCAGGACGTGCTCCTGTTCATCGATAACATCTTCCGTTTCACCCAGGCTGGTTCTGAGGTTTCGACCCTGCTGGGTCGTATGCCATCGGCCGTGGGCTACCAGCCAACGCTGGCAGACGAGATGGGTGTTCTCCAGGAACGCATTACCTCGACCAAGGGCCGTTCGATTACGTCGCTGCAGGCAGTTTATGTTCCGGCTGACGACTACACCGACCCGGCTCCGGCCACGACCTTCGCTCACCTGGACGCGACGACCGAGCTTTCGCGTTCCATTGCTTCCAAGGGTATTTACCCAGCAGTGGATCCGCTGACCTCGACCTCGCGCATCCTTGAGCCAGGTATCGTTGGCGAGCGTCACTACGAGGTTGCACAGCGAGTTATCGGTATTCTGCAGAAGAACAAGGAACTGCAGGACATCATCGCAATTCTCGGTATGGACGAGCTTTCTGAAGAGGATAAGGTCACGGTTATGCGTGCTCGTAAGATCGAGCGCTTCCTGGGCCAGAACTTCTTCGTCGCTAAGAAGTTCACCGGCGACGAGGGCTCCTACGTACCTCTCGAGGAGACTATCGACGCCTTCGAGAAGCTGTGCAACGGTGAATTCGATGCATACCCAGAGCAGGCATTCAACGGCCTGGGTGGCTTGGATGACGTTGAGGCTGCCTACAAGAAGCTGCAGGGCTAGGAGGCAATAATGGCTGAACTTACCGCTCAATTAGTCTCGGTAGACCGTTTGCTCTGGAAGGGTCCAGCAAGCATCGTGACTGCTCAGACTACCGAAGGTGAGATCGGCATTCTGCCTGGCCACGAACCCATCCTTGGTCAGCTCAAGGACAATGGTGTCGTGACCATCCGCCCAATCGACGGCGAGCGCATCGTCGCCGCCGTCCAGGGTGGGTTCCTTTCCGTGCAAGGTGACAAAGTGACCATTCTTGCGGATTACGCCATCTTCGCCCACGAAGTGAATCGTGATGAAGCTCAGGCAGAGCTTCAGAACATTGATGACGCACTCGCGAAGTCTCGTGCAGAGGCCGAGCTTGCTGCCGTCCGTCGCAGTGAATCTCGCTAACGCGGTCACCGCGTAGGAGGAAGGTAGAGCGCCACGCTCAACCTTGTAAAGCCCCGCTGTTTTAGCAGCGGGGCTTTCCGTTTCTTCGTTGCTTGCACTGGCAGCGAAGGTCGCTAAAATGAAGCGCATACTTTCATCAAGGTCGGTTTGAACGAAGCAGAGGTGCAATGTGATCGTTTTACTGTACGTGGCATTGTTCTTTGTGTTCTTTGTTATTACTGTGTGCGTGTGGCGCTTTTTAATGTTCCGCAACTCCGGCGCGATAGGCCTGTTCCGACAACTCCCGGCCACCGGGGTCCACGGTTGGCGCCACGGTGTGCTGATCTATCACGCGGAGGAGCTCCGTTTTTATAAACTGCGGTCCTTGTCATTCCAGTACGACATGTGCATTGAGCGCACCCAGACCAGCTTCGAGGGAATGCGAGCGCTGAGTCAAGAAGAGCAGTCGTTCATGCCAGGGATTAAGGAAGCCGTACTGCTGCACGGTGCCGATGGCGATATTGAATTCGCGGGCCAGAAGCGCGCGCAGATGGCGTTGATTTCATGGATTGAGTCTGCACCTGATGAGCGGCAGGAAAAGGTTGATTACGAGGCGCTGCGTCGGCGTGCGCTGCGTGACCGCGGCCGCGATCAGCGCTACTAGCGGGATAATTCCGTACAGAATGACACGACCGGTAGCCTAGTATCCATGCGTCTTGTCATTGCTCGCTGTTCAGTAGATTATGTTGGTCGTCTCGATGCGCATTTGCCGTCTGCGCTTCGCCTTATTTTGATGAAAGCTGACGGGTCTGTGTCGATCCACGCAGACGACCGTGCTTATAAACCACTGAACTGGATGACACCGCCGTGCACGATACGTGAACAAGCCGTCGTGGATATTGATGGGGAAGACACGGGGGACGAGTTGTGGATCGTGGAGAACCCAAAAGGCGAACAGCTTCGCATAACGGTCGAGGAGATCGTGTCTGATACCAACGTGGAGCTCGGTGAAGATCCAGGTCTTGTGAAGGACGGGGTGGAAGCGCACCTACAGGAGCTGTTGGCTGAGCATATTTCTACGCTCGGCGATGGGTTTACGCTCGTCCGCCGTGAGTATCCGACGGCGATTGGCCCAGTCGACTTGCTCGCCAAGGACGCAGACGGCAAGACAGTTGCCGTTGAGGTGAAACGCCGGGGAGGGATCGACGGCGTCGAGCAGCTCAGCAGGTATGTTGAACTGCTTAACCGCGATAGCGTACTTCGTCCAGTACAGGGTGTGTTCGCTGCGCAGGAGATTAAGCCTCAGGCCCGCACGCTCGCGGAAGATCGTGGTTTTCGCTGTATTGTGCTGGACTATGACGACCTGCGTGGAATCGAATCAGATGAGCTGCGCCTGTTTTAGAGGAGCGATGTAGCAGTGCCGCGAAGAAATCGGCGTCAAAACATCCAGCCGAGCTATATACTCCCGCGGGATGGGTCCACGTTTATCGGCACCCAAGAAATGGAAGGGCCGCGGTGGACGCATGGTGAGATCTACAAAGTGCGACAGATTGGTTCTTCCGCAGCGCGGAAGTTCTACGTGTGCCCGGGATGTAATCAGAACATCCCTCCAGGAGTAGCCCATGTCGTTGCGTGGCCGAAGGAAGTGGGGCGCGGGGCGGATGATCGCCGTCACTGGCATAAACATTGTTGGTCGAGGCGGTAGGGTATGAGGCATGATTGCAGCATTTTCAGTAGCACCAGCCGTCACTGACACGCCGAACGCGGAGATGTCGCAGGCCGTGGCACGCGCCGTGAAAGTAGTTCGTGAATCGGGGCTGCCGAATGAGACGACAGCCATGTTCACCACGGTTGAGGGTGAATGGGACGAAGTCATGGACGTTATTAAGCGTGCGACGCAAGCGGTGGAGGAAGTGTCTCCACGTGTTTCGCTGGTGATCAAGGCGGATATCCGCCGTGGGTTTACAGATATGCTCCACCAGAAGATGGAGTCTTTGAACAAGCATCTTGAGGAGAACTAGGACGTGACAGGACCACAATTTACGGCAGGGGCCGTTGATTTAGCTCAGGTAGCGAAGCAAGCGGAGGCCCGCGAGGAAATGCAGCGCGAGGGGTTTGTCCCAGTATTTACGGTTACTGAGGCAGATTTGGAAGCCAAGGTACTGCAGCGCTCAATGCAGATTCCGGTTGTCGTTCATGTCGGTAGTGCGCGTTCAGCTGATTCCGAGTCGCTACGGGCGACGTTGACCAAGTTGGCTACCGGTCAGCGAGGATTCGCGTACGCATACGTTGATGCTGATGCCACTCCGCAGATCGCGCAGGCGCTTGGTGTACGGATTGTTCCGACCACGCTCGCGCTCGCTGCTGGGCGCCCACTGACGAGCTTCGAGGGGGATCAGTCGGAGGAAGAATTGAAGCCTTGGCTCGAGGCATTGGTGAGCAACGTTGGCAGGCAGTTGCAGGGCCTAGACGAGGAACCCGTTGAGGATGCTGCCCCAGCAGAGGACCCGCGTTTGGAAGAGGCAGCTCGTGCGATGCAGGCAGGTGATTTTGATCAGGCTACGGCTATCTACGATGCGATGCTGAGCGAGGAGCCTGGTAACAAAGAAGTTGCGCAGGCGAAGGCGACGGTGGCCGTCGTCAAGCGGCTTGACCCTGCGAACTTGACGGTTGATCCTATTGCTGATGCTGCGGAGCACCCTGACGATGTCGCGAAACAGCTGGTGGCTGCTGATGCTGAGCTCGTGTCCGGTGCGCCTGAGAAAGCATTCGACCGTCTGTTGGGCTTGATCAAGCAGTCTCCAGAGGCGAAGGAGCGACTGCTCGAGCTCTTCGGGCTTTTTGACGCCGGCGACCCGCGTGTGCTCGCCGCTCGTACGAAGCTTGCGAGTGCTCTGTTCTAGCGTGACATGCAAAAGCCCGGGCCTGCAGGAACTCCTGAGGCCCGGGCTCTAGCGTTCTAGCGGCTCAGCTTGTACAGCTGTGCGCTCATTGCTGGTACGTGCAGCTCGATCGAGTAAGGGAAGTGATCCCACTGAACATCGTCACTGTGCACAGTGTGTGGCAGGTCGTTGTTGGCACCGCCGTAGACGCCTGCGTCCGTGTTGATGAGTAGCTCCCACTCACCGGCGACCGGCAGGCCGATCCGGTAATTTGGCTGGGAAGCTCCGGACATGTTGATGACGGCCAGCACAGGGTTGCCCTCGGTATCCCACCGGAGGTAGGCGAGGATGTTGTGCTGTGAGTCGTCGCCCTTGACCCACTGGAATCCGGCAGGCACGTTGTCCTGCGCGTACAACGCAGGGGTGTCGACGTACACCCGGTTGAGGTCGCGAACCAGTTGCTGGATACCGCGGTGGTACTCGTGGCCCCAGCCGTCGGAAATATTATCCCAGTTGATTGAGTTCGCTTCGTCCCACTCGGTGGTCTGGCCCCAGTCACAGCCCATGAAGAGGAGCTGCTTGCCTGGGTGGGAGAACATATAGCCGAAGAGCGTGCGAAGGCCGGCGGCCTTGTTCCAGTCATCGCCAGGCATGCGCTGCCAAAGCGAGCCCTTGCCGTGGACTACTTCGTCGTGGCTAAACGGCAGGACGTACTGCTCGGAAAACGCGTAGACCAGTGAGAACGTGATTTCGTTGTGGTGGTATGAGCGGTGAATCGGGTCGAGAGAGAAGTACTCGAGGGTGTCGTTCATCCAGCCCATGTTCCACTTCAGGGAGAAACCGAGGCCGTCGTGTTCCGTCATAGCGGTCACGCCTGGCCAAGCAGTAGACTCCTCCGCGATGGTCACGATGCCTGGGTGGTTGCGGTGAACCGTTGCGTTCATCTCTTGCAGGAATTGGACGGCGTCCCAGTTTTCGCGCCCACCAAACTGGTTCGGGAGCCATTCGCCAGGCTGGCGGGAGTAATCGAGGTAGAGCATTGATGCGACGGCGTCGACGCGGAGGCCATCGATGTGGAACTCTTCGCACCAGTACAGGGCGTTAGCGACCAGGAAGTTGCGAACTTCGTTGCGTCCGAAGTCAAAGACGTAGGTGCCCCAGTCTTTCTGCTCACCACGGCGCCAGTCGGGGTGCTCGTAGAGGGCGGTGCCGTCGAAGCGGGCGAGTGCCCAGTCATCCTTCGGGAAGTGGGCTGGCACCCAGTCGACGATGACCCCGATGCCTGCTGCGTGTAGGTCGTTGACGAGTGCGCGGAAATCATCTGGAGTTCCCCAACGGGCGGTTGGAGCGTAGTACCCCGTGACCTGGTAGCCCCAAGAGCCACCGAATGGATGCTCGGCCACCGGGAGGAACTCGACATGGGTGAAGCCGTTTTCCACGAGGTACGGTACGAGCTCGTCGCGCATCGTCTGGAAGGTTGCGCCCTTCTTCCATGAGCCGACGTGGCACTCGTAGACGCTCATTGGGGAGTTGGTCGGGTCTGCTTCGCAGCGCTTTTGCGCCCAATCCTCATCTGTCCACTTGAACTCGGAAGGGGCGGCAACCACGGAGACGGTCTCTGGAGGTGTCAGCGTTTGCTTCGCCAGAGGGTCGGCCTTGTCGATGCGACGGCCGTCGGACGTCTGTACTGCAAATTTGTACGTGGTGCCTGCCTCAATGCCCGGGATGAAGATCTCCCACACTCCAGTCGAACCGAGGACGCGCATCGGGTACTGGTTTGGGTTCCATGCACAGAAGTCACCGACGACGGCCACGCCCTGTGCATTCGGTGCCCACACAGCGAACGAGGTACCAGTGACGGTGCCGAGCGTCGTCTCGTAAGTACGGACGTTGGCGCCGAGCACCTCCCAGAGACGCTCGTGGCGGCCTTCGCTAATCAGGTGCAGGTCGAGCGTGCCGAGTGTAGGCAGGAAGTGATATGCGTCGGCGACGGTCACCGGGTCGCCCTCGGGGTAGTGAACCTTGAAGCGATAGTCGGGCGCAGTGGTGTCGGTCAAGCCGATCGCCCAAATATCGTCGCCAAGGGACTGCATTTGCCGGATCTCATCGTGGATGAGTAACTCGACGTTCGTTGCGCCGAGGAATCGGGTGCGAATGAGGGAGCCCTCGGGTGCTGCGTGCCATCCGTAGAAGTCGTGCGGTGCGTGGTGCTTGCATTCGAGGAGGCGGTGCCGGTCGTGTGCTGGGATCAGCAGTGCTGGGTTGACTGATTTTGCAGACATAATGATCTTTCTAGCGTCTGTTTGGTCGCGGTTGTTATGGGCGGTAGTCGTGATCTGAAATTTGTCGGAATGCGAGCGCTTCTCGCTTCTGTGGCGCAACATCAGGCAGCTTGAGAATGTGAGCGACGTTGACTTCCGGTGCGAGGCGCACGTAGTTTTCTGATCCCCAGTCGTAGTACGCGTCAGTTACCAAGTCATGGACGGCAAACTGCGCACCATATTCGAGACCAACTGCCGACGCGTCGAGGTACAGCGTGCCTTCCTGCGCGTTCCAAGGGTCGAGATTAACGACGACGAGGACCGCGTTGCCAGAGATCGCATCGACCTTCGAGTACGCGAGGATCTGGTCGTTGTCCACGTGATGGAAGCGAATTTGACGTAGCTGCTGCAGCGCAGGCTGCGCCTTGCGGAAGCGGTTCAGCGAAGTGATGTAAGGCTCTAGAGACTGCCCGTTATCGAGGGCTGTCTGGAAGTCGCGTGGGCGCAGTTCATACTTCTCGGAGTGGTTGTACTCTTCGCTACCTTCTGCGACGGCTTCGCCTTCGAAGAGCTCAAAGCCGGAATATACGCCCCACAATGGGCTCATTGTGGCGGCAAGCGTGGCGCGAATTGCGAACGCGGCTGGACCTCCGTACTGCAGCGAGGCGTGCAAGATGTCAGGCGTGTTCACGAAGAGGTTCGGGCGCGAGACATCCGCGACGTCGACCATGTGCTCAGCGAAGTCGATGAGGTCACTCTTAGATACTTTCCAGGTGAAGTGAGTGTAGGACTGGGAGAACCCTGCCTTCGACAGCCCGTACATCACTGGTGGGCGGGTAAACGCTTCGGCCAAGAAGATGACGTCGGGGTGCGTCTCGTGGACGCGGGTGATCAACCAGTGCCAGAAGTTCACCGGCTTCGTGTGCGGATTGTCCACACGGAACGTTCGGATGCCCAGGTCTACCCAGTACATGACAACCCGGTAAATCTCCTCGTAGACCTTCTCCGGGTTGTTATCGAAGTTGATCGGGTAGATATCCTGGTACTTCTTCGGCGGGTTCTCGGCGTAAGCAATCGTGCCGTCTTCCAAGATGGTGAAGAAGTCGGGGTGCTCGCTCGCCCAAGGGTGATCCGGCGCAGCCTGCAAGGCCAAATCCAGCGCTACCTCCAATCCGAGTTCGTGCGCATGGTCAAGCATCGCGCAAAACTCTTTCTCACCACCGAGCTGCGGGTGGAAGGCATCGTGCCCACCGTCTCGTGAACCGATCGCCCACGGGGAGCCGACATCACCCTCCTCGGCGACAAGTGTGTTGTCTTTGCCCTTCCGGTTGATCTCACCGATTGGGTGGATAGGAGGGAAGTAGACCGTGTCAAAGCCCATTGCAGCAACGCGATCGAGCGCCTTCGCAGTGGTAGCCCAGGTACCGTGAACCGGGTTGCCTTCATCGTCCCAACCGCCGGTGGAACGCGGGAAGAGCTCGTACCACGAGTTCACCAGCGCATCGCGTCGTTCTACGTAGATATCGCAAATAGGCCCATGGGTGACGAGCTCCCGAAGCGGAAAAGCATTGAGTACTTCGAGTACTTCGTCAGAAATGCCGGCGAGAATTCGTTCAGCCAGTGGCAGCGCGGGATTATCAAGCGCCGCAGCGGCCCGTTCGAGCACCTCGCGGTCTGGGGCCGGAGTCTGCGCAATTGCGGCTTCAAAAAGGTGGATGCTGTGGGCGATGTCGTTCGCCATTTCTTCGGTAGTCTGCCCGGCCTCCAGCTTCTTTGTGACGGCGTTGCGCCACGTCGCCATGACGTCACTCCACGCATCAACGCGGTAGCGCCACAGCCCCTGAGCATCGGGGACAAACACCGCATGGGTGTAGTCCGGGCGGTACGGTTCTTGCTGCATGTGAATGGAGTACTGTTCTCCATTCGGATCCGTAATAACCAAGCTTGCAGCGATAGCGTCGTGGCCTTCTCTCCACACCAGGGCAGAGACTGGCACAACCTCACCTACCACCGCCTTTGCCGGAAGAGTTCGCCCGGAAACTTGAGGGCGTACGTCGTCGATACCAAAGCGTGCAACCATGTCGTTTTTGTCCTCACATGTGGCCGATGGAAGTCGGACACACCTATAGGTGTGCTCTTTCTTCTCTCAGACTAGCTAACTCTCGCGTTAAATATCGACATAAGGGTTCGCTTTCATCCGTGGCGATTCTCATACAACGATATGGTTACACTGAGAACTCAGTCGCTTGTTTTTCTATCCACCAAGACGCCGAAGTAGAAAGAAGCCAGAATGGTAGCCGTGAACGAACCAACCACTGATCCAGATCTGCTTATCGACTTCCGAGGAGTCGAGTTTATTCGCGGAGGCAACACGCTTGTTGGCCCTATCGACTGGCAGGTGGAGCTCGACGAACGTTGGGTCATCGTCGGCCCAAATGGCGCCGGCAAGACCACACTGATCCGAATGGCGGCTGCCCAAGAGTTCCCATCGCGCGGCGTCGCATTCGTACTCGGAGAGCGCATCGGTAAAACAGATATGCGTGACCTTCGCGCGGCAATCGGATTGACGTCCTCAGCGATTGCTTCGATGATTCCGCCAAGTGAAAAAGTTGGCGACGTCGTCGTCTCCGCAGGCTACGCGGTCGTCGGGCGTTGGCGCGAGCAGTACGAGGACGTCGACTACGAGCAAGCACTCGAAGTCCTGGAACAGGTCGGGGCTATGCACCTTATCGACCGCACGTGGGGAACGCTCTCAGATGGAGAAAAGAAGCGCGTCCTCATCGCCCGCGCGGTCATGATCGACCCAGAACTGCTCATCATGGACGAACCGGCGGCAGGTATGGATCTCGGCGGACGCGAGGACCTCATCGCATACCTCGGCGACCTCGCACTCGACCCCGATGCGCCAGCTATGGTGATGATCACCCACCATCTGGAAGAAATCCCATATGGTTTTACACATGCCTTGCTGCTCGACGAAGGAACAGTGATCGCCCAAGGTCTTATCGAAGACGTATTGACCAGTGAAAACGTCTCTAAGGCGTATCATCAGCCAATCGAAGTGCAGCACGACGACGGCCGGTTCTATGCACGCCGTGCACGAAGCGCACGAAGTGGTGCGCACCGCGCATAACACCACGCGAGGAGGTGGAGCACCGTGTACCGCAAAACCGGCGCATTTTCTGTCGACGCAACAGACGCCGTCGACGCAACAGAAACCAGTGGGTTCAACGGGTCACGCCTGTCTGCCACCGTCATCCTCATCCGCGACACTCCCGACGGAATCAAGGTGTGGATGCAAGAACGAGTCATGAGCATGAAAAACTACCCAGGCATGACAGTTTTTCCCGGAGGTGGCGTCGATAGTCGCGACTTCCCACCCCGCGCCTGGAATGACGGAGACCTGTGGATTGGCAAGTCGGCAGTCTCTGTTGCACGAAGGCTCGGCGTCACCAAATACAAGGCACATGCCCTGCTGTTTGCCGCTGTTCGCGAATTGTTCGAAGAAACCGGAACACTGCTCGCCGTTGACGACGAAGGAACCCTACTCGGCGACGCACGTCCTTTCCACGACCAACGGCTCAAACTCGTCTCGCACGAGATCTCGCTTACGGACATGCTGCAGGCCAATGAACTCAACGTCTGCAGCGACCTCCTCATCCCATTTGCACGCTGGGTAGGTTGCTCGCACCGAGGTAACTGGTTCGACACCTTCAGCTTCCTCGCAAAAGCACCCATCGGACAAGAACCAGACGCGGAAACCGGCGAGGCAGACGACGCAAACTGGTTCTCCCCGAAGCTACTCATGGAAGGATGGCGCGCCGGGCTCGTTCGCTTCGTGCCATCAACATGGGGGCAACTCCAACAGCTGTGCTCCTGCGACACCTTCGAGGATGCGGTCAAACTTGCACGCAACGCCGACATGCGCCCGATCATCGGAGACCCCGCCGATGATCCGCGCTACCACGAGTTTTTCCACCAGCACCCGACAGATAGGATCGGGACGCCCAAATGAGTTTTACTTTGGACGAGGTTGGGTTCCTACGGGACAACCTGCAAAAGATTCTGGCGCTTGGACCGGACCTCGAACTCATTCCAAGTACGCTAATTCGCGACAGAGCCGTACTGGAAAAGGAATTCGGCGATCATGCCCGTGTCGTTTCGGAGTTACTCGCTGCGCAGCGCAGCGCCCGTGGGAAGATGCCCGAACATTGGCTTACCGATAGCGACGCCGCGCAACAAGCAACGCCACAGCTCGTTGCCGAATACAGAGCGCAGCTGATCAAGGATTTCGGAGCAGCCACGGTCCACGACGTGACCTGTTCAGTGGGAAGCGAAGGGGCGTCGATAAGAAAACAACAGCTCTCTTGGATAGGCTCCGATCTCGATCGCGTACGGCTTGCGATGGCTCAAGCAAACCTTGCCGACGCCAACGTGCTCCTCTGCCAAGCCGATGCACTGCAACCCATTAGCCGCGCCGATGTCATCGTGGCTGACCCAGCACGACGCGCCAACGGCCGACGAATCACCGACCCAGCAAAACTCCTACCACCCCTGCCAGACCTCGTGGAAGCACATCGTGGCAGAGAACTCGCAGTAAAGTGTGCACCCGGAATCGACTACAGCGAGTGGAGCGGGCTCGTCAGCGTCGTCTCTCTCGATGGCGGCGTCAAAGAAACCTGCCTGTACACAGAAGGTTTCGGATCCGGCATTCGCGAAGCGGTGGTGCTGCGCGCGGACGGTTCGCGAGAGATAGTGAGGTCGGACGAGCCTGACGACACCACTGTCGCCGAACCAGGTACTTGGATGATCGAGCCCGACGGAGCGATCATCCGCGCCGGGCTAGTTCGCCACTGGGCGCACCGGCACAGCTTGTGGATGGTGGACCCGCACATTGCATTTCTTACGGGTGATGAGCTTCCCGCAGCAACGAGTGGCTTCCGTTTCTTAGAGGCTGTGCCGTTCAAGCGTCTTAAGGCAGCACTGGCCAACTATCAAGCGGGGGCGCTTGAGATCCTCGTACGCGGGGTAGACGTCAACCCGGACCAGCTTCGGAAGAAGATGAAGCTGAAAGGGCACCGACAGATGGCGGTACTTATTGCGCGAACAGGCAACAGCCCGACTGCATACATTTGCGAGGCAAGGGAGCATCAGCGCGTAGGGTAGTGCGCATGAAGTATCTCGATCACGCTGCAACTACTCCGATGCGTCAGGTAGCAATCGATGCCTGGGTTGAACACGCAGGTGCGTTGAATCCCGGTGCGCAACACGCAGCGGGACGCCAAGCCAACGCGGTGCTTGCCGATGCAAGAGAACAAGTCGCGGAGTTGCTTGGCGCGGACCCGGTTGAAGTGATTTTCACAGGCTCGGGCACCGAGGCAGACAACATCGCGGTCCGCGGTCTCTACGAAGCCATGCGTGGCAAGCAAGGGGACCGGGTGGTGTGTTCACCGGTTGAGCACTCGGCAGTGCTCGAGACTGTCAAGGCACTAGGAGCACAGCACGTGGATTGGCTCCCGGTAGGCGACGACGGCCACCTGTCGGACCTCGAGGCGCTTGACACTCCGGCAGCTGTGGCCGCAGTGATGTGGGCAAACAATGAGACTGGCGCACTCCAGCCAGTGAAGGAGGTTGTTCGCAGAGCTGCGCTTCAGAACACTCCTGTTCATGTGGATGCTGTGCAGGCCGTTGGAAAGGTCCCCGTTCACTTCCACGACCTCGGTGCTACCACATTGGCAGCGAGCGCACATAAGTTTGGTGGGCCACGCGGAACCGGCCTACTGCTAGCGAAACGCTCGCCGGCGCCGACCGCATCGATTCACGGTGGCGGCCAGGAACGTGGACTGCGACCAGGGACGGTAGACGTGGCCTCTGCCGCTGCAACAGCTGTAGCACTGGCGGAAGCATGCTCTGAGATGGATCGTGAACGCGAACGCGTGAAGGAACTTCGCGATGCACTCGTGGCAGGTGTACAGCGTGAGGTCCCGGACGTGGTGGTAACAACCCAGGAGCCAGCTGTGGAGGGGCATGCCCACTTCATGTTCCGCGGTGCCCACGGGGACGCGATGCTGATGCTGCTCGACTCGTTGGGCATCGCTGTATCAACTGGGTCTACATGCGCAAGTGGTGTGACCCGAATGAGTCATGTGCTTGAGGCGATGGGCGTGGAGGAAGCGCTCGGCTTGGGCGCGCTACGAATTTCGCTGGGGCGAACGAACACACGTGAGGACGTCGACTACTTTGTCCAGAACATCGCTGATGTAGTTGCGAAGGCGCGAGCGGCGGGGAACATGTAGATCTCACGCGATAGTGGGCGAGTTAACGTCGATGTGTTGGCGTTGTTTGCCGGGCCCGAACCAGTACAAGCATCATGCTGGTTCGGGCCTTTCATACTTTCGACCCAACCCAACGGGGGTAAAACACGGGGGTACCAACTGTTCAACGATCACGAAAAGGTCTGCCTAACGCATCCATAGGGCCTAAGTTTGGCTACACCAGACCACGAAAGGTTTTTGGTATAAAAAGGTTGTGTATTAATAGTGTCGGCGACACGTGTCGAATGACACATGTCGTGCCTGGTAATCCCGATTTGCTTAGCAATCTCTTACCAACCCTTGCATATATGCGCATAATATGCGGGTGGGTTGATTGTTGAACACCCGTCGACAGGTGTCGGTGGGTTTGTTGAACATGTTGGGTTGCCTGTGGTGAAACCTGAGTGTTTTTTAAGCTATGTGTGCAGGTTGTGGGGCTAGATGTGTTGAACAATCCGGGTTTTGTGGGCGTGTTTTTGCCTGTTTTGTTGTCGTGTTTTGGGTGGATTGGCCATGTATAGTTGCGGTGCATAAACTTGGGGTC
>NZ_JAGPYU010000030.1:0-3827 GCF_024453945.1 Corynebacterium sp. CCUG 61414
GCGATAAGGGACATTTTGTGTGTGTTTAGCTGCGTCCAGCCCACCCTTTTCTCACGCCTAAGCTGGGGTTCCACTGACCATCAATGCCGGTATCGAATTCTTTCGGCCGCCCATCCAGGTGACCGCGGCGTTGTAGTTCTTCTTTTGCCCACGCAGCTCGTGCGGCCTTCTCGCCGACGCGTCCGAAGTCTTGTTGCCGGGCAAGCTCAAGAGGCGGTACCGGGTCTTGCGTGTGCATGTATAGCCACCAATCCATGGTGATGCGTTGATGTTCATCGAACATGCCACGGTGCTGGCCAGCTTTGTCTTTGAGCTGCTTGTTTATCCCGCCTTCTAGCAGGTTCGTGGTGGCTTTTACATCTTGTGTCACGCCCTCTGGTGGGGCGAGGAAGACAAAGAGTTGGTCGTCTTGGATGAGCTTTTCAAACCTGCGCAGTGCACGACGTGCATTGCGGTGGGTGTACCACCATTGTTGGGTGTCGTTGACCCATGTTGGTACTTGACCTTGGGGGATATCACGGCGATAGGTGCGTTGTTTGAGCCAGTCGTCAAAGGTGATGCGGGTGGTGTGTACGGCTGCGATAAACCGTGCGGCATCGTCGGTATCAGCAACGTTGACGAGCATGTAGCCAAGCTTGCGGATTGCTTTATGTGCTGGGTGGATCGGGTTTTTACTGATATCGCTAAACGTGTTGCGTTGTACGTGGACTAGGCAGCGCTGGATGGCTACGTGGGGCCATTTACTCCGGATTGCTTTTAAGGCTCCTCCTGAGCCGTCAGTGGTGATGATTAGCGGTGGGGCGATCTTGTCGAGGAGTTTGAGGTACTCCGATGAGCTTTCCCGCAAACACCAGTGCCAGGCAATGACGTGTGTGTCCGTACATGCAACGAGCAGGCATTTCTTGTGGAAGTAGGTGCCGTCGATAAAGACTTGGTCGTAGACGCGATATGGGTCTGTCATGTTGGGCACGGTGATAAACCACAGCAGTTGAAACCATCTGGTTAAGGTGCGTCTGGTCACCTTGTGTCGTTGAGCGACGCGGTCTGCGGGTTCCCCGGAAAGGATCCAGTCGAGAAAGATTTTGAAGTGGCGTACATCGTTGGTGCGGGCGCGGGGGTTGATTGTGGATGCGTTGCAGTTCGGGCAGCGCCAGCGTTGTGTGCCTGCGGTTGTGGTTCCGTTTTTTATCAGTGTGTGGCCGCATAGTGGGCAAGACGGCCGGTTTGTGATTGCCATAGCAATTGGCCTTACCGCACCACGGTCGGAGCCTATACCACAGGTGTGGTGGTATTCGGTGTTGATTTCTCGAAACGGGCGAATGGAACTGTTTGGGAAACCATATCGGCCTGTTAGGCGAGGTCATCCCAGGAAACCGGACAGATTTATACACACAAAATGTCCCTTAAGCCTAAATTCCCCCATACTTTGAAACGCCCCGAGCAGGCGCGCCACCGGCTAGGCTATCGGCATGACTGTCGCTTGCATCCTTGTTGATATCCAAAATGACTTCTGCCCCGGCGGCTCCCTCGGCACCGCGAAGGGTGATCTCGTCGCCGAAGGCGTGCGCACACTGCTCGAAGAACACAGAGACGACTACGACTTCGTGCTCGCCACGCAGGACTGGCACATCGACCCTGGCACCCACTTCTCGCAGGACCCGGATTTTGTGGATACGTGGCCAGTCCACTGCGTTGCTGACACCGATGGCGCACAGCTGCGCGCGCCGCTGGCGTCGATAAGTATTGACAAGTACTTCCGGAAGGGGCACTACACCGCCGCGTACTCCGGCTTTGAGGGCGTCACTGACGGCGATGTGCTGCTCGGCGATTGGCTGCGCGAGAACGACGTCACCGCCGTCGATGTGTGCGGCATCGCTACGGACCACTGCGTGCGCGCCACGGTGCTTGATGCCCGCAAGGAGGGTTTCGACGTCCGCGTCCTCGCCGACCTGTGCTCCCCCGTCGACGAGGAGCGTGGCCAGGCGGCGCTGCGTGAGATGGAAGAGGCCGGGGCGACGATTGTCGCCAAGTAGCAGAAAACCCCGCTCCTCCAGCGTGGAGGGCGGGGTTTGATTGTGAACTAGCGCTGAGAGAGCAGCTCCTGCAGCTTCTTCAGCTCGCTCTTGCGCTTGCGGCTGTTAAACACCTTGATGCCAACAAGTGCTGCGACACCAACGCCGATACCAATCAGGACCTTCTGGACGGTCTCATCCTGCAGCCAGTTAGCAGCTTCGCTCTTCGCGCTGTCTGCAAGGTTGGATGGCTGAGCGCGGTCTGCGAGCTCATCGAGGGTGCTAGCGAGCTTCGAGCGGGTCTCTGCAAGGCTGCGCTCAATGTCATGAATATCTCGTGCCACGATCTACATACTCCTAGATGTGTTAACTATTTACAGAACTTCCAACCAATCTAGTGTAAAACGGGGAATTATGACTGACAACATTCGACTCGAACAAGGCGACACCGCCCCCGCATTCACCCTGACCAGCGACAAAGGCGAGACCGTTTCGCTTGCAGACTTCGCCGGCAAGCGCGTTATTGTCTACTTCTACCCACGCGCCAACACCCCGGGCTGCACCAAGGAAGCTTGCGACTTCACCGAGCACCTCGAAGTGTTTAACGACGCCAACATCGCCGTCGTCGGCATCAGCCCCGACAAGCCAGAAAAGCTGGCGAAGTTCCGCGAAGACCACGACCTGAAGATCGCCCTTCTTTCCGATCCGTCCAAGGAAACCATGACCGCCTACGGCGCATTCGGCGAGAAGAACAACTACGGCCGTATCGTGCAGGGCGTCATCCGCTCCACCATTCTCGTTGGCGCCGACGGCAAGGTTGAGCAGGCGCAGTACAATGTTCGCGCAACCGGCCACGTCGAGCGCATACTGCGCGACTGGGACCTGAATGCAACCACCAGCGCATAAGATGATATCTTTGGCGCCGTGGATACGAATACGACGCCAAACCAAGACCCCTACCTCAAAGCCGAATACAACCCTGACCGCCCGGCTGAGCCCAAGAAGCAGCGCGCAGTAATCGCGACCATCGCGATCGCGGCCTTGGTCGCCCTCGGCGGCTGGCTCATTTACGGGCCGGAGCAGGACGAAGCACCCACCCAGTCGACGGACGGCTCCGTCCAGTTCCCGATCGACGCGCCGTAGTTTTTGCAGCTTCCGCTACTCAGCTTTTGGCTTAAGGGACATTTTGTGTGTATAAATCTATCTGTTTTCCCGGGATGACCTCGGCCAACAACCAGATATGGTTTTCAAAACAGTTCCATTCGCCCGTTTTGAGAAATCAACACCGAATGACGTCTGGTGTGTGGTCTGGAGTCTGCGGGTAGCGCAGGGACCCGCGGCATCGAGGGCTCTAGGGGACTAGAACCAGCCGCCTGCGCGTTGCGCGGCCACATATAGCCAGGGGGACGAGCAAAGCCCTTGACGTGCACAATTCTGGTCGCATCGAGGTATCGGGGGTTCCGGTCGACCTCATTGCGCCGACCAACCCAGGTCAGCTCGATTTGGATGGTTTGGGGCTATTTTGCCGATTTTGCGCTGACCTGCGTTGGTAAACCGGAGTAGGTCGACCGGAAGAGGTCAACGGGAAGAGGTCGACGGACCGAAAGAATTCGATACCGGCATTGATCATCAGTGGAACCTCAGCTTAGGCGTGAGAAAAGGGTGGGCTGGACGCAGTTAGTTACACACAAAATGTCCCTTAAGCCCAGCTTTTGGCTTTTGCGGCGCGCACAAAAGAGGGTTAAGCGACAAAATGTGTGTCTGCTATCGGCGTGTCGCGGGGTTAGATGTGGCCTTTTTGGATGCCGATTGAGT
>NZ_JAGPYU010000031.1:0-3730 GCF_024453945.1 Corynebacterium sp. CCUG 61414
ACTCAATCGGCATCCAAAAAGGCCACATCTAACCCCGCGACACGCCGATAGCAGACACACATTTTGTCGCTTAACCCGAATTTATGGGGGATTTGGGTTAAGATACGAAAAGCCCCTGGCCTACGGTACTGTTCCCGCTGGTCAGGGGGTTAAGGTGGTGCGCCATCAGGGAATCGAACCCCGAACCCACTGATTAAGAGTCAGTTGCTCTGCCAATTGAGCTAATGGCGCTTGTTGTCTTGGAGGCTGTCCTCGTTGGCAACGTTGAATACAGTAACACTAAGGTTTGCAAGGTGTAAAATCGCCAGGTCAGCGTGGTTATTTTCGATCGTTATGGAACGGTTATCGTTTCGGGTCGCTGTAAAGTAGCGTTTCGTTGCGCTGGGGCGATAGTGTTGTTGGTTGCTAAAACTTCGGGTGTTGTGAGGAAGCGAGAAACGTGACAAACATGCGCCGGTCTCTCATGGGTGTTGGTCTCGTCGCTGTGTTGGCGGTGGGTGTGGTTGGGTGCTCGTCAGACGCGGGTCAGGGCATCAATCAGGTGGCGGAAACCACTGGTCAGACGACCGTCAAGCCTGAGCCGCCGGCGTTTTCGGTGAAAGATGAGGAGACCGACGTCGAACCCCTCGACCCGATCACGGTGAAGTCTGAAGCCGGACTCGAAGAAGTCGAGATGACGAATGAGGACGGCAAAGTTATCGAATCGTCCTTCAATGACGACCACACCGAATGGGAAGTCACCGAACCGCTCGGATACGGCCGCTACTACACCATCGTGGCGAAGGATAAGGCTGGCCAGAAGAAGACCGTGAGCTTCTCCACGGTCGTTCCGGCGGCAACCACGAACGTCTACATGGGCCCGCTGGAGGGTTCGACGGTCGGTGTTGCGCAGGCAATCACCTTCCGTTTCGACGTCCCCATCCAGGACACGAAGGCGCTCGAGGAACTCATCGATATTGAGACTTCGAACGACACCGAGGGTGGCTTCTTCTGGCTGGACCCATACGAGCTGCGTTGGCGCCCGAAAGAGTTCTGGGAGCCCGGCACCACGGTAAAGGTGACGGCCGACCTCTACGGCAAGGACCTCGGCGGCGGTGTTTACGGTGCGCAGGACAACGAAACCACCTTTGAAATCGGCGATGAGGTGAAAACCGTCATCGACAACAATGAAAAGGTGTTGCGTGTCTACCAAAACGGTGAGCAGATCCGCTCGTTCCCGGTCTCGCTTGGTACTGACTTCCAGTACGACACGCCGAACGGCACCTACGTCGTCGGTGACGAGCACACCTCACTCGTGATGGACTCCCGCACCTTCGGCCTCGGGCTGGGGCAGGGCGGCTACGTCACCCCGGTCGACTACGCCACCCAGCTGTCCTACTCGGGCATCTACGTCCACTCCGCACCGTGGGCGGTATGGGCGATGGGGGCCACGAACCAGTCGCACGGCTGCGTCAACGCTACGTATGCGGACGCGCAGTGGTTCCAAGAGACCGTGAAGCGGGGCGATCCGGTCGTTGTGAAGAATACGAACGGTGGCACCCTCAACGGCTACGACGGCCTTGGCTACTGGAACCTGGACTGGGAGCAGCGCTCCGGCGGTTCAAAGGACCCGAACGCTTAAGTCGGTCTGTTAGAAAAAGTTCCCGAGCAGGACTCGAACAAGATGCACCTACCCTACAAGGCAGCGGAATCGCTGGAGGTAATGACTACACTGATGACGTGGTGCTGTCTACTCGGGACAGGTGCGGGACCCCTGTGGTACTACGACGCGGTTGGTACACCCCGGATGCTAAAAGGGGAAAAGGGGGTCCTTGGGGCTATGACAAGATCAGGCATAAGCACGGAATTTGGAACCTATATACGATAAACAAGTACTTTAAAGGGCTCTGCGAAGCGAGGATGGAAGGTACCGACCGTATCTATGAAACTCCTATCTATGAGGCTCTCCGTACAAATGACGGAAAGAAGATTGGACCTGGCAGATCGTTCGAACTTCGAGCAGTAATAGAAACTACAGTGTGGGTCCCTGGCGGACTAGAGCCACGTGGGGTGAAGACAATGTTCCCGCTACGTGAGTCCAATGATGGCAGCGACGTGGTTCCCCAGTGGTTCAATATTGAGAAAAACATAGATTAAAACAGGCGCGGTGAGGCAGGGGGTAAATGATTAACCGTGGCCGGTTCGTGGAATATAAAGCTCTGTGCCCATCTTTTTGTCTGCCTTCGCTCTCCTCAATTCTATAAAGCGTTGAGGCGTGTTGTCGTTAACGGTTCCGAGCCATTTTATTTTATCTCCGCAACCGTAGTCTAAATCCCCGGCGAATGGATCACCGGCAAGCTGATCTGCCCAGGCCTTGACAGCAGTATCTTCTTCCGATGAGACTCCCCCAGTACTCGGTATTGGGGGCATTTCCATGCCAACATACGCAAGTCCTTTCGTGGACATTACTGAGAATACGCAGTAGACGTACTGAGCCGTTCTCCAAGCTGCCCGTAGCTCGACAGCTCCGGAAGAAATGAGGTTTTCTTGAGCAAAATACCGCTTTAAAAGCGAATTCATGTAATAGGCAAAAGACGTTATGTTCCAATTGTCTACCATGTTTTACTCCTCGTATTCGCGCTACTGACAGTCAATGCAGCTTCCGCAGTCCATACCAACTGCATAGTACCTCTGAGTACTTTAGTGCCCAGAGGCTTATCTACATGGTACGTTCGCTACAGGTTCGTCGTTCTAACAGCCAGTCAGACAAGAAGGAACCGTGGCGTAGTTTCGGGATAGCCACATCGACGGTGCTGACCCGTGTATCCAGTAGTCGGTGGCGGTAGCCGTTGCGGTGGTTGACGCGGTTGTCGCTGGTGGTGCCGTAGTCAGCGCTGCCGACAGTATCGTCTTGGGAAGATAGAATTTGGTTGATGAAATCACCGAGCATCTGACGCGACAGATCGGGTGATGCTTGAGTGAGTAGCTCTTCGAGGTATGCTTTTGGTTGCCAGTTGTGTCGGCACCGGGGGCTTAACTGTGAGAAGCGGGTCGAATAGCGGAGTTCTCCGCTAGGAGGTGTAAAAATTCCTCTGGGTCTTTAACCGTCAAGCGAATGGGTCTTCCGATATTGCGGTGTAGGAGGATATTTGCAGAACCGGCATGGAATGAAATAGTGCCATCCAGGAAGTGAACCCCAAACGTTTGGGATTCGAGTATGGGGCCCGAGGGAAGGATCTCCGCCCCCTTCAGAGATTCCAAACGAACGTTGCTAACTGGAATGCCAAGAACTGAAATCCGAAGGATTTCATCATTCAGCAACACCCCGACATTAAAGAAAATTGCCAGAGACACTAAAAGACCGCATGTGATAAAGGCGGTTTGATCTCTTCTGGTCAAGAAGTAGACACACAATAAGAGTACTGCGAAGATAAGTACGATCCGACTAAAATTATATCCAAATACTCTTGATCGATAACTTGAACCAGTCATGAATATCACTCAACTTCCTTCCAACTATCTTCATGGGTAGTAAGGCGAAAATCACCACTGAGCCCGGGAACTTTTTTGGGTTTCAGGCCCATTTCGGTCGACTAGCACATGTGTTTTCCCAGGTCTCGACGCCTGTCCATGAAGAACGTTCCCCGCTCATCGAAAGCTCCGGGAACAATTCTTGGCTTAAGGGACATTTTGTGTGTATAAATCTATCTGGTTTCCTGGGATGACCTCGGCCAACAACCAGATATGGTTT
>NZ_JAGPYU010000032.1:0-3326 GCF_024453945.1 Corynebacterium sp. CCUG 61414
TGTGTGTTGGTGCACTGTTGGGTGTCTGAGGCAGCAGTTGTGTTGTCTTGATTGATTCCGCGTGTTGATCACTGACTGGTTTGGTTGGTGGTTGGTGTGTGGGGTGTGTTGTGTGAGAACTGTATAGTGGACGCGAGCATCTTTATTCTTGTGGAAGAATTTTTTGATTGTAAGTTTGCCTAACAACAAGTGATTGTCATGCTGTTTGTGTGTGGTGGTTGTTTGTTGTTTGTTTGTTGTGTGTTTTTGTTTTGTTACAAGGGCGTACGGTGGATGCCTTGGCATGCTTAGCCGATGAAGGACGTGTGAGGCTGCGTTATGCCTCGGGGAGTTGCCAACAAAGCGTTGATCCGAGGATGTCCGAATGGGGAAACCTGGCACTTGTTATGGAGTGTTACCTGCAGATGAATGTATAGTCTGTGTGGGGGTTACGCGGGGAAGTGAAACATCTCAGTACCCGTAGGAGAAGAAAACAATTGTGATTCTGCTAGTAGTGGCGAGCGAACGTGGATGAGGCTAAACCATGCGTGTGTGATACCTGGCAGGGGTTGCGCGTGTGGTGTTGTGGGCGATGATTGTGGGTATGCTGCCATGTACCCCTATGATGCGGCGTGTTAGCGGAAGTCACCTGGGATGGTGTGCCGGAGAGGGTGAGAGCCCCTGTACGTGAAGGCGTGTCGTGTTGTGGTGATTGTTTGCCCGAGTAGCAGTGGGCTCGTGGAATCTGCTGTGAATCTGCCGGGACCACCCGGTAAGCCTAAATACTAAGTGTGACCGATAGTGAATAAGTACCGTGAGGGAATGGTGAAAAGTACCCCGGGAGGGGAGTGAAAGAGTTCCTGAAACCGTGCGCTTACAATCCGTCAGAGCACCGCGTGTGTGTGATGGCGTGCCTTTTGAAGAATGAGCCTGCGAGTCAGCGGCATGTCGCGAGGTTAACCCGTGTGGGGTAGTCGTAGCGAAAGCGAATCCTAATTGGGTGTTGTAAGTGGCATGTCCTGGACCCGAAGCGGGGTGATCTACCCATGGCCAGTGTGAAGCAGCTGTAAGAGGTTGTGGAGGCGCGAACCCACTTAGGTTGAAAACTGAGGGGATGAGTTGTGGGTAGGGGTGAAAGGCCAATCAAACTCCGTGATAGCTGGTTCTCCCCGAAATGCATTTAGGTGCAGCGTTATAGTAGTTTGCCGGAGGTAGAGCTACTGGTTGGTTGAGCGGGACTATCATCTTAGCAACATCAGCCAAACTCCGAATGCCGGTTAAGTGTTCTATAGCAGTGAGACTGTGGGGGATAAGCTTCATAGTCGAGAGGGAAACAGCCCAGATCGCCGGTTAAGGCCCCTAAGGGTGTACTAAGTGGAAAAGGATGTGGGATCGCGAAGACAGCCAGGAGGTTGGCTTAGAAGCAGCCATCCTTGAAAGAGTGCGTAATAGCTCACTGGTCGAGTGGTTCTGCGCCGACAATGTAGTGGGGCTCAAGTACACCGCCGAAGCCGCGGCATAGTTTTTACTATGGGTAGGGGAGCGTCGTGCATGGGGTGAAGCCATACTGTAAGGGGTGGTGGACTGTGTGCGAGTGAGAATGCAGGCATGAGTAACGAGAGATACGTGAGAATCGTATCCGCTGGATGACTAAGGGTTCCTGGGTCAAGTTCGTCTTCCCAGGGTGAGTCGGGTCCTAAGGCGAGGCCGACAGGCGTAGTCGATGGTCAACGGGTTGATATTCCCGTACCCGTATGCATGCGACAAAGAGTGAAGCGGTGATACTAACCACCCTGAACTGGCAACATGCGCATCCTTTTGGGTGTGTGGTTGTTGGTGATGCGTGGGGCCTGATCCGTGGTAGTTCAGTGATGGGGTGACGCAGTCAGGTAGCCGCGCCAAGTGTTGGATATCTTGGTGTAAGCGTGTGGCACGTCGACTAGTGAAATGCGGTCGATATTTTGTGTGAGGCGTGATGCGTAGCCCAATTGTTGGGTGATGGTGGTGATCCTTTGCTGTCGAGAAAAGCCTCTAGCGATGTATGTGTATGGCCCGTACCCGAAACCGACACAGGTGGTCAGGTAGAGAATACTAAAGCGGTCGGGTGAACTGTGGTTAAGGAATTCGGCAAATTGCCCCCGTAACTTCGGGAGAAGGGGGGCCCTTGCTGGTTGCATGCCTTTTTCGGTGTGTTGCTGGTGGGGGTCGCAGAGAATAGAGGGGAGCGACTGTTTATCAAAAACACAGGTCCGTGCGAAGACGGTTAAGTTGATGTATACGGACTGACGCCTGCCCGGTGCTGGAAGGTTAAGAGGACCTGTTAGGACGTAAGTCCGAAGCGGAGAATTTAAGCCCCAGTAAACGGCGGTGGTAACTATAACCATCCTAAGGTAGCGAAATTCCTTGTCGGGTAAGTTCCGACCTGCACGAATGGCGTAACGACTCCCCTGCTGTCTCAACCACAGGCCCGGTGAAATTGCAGTACGAGTAAAGATGCTCGTTTCGCGCGGCAGGACGAAAAGACCCCGGGACCTTCACTATAGCTTGGTATTGGTATTCGGTGCGGTTTGTGTAGGATAGGTGGGAGACTGTGAAGTGGTCACGCTAGTGATTGTGGAGTCGTTGTTGAAATACCACTCTGACCGTAGTGGATGTCTAACCTTGGCCCATGATCTGGGTTGGGGACAGTGCCTGGTGGGTAGTTTAACTGGGGCGGTTGCCTCCCAAAATGTAACGGAGGCGCCCAAAGGTTCCCTCAGCCTGGTTGGCAATCAGGTGGTGAGTGTAAGTGCACAAGGGAGCTTGACTGTGAGACTTACAAGTCGAGCAGGGACGAAAGTCGGGACTAGTGATCCGGCACCTACTTGTGGATGTGGTGTCGCTCAACGGATAAAAGGTACCCCGGGGATAACAGGCTGATCTTCCCCAAGAGTCCATATCGACGGGATGGTTTGGCACCTCGATGTCGGCTCGTCGCATCCTGGGGCTGGAGTAGGTCCCAAGGGTTGGGCTGTTCGCCCATTAAAGCGGCACGCGAGCTGGGTTCAGAACGTCGTGAGACAGTTCGGTCTCTATCCGCCGCGCGCGTTGAAACTTGAAGAAGGCTGTCCCTAGTACGAGAGGACCGGGACGGACGTACCTCTGGTGTGCCAGTTGTTCCGCCAGGAGCAGGGCTGGTTGGCTACGTACGGGAGGGATAACCGCTGAAAGCATCTAAGCGGGAAGCCTGTTTTGAGATGAGGTTTCGTTTGAGGTTCCCTAGAGATGATGGGGTTGATAGGCCGGATCTGGTAGCACTGTGAGGTGTGTAAGGTGACTGGTACTAATTACACCGAGACTAAAACAAA
>NZ_JAGPYU010000033.1:0-2157 GCF_024453945.1 Corynebacterium sp. CCUG 61414
GCGGGGGAATATCGTGCGGGGACATGGGTGCGGACCTCCTTCGGGTTTTGGCCCACAACCAGCCTGCCACCTAGGGTTATCAATGATATTTCGCAATAGCCAGCAATGAACGCTTGCATTGCGCAAGACGTTACATTATCTTCTGAAACATATAGCGCACCTTGTCCAGGCGGCTGTTTGGACGGCGGGGCTGGATGACTGGCTTGCCGACAGCGGCCTGATACCCTTTCAGTTCTGTAAGGCATACGCTCTGCCCGTTGGTGTAAAAGGCCAGATCAGTACGGTATGCCTGTATACAGCGGGCGGGAATCTCGCCAGTAAAGACAACTTCATCCTTTTTTACCTGGACCGTTTCGATGGTGGCACAGTATTTCGGTGCATCATGATAAGCCCTGGAAAGATATTCCCGGGGCGCATAGAGGGTGAAGGAGAGATAAGGTTCCAGCAGTTGCGTCCCTGATTCCTTCAATGCCTGTTCCAATACAATCGGGGCCAATGAGCGGAAGTCCGCCGGCGTGCTGACCGGACTGTAATAAAGCCCGTATTCAAAGCAAATCTTACAGTCCGTTACGTTCCAGCCGAACAAGCCCTGCTCCAGCCCGTAACGGATACCATCCCTGACAGCGTTTTGAAAACTCTGGTTCAAGTATCCCAGCGAAACCCGGCTCTCGTATTGTACACCGGAGCCAAGCGGGAGTGGTGTAACAGACAGTCCGATGGATGCCCAAAACGGGTTGGGCGGCACCTCGATATGGATGGTGTGGCTGGCTGCTTTGAGCGGCCGCTCCATATAAATGACGGTGGGTTCCTTTACCACTGTTTCAAGCTTGTATTTTTCCGACAGCAAAGCGGAAACAACCTCCAACTGCACCCGGCCCAAAAAAGAAAGAATGATCTCATGGGTGATGGAATCCACCTCGCAGCGCAAAAGCGGGTCAGTATCCGCAAGTTGCGTAAGAGCGTCCAGCAGCCGTTCTCTTTGCGCTGCCGTTTTCGGCGCAATCGACGTCCGCAGCATGGGGAGGGGGTCCTCACGCCACCTTTTACGAGGGAGCCGGGTTGGGTCCCCTAATACATCGTTTAACCTCACGCTGTCGCTGGGAAGGATAACAATTTCACCCGGATAAGCGGTGTCTGTCCGAACAATTTCCCCTTTGGATGGAATACGCATCTCTGTGATTTTCAGCTTTTCTCTCCCGGCCAGGGCCACCGTATCCCGCAGGCGCAGCGTTCCGCTGTATAGCCGTAGATAGACACGCCGCTGGCCGCAATCTGTATACTCCACCTTGAAAACGCTGCCGCATAGGGCGGCGCTCCCCTGTTCCCCAATCGGTTGGAACAGCCCTGTCACCGCATCCATCAACGGTTGAATGCCAAGGCCCTTTTTGGCGCTGCCATAATAGACCGGGAACAGGGAGGCGTCTTGAACCCGCCGCTGTTCCTCCCGCACAAGTTTTTCCCGGCTGATTGGTTCTCCTGCGATATACTTTTCCAATAATTTATCGTTATTTTCGATGACCGCATCCCATGCTTCTATGTCGGTATTTTCCTCCAGGACTATTTCCGGGGACAGCGACACCGTCTGCTTGATGATAATATCGGCGGAGAGCTTATCCCGAACAGACTGAACCACGCTCTGCAAATCAACGCCAGCCTGGTCGATCTTGTTGATAAAGATAACGGTGGGAATGTTCATTTTCCGCAGGGCATGGAACAGAATACGGGTCTGGGCCTGCACGCCATCTTTAGCGGAGATCACCAAGATGGCCCCATCTAAAACAGCCAAAGAGCGGTACACCTCCGCCAAAAAATCCATGTGGCCGGGCGTATCCACAATGCTGACTTTACATCTGTGCCACTGGAAGGAAGTGACTGCCGCTTGAATGGTAATCCCACGCTGCCGCTCCAAAAACATGGTGTCCGTCCTCGTTGTCCCTTTTTCGACGCTCCCCGGTTCTGAAATGGCTCCGCTGGCATATAGCAGGCTCTCCGTCAAGGTCGTCTTTCCAGCGTCTACATGGGCAAGAATTCCAATATTGATTATTTTCATGTGATTGTCCTCCCTTTACTGCCCCGAAGGGGGTTAAGCGACAAAATGTGTGTCCGGAATCGTTGATTTTCATGCTCTGAACTCCGCGTTTGCGGAAAATATATGCT
>NZ_JAGPYU010000034.1:0-2027 GCF_024453945.1 Corynebacterium sp. CCUG 61414
AAAACGCTTTATGTCAAGTGGTTGTGAACATGGTTGGGTGTTAGATCGTGATGGGTTGTGGGGGCGGGGCGGTTTGGGTAGTGGTGCGGATGATGCTGACTTCTGCCGGAATGCCTGTGCCAGCTGCGGTGTTCGGAAGTTGAGTGATGATGCCTTCGCGTAGCGCGTTTCGCATCCCCTCCTCGCGTTGGTGTTGCAGTTTGTCCCAGGTGCCGTCGAGGACTGCTTGTGGCGGGTAGTAGTTGATTCCACTGTGGGGAGTGGCGTTATAGACCGGCACCCATTCGTTGAGCCAGTTTTTGGCGTGGCCGAGTGTGGCAAACGTTTTCGGGTAGTAGGTCCTGCCTTTCATGGTGTGGAACACCGACTCGGTATGCGGATTGTCGTTGCTGGTGTGAGGCCGGTTAAATGAGCGGGCCACACCGTGTTTGGCGAAGAGTTTGCCGAGGCGTTTGCTTGTCATCGCACTGCCGTTATCAGAGTGCACGGTTTTCACGTGGGGAAAACGAGTCAGGATGTCGTCAAACATTGCTGCTGCTACGTGGCTGTTTTCGCGTTCTGCTACGACGCAGCCAACGATTGCGCGGGAGTACAGGTCAATGACCGTGTGGCATGCGAAGTTTTGTCCGACGTATTGTCCAGGCAAGAAGGTAATGTCCCAGCACAGTACCTGGCCTGGTGCTGTGGCGCGTACATGTGGCGGGGAGGCGTTTCGTTTGCGTTGAGCTTGCTTGGCTTTGGTGTTGTGTCGTTGGTAGAGCAATCGTCCATGTTTTTTGGCAACTCGGTAGAAACTGCGCAGGCTTGCCAGGTAAATCCCGTTGTTTAACGCGGCGTAAAATACCTGGTCCACCCCGGAATGTGGATTGGCGTCTAACAATTCCAAGATGCGCTCGACAGTGGTATCGGACAGTCGGTTGATCCGTCGTTTGTCGTAGGCAATTGGATCGGCAACACGTGGGCGTGGCTTCGTTTGATAGAACACGCGGCTGCGTGAGACTCCGATGATGCGCATTGCGTGAGTTTTCGAATAGCCACAGTCAACTAACTGGTCAATCAGTGTTTCTTCTTCGTGTTGTCCTTGGTCGTAGAGGCGTTGTTGGTCTTGAGTGAGGACTCTTCCGCCACGTTTGAGTCCACGCCATGTTGCCCTGGCATGGTCGCTAAAGCTTTTCCCAACACATCAGTGGCTAGTTCAGCCCGCTCTGCTCTTTCTGTTGCCTTATCCAGGGCACGCTGCATAGCTTCCTCCCGACGCTTCGCATCGAGTTCGAGCTTGCGCTTTTGCTGCATCAACGCGGAGACTTCCTTGCGTAACTGCTGGATTTCAACGCACTCATCCATCGTCAATGTTCCAATCCTCCTTGGTGTAGTACGCGTGGTGAGATCACCATCGGCAACCATTGCTGTCCAGCGTCGCATGGTGTGGTCAGCAAGTCCATGTTCAATTAACCACGCTTCTTTCTGGCCATACGGCACCAGCTGATATTCAATGACCATCTCACGGATGTAGTCAGGTGAATACCTTCCCCGATATGCTTCATCAACGCTGCGTTTGGCTCGTTGAATACCATCTAAACCATCAGTGGTGGACTTTGATAACTGTAATGCGCGGGCCCAGCGCTTGATATCGCAAGACTGGATTGCCTGTCGGGTGCACCATGGGCCTTTCGTGCCGTACGGCAACCGGTTATAAATCGTGATCATTTGTCGCTGCTGTGCTGGATGAAACCACCTGCCAGAGCCAGTAGTGCGGTACGGGGAGAACACGAACGCTACTGCTTCAAATGAGGCCAACGTGTCTTCATCGAGTACTTGCCCCGCTGCCAGCACACGCGGTGGCATTGCTAGGATCTCTTTGACTTCCTCGCGTGATGTTTTAATCTTGCCCCCGTGGGTCCTTACCGGGGTTGCAACGGTCGGTGGTGACGTCAACGCTGACGGCACCAACTCAGGTAACTGTGGGTCGGTCATGAACAAAACCTCCTATGGATTGACGTTCACAACCATCCTGGCACTAAGGGAAA
>NZ_JAGPYU010000035.1:0-1794 GCF_024453945.1 Corynebacterium sp. CCUG 61414
GGCGTGTTTTTGCCTGTTTTGTTGTCGTGTTTTGGGTGGATTGGCCATGTATAGTTGCGGTGCATAAACTTGGGGTCAGAACAACGAAGGGTTTCATGTTCCACCGGTTGGGTGGTGCGTGATGGAAGGTATAAGGATTGTGACAACGATGATGAACAGCATTGCGCGGAAGGTATGTGTAGCAGCGTGTGTGTTGGCCGTTGCGGCTAATGGTGCACAGGTTGCTCACGCGGAGATGGCTGTTGCTGACTCGTCGGTCACAGTGACCGCTGACGGGCCGGGTGCGGTCTTTCACAACTCGGTAACACAGCCGGGGCGTATTTCGACGTTGAAGTTTACGGATGCCCGCTCCATTGCTGGCAGCCAGGAGTCCTCACTGTATGTGGACTTGCGTGCCGATGGTGCGCTAGTGGATTTAGAGTCTGACCTTAACGTGGATACCTACCGTGATGGGGACACCCAGGTGGTCATCTACCGCGGTGAAGACCAGGGCGCTGGTGTGTCGGTGGAGCGTGAATACCGCTTTGCAGGCAACCGTGTCGATGTCATTGTGCGGGTGACCAACAACAAGGATTCCTCGGCGTTTGTGCAGGCGGATCTGACGAACCAGATTAACTCCCAGGTCGGGCTTTCCGGCTCCTATGATGATGGGAAGTTTGTTGTTGCCCCGGCACAGCTTGGCTATGAGACCTCGGTGTCGTTCGATAATGCAACCTCGTCTGGTGTAGCCGATGCGTTCCAGCGCACCACGGCTGCCGGTGAGGTTGGGTTTGTGGATCCAGCAGGGGCAAGCTTCCAGCGTGGTCGTTGGTTTGAGCGCATTGATGCAGGCAACACGTTGACTGCTGCCATGCACATGGAGGTTGCAACCCAGGACAGTGCTGTTGATTCTGATGGTGACGGTCTGCCGGATATGTGGGAACGCGAAGGCGTTACCCTAAGCGACGGTACGGCCATGCCACTGAATCAGTGGGGTGCTGATCCTGAGCGCCCGGATTTGTTCCTGCAGCTTAATTGGATGAACTCGCAGTGGCAGCAGGCTGGCTGCGACACACCTGGTGCGGATGCTGCCATGTGTGCGCAGATGTCGGTGGCAAGCTACCGCCCACACCGCGATATTTTGCAGCAACTGGTGGATCGCTTCGACCAGTACGGGGTCAACCTGCACATCGATGCCGGTGATACCTACACCAACATTGCAAACTATCCGACGCGTCATGGTGGACAGACTGAGCCGTACGCCCCGTACTACTTCGAGGGCACCATCCCGGGCATGAAGCTGGTCGATAATATCGATACCATTTTGGGTGCACGTGCGGCAGTCTTCCGGGTTGGTGTCATTGGGGACCAGATGCAGCGTGGCCACTGGGGTACCGGGTTGGCCCTGGTTGCGGATAACTCGTTTTATGTTGCCAAGCATGAACGCATGCGCACCGATGATCAGCTGCGCAACACGATCATGCACGAGCTCGGCCACACGCTGGGGCTCAACCACAATGGTTCGATGAAGTTCGCCAACGAGGTCCCGCAGTCGGATTACCTGCCGAACTACTACTCGGTGATGAACTACCTCTACCAGTTCACCCACTTTAACTACTCGGATGAAGAATCCGTCTCCGGTGGGCCACTGCCAGAGGTATGCAACCAGCCGGGCATGGACTGCTACAAAGGTGACTACCGTGTGCCAGCCGACTGGGACAACCTGATGATCAACACCGGCAAGATCGGCAAGGATTACAACTCCACCATCGGTGCCGCCGATGTGAAGGTTGATGGTAAAGCGCTTGCCGCGCA
>NZ_JAGPYU010000036.1:0-1625 GCF_024453945.1 Corynebacterium sp. CCUG 61414
GGCTTTTCACGGCCTTGTTTCTTTCTGAAATAGTTTTTGTGGAGAGTTTGATCCTGGCTCAGGATGAACGCTGGCGGCGTGCTTAACACATGCAAGTCGAACGGAAAGGCCAGTGCTTGCACTGGTACTCGAGTGGCGAACGGGTGAGTAACACGTGGGTGATCTGCCCTGTACTTCGGGATAAGCTTGGGAAACTGGGTCTAATACCGGATAGGACAACTTTTTGGATATTGTTGTGGAAAGCTTTTGCGGTATGGGATGAGCTCGCGGCCTATCAGCTTGTTGGTGGGGTAATGGCCTACCAAGGCGTCGACGGGTAGCCGGCCTGAGAGGGTGTACGGCCACATTGGGACTGAGATACGGCCCAGACTCCTACGGGAGGCAGCAGTGGGGAATATTGCACAATGGGCGCAAGCCTGATGCAGCGACGCCGCGTGGGGGATGAAGGCCTTCGGGTTGTAAACTCCTTTCGCTAGGGACGAAGCATTTTTGTGACGGTACCTGGAGAAGAAGCACCGGCTAACTACGTGCCAGCAGCCGCGGTAATACGTAGGGTGCGAGCGTTGTCCGGAATTACTGGGCGTAAAGAGCTCGTAGGTGGTTTGTCGCGTCGTTTGTGTAAGTCCACAGCTTAACTGTGGGACTGCAGGCGATACGGGCATAACTTGAGTGCTGTAGGGGAGACTGGAATTCCTGGTGTAGCGGTGAAATGCGCAGATATCAGGAGGAACACCGATGGCGAAGGCAGGTCTCTGGGCAGTAACTGACGCTGAGGAGCGAAAGCATGGGTAGCGAACAGGATTAGATACCCTGGTAGTCCATGCCGTAAACGGTGGGCGCTAGGTGTGAGTCCCTTCCACGGGATTTGTGCCGTAGCTAACGCATTAAGCGCCCCGCCTGGGGAGTACGGCCGCAAGGCTAAAACTCAAAGGAATTGACGGGGGCCCGCACAAGCGGCGGAGCATGTGGATTAATTCGATGCAACGCGAAGAACCTTACCTGGGCTTGACATGTAGCGGATCGCCGCAGAGATGTGGTTTCCCTTGTGGTCGCTATACAGGTGGTGCATGGTTGTCGTCAGCTCGTGTCGTGAGATGTTGGGTTAAGTCCCGCAACGAGCGCAACCCTTGTCTTATGTTGCCAGCACGTAATGGTGGGGACTCATGAGAGACTGCCGGGGTTAACTCGGAGGAAGGTGGGGATGACGTCAAATCATCATGCCCCTTATGTCCAGGGCTTCACACATGCTACAATGGTCGGTACAGCGCGTTTGCTACCTTGTGAGGGGATGCTAATCGCACAAAGCCGGCCTTAGTTCGGATTGGGGTCTGCAACTCGACCCCATGAAGTCGGAGTCGCTAGTAATCGCAGATCAGCAACGCTGCGGTGAATACGTTCCCGGGCCTTGTACACACCGCCCGTCACGTCATGAAAGTTGGTAACACCCGAAGCCAGTGGCCTGTCATGGGAGCTGTCGAAGGTGGGATCGGCGATTGGGACGAAGTCGTAACAAGGTAGCCGTACCGGAAGGTGCGGCTGGATCACCTCCTTTCTAAGGAGTTTTTTATTGTGGCTCACAGTTGTGGGCTTGTTTGTTGGTTGAGTCACCGTGGGTGTGGCTGCCA
>NZ_JAGPYU010000037.1:0-1385 GCF_024453945.1 Corynebacterium sp. CCUG 61414
GGGTTAAGCGACAAAATGTGTGTCCGGAATCGTTGATTTTCATGCTCTGAACTCCGCGTTTGCGGAAAATATATGCTCCAAAAGCATATATTGGCCCTCTCTTGCGAAAATCCCCGGTGTGGCTGCCATGGTGTGCTACGGAGCGGTGGTTCGGTTGCCCAATGCCAAAGAACCGACCACGCTGCCATTGTGGCGGCGATATGAAACGAAACGGCACCACCAGCAACGGGACGACCCGGTGGCGGTGCAAAATCTGCGGTGCTTCACTGACCAAGCAGCGCAGCGATATCACCAACGCAGCCCTATTTCGTGCGTTCATCCAGCACCTGACCGCCGGGACCAGTCTTGCGGCGATCGCCGGCAACATGAGCTGCTCGACACGTACGCTGCAGCGCAAATTCGATGCCTTTTGGCTGGTTGACGTGCCTGACCCGACCATCGGCCATACAGGCAGGGTCTACGACCAGATCTTCATCGACGGCACCTACACCGCAGGTGGCTGTCTGATCGTGGCGGCAACGCTCGACCACGTCATCGCCTGGCACTGGTGCAAACAAGAAACCACACACGACTACAAGCGCCTGCTCGAGCGCATCGAAGCACCGTTGATCGCTGTGATCGACGGTGGCCGAGGAGCCACAAGCGCAATTAAAACGTGCTGGCCAAACACCAAAATCCAACGCTGCCTCGTGCACGCCCAACGCAGAGTACGCCGCTACACCACCTCACGACCACGCACTGATGCTGGCCGCACCATCTACCGACTCGCGCTGAAACTCACCCGCATCACCACCCTGGACGAGGCTGCACAATGGGGTGCACAACTGCAAGAGTTTCACACGCTCTACAAGGATTGGCTCAACGAAAAGACACAGGTCAAAGACCCGAAAACAGCAAAAGACACACTCGTGTGGACCCATGTCAACGTGCGCAAGGCCTACAACAGTCTCAACCACCTGTGGCGCAATGACCTGCTGTTTGTCTACCTCAAGCCCCCGAAAGGTGTGCTCGAGCCGCACCGGATCAAATCCACCACCAACAGTCTTGAAGGCGGCATCAACGCCCAGCTGAAGCTCCTTGCAAGAACTCATCGCGGCAGACGCGGTGAGCACCAACGCAAAATGCTGGATTGGTGGCTGTATCTGAAAACGGAACTGCCTGGCGATCCAATAGAAATCGCCAGACAGTCCAACTGGGGCCAGAACCAACTCGCCAAAGTTACAACCCTGACCCGAAACGAGAACCAAGCCGACTATGAAACAGGACAACCAGCCCTCTACGACAACGGTATCGATACCGAGTACACACACTCAATCGGCATCCAAAAAGGCCACATCTAACCCCGCGACACGCCGATAGCAGACACACATTTTGTCGCTTAACCC
>NZ_JAGPYU010000038.1:0-968 GCF_024453945.1 Corynebacterium sp. CCUG 61414
AACAAGGCCAAAATGTCGTTGACTTGCGCATCGGTTAAGCGTTTGATGTTGCGTTTGTGATGCGGGATCGGATCTTGCTTCTTCGGGCGGGGATTGTCCTGGTAATACCGCCTGGAACGGGCCACGCCTAACACGTTGCAGGCTTTCCTCATTGAGTGCCCGATACCAACGAGTGCTTCGATTAGCTCGTTTTCTTGTTGTAGGCCTGCCTCATAGCGTTGTGTTTGTTCTACTGTGAGGATTTTCCCGCCGCGTTTGAGTCCCCGCCATGCTTCTTTGGCAGAGACGCTATAGCTTTTCCCAGTACATCACTGGTGTCCTTCCACAGCTTGTTTTCTTTGCGCAGCTTGGCGTTTTCTCGTTGTAGTGCGTTGTATTCCTTGCGGGTAATGGTGACCATGTCGTTGTTGGTGGCCTTGGGGGTGTTCAAGGGTTCTGCCTTTCTTGTGTGCGTGTAGTGGGCAATCGTGCCGTTTGCGACTTTCTCGATCCAGCCATGCATCGCTGACTGCAAGATACCGTGTTTATCCAGCAAGGCTTGTTTTGTCCCATGCGGGGCAGCCACATACTGGTGGACAAGTGAGATGATTGCTTCAGCGTCTAACACCACCGGTACAGGGGTAGTTGCCCCGGTATAGACTGCGGCGCGTTGTTGCTGGGTAAACGTGCCAAGATCAAACCGCTTCATCCACCGAATCACTCGTGATGCGTCCATGTCGTGACGGGCCAGCCAAACCTTCTTTGTCCCGTACGGTAGTTGGTGATAGATCCTGACCATCTGCTGTTTCTGGGTATCGCTATAGGTGACAATCCCGCGATCTTCAGTGTTGGGGATAAACACGACTGCCGCAGCATCCGGCATGACCAACTCACTATCAGCAAGCGTGGCACCGGGTGCAAGGGTGACAGTCGGCAACGCCAGCACATCGCGTGCAGATGGCAGGCTTGCACGCCGACGTTTACGAGTC
>NZ_JAGPYU010000039.1:0-670 GCF_024453945.1 Corynebacterium sp. CCUG 61414
ACGCCCACGGCGTGCACGCGGCAACAACCAGCCCCCACATGTTGAAGCACACCGGCCAGGTCAAGTGCTGTGCTGGGATATCACCTATCTTCCAGGCAAGTACACAAACCAGTACTACGCCTGCCATACCGCAATCGATCTGTATTCCCGTGCTGTTGTCGGCGCAGTTGTTGCCCACCACGAAGATTCCCGCGTGGCACGACATATGTTTGAAGAAATCTTTGCCGCACACCCTGATGTCGACACGGTGCACTCCGATAACGGGGCAGCGATGACCAGTCGCAGCCTTGGCAGACTTTTTGATGCCCACCAGGTCAAACGCTCCTTCAGCAGGCCGTCGATTAGCAACGATAATCCGCATATGGAGTCGTTGTTTCACACCATGAAAGGTATGGCCTACTACCCGAGGGCTTTTGCCAGCATTAAACATGCAGCGGCCTGGGTTGATGAGTTTACAACGTTGTATAACCACCGGCCCCACAGTGGGATTAATGGCTACACTCCGCAAAGCGTGCTAGACGGCACGTGGCAACAGATGGAGGCTAACCGGCGAAGTGCCGTCGAGCAAGCCCTTGCTGATGGGGTAATTACCGCGCGACCGAAAACACCGATTGGGTTGCCTGAGAAAGTCACGATTATCCGCACGACAAGTAAAACGGCGCCGATGCCG